>JBDHSJ010000099.1:0-13783 GCA_039808065.1 Burkholderiaceae bacterium | reverse complement strand
TGGCGGAAGTCCGCGGCCATATTGGCTTCGATAGCGGCGCGGTCCTTGGCGACGATGGCCTGGTCCCAGCGGTCGGCCAGGGACTTCAGCAGGATGTGGGTCGCTTCATCGCTTGCACTGGCCTGTGCCAGCAAGGGCAAGCCCAACAGGGCGGTGAGTGCCTGGGCGCGGTTCATGGACATGGCTGCGATCGAAGACGAAGAAGGGGTGGGCAGTGTGCCGGCTCGCGGGCCACGCATGTACAGAAGCGCGACGATGGGTTAGAACGGAACCCATCCGCAGCCTGACGAGGCCAACATGGAACATGTCGAACTGTCGATGGGGCACCCGAAAACCGGCTCGCCCTGCGAGTGCACGGTGTGGATCGTTTCCCGCCATGCCACGCAGGCTGGCGCCGAGGTGACCTGGCATGCCAAGGTGCGTGAAGCGGGCCAGGCCGAGCGCGAGCTGAGCCTGCGCCACACCGAGCTGATGAGCGGCGCCATGCTGCTGCCGCCCGAGGTGCTGGCCAAGAGCCTGCTGACCCAGTCCCTCAGCTGACGCAGCCGCGCGCGTCGACCGGCCAGACGGCCGCGACGTGCCCTTGCTCCAGCCCGCCGCGCACGGCAACCAAATGCGCGTGCAGGTTCACGGTCGGGTCGCAATGGCCGGGCACCAGCCACACGGTGTCGCCCAAGTCGGGCAGCCCGGTGCCGCGCAGGATGCAGTGCTCGTCGCCGCCGTTCTGCACGCTCCAGTTCGGCCCCCAGACGCGCGGCAGGCCGGAATCGATGGCATGGCTTTTGTGGCCGGCGTCCAGCACCGCATGCTCGGCCGCGCGGCTGATGACCTGGCTCTTGACGAACAGGGCCTGCTCGAAGCGTGGCGCACCCGCATCGACCTGGTTGTCGGCGTAATCGCGGTCCATGAAAGCGTAGCTGCCGCATTGCAGCTCGCCCCACAGGCCGCTGGCGGCCTCGTGCACAAAGCTGCCGGTGCCCGCACCCGTGACGAGCGGGCAGCTCAGGCCCAGGCGCTCCAGGCTGGCCAGGGCGGTGCGCACGGCCGCCGCAGCCTGCTCAATCGCGGCCGCGCGCTCGGCCGGGCTGCGCAGATGCTGGGCCTTGCCCTGGTAGGCCTGCAGGCCGGCAAAGCGCAGACCGGCAGCGCGCAGCGCGGCGGCCAGGGCGCCAGCCTGCTCGGGCGCCACGCCGCAGCGACCCTGGCCCACGTCAACTTCGACGAACACGTCCAACGTGCTGGCGGCCGCGCGCAGGGCCTCGGCCAGGCGCTGCACACCGAGCAGCGAATCCACCGCGATGGCCAGTTTTACGCGCTGTGCCAGCGCCGCCACACGGGCCAGCTTGGCGGGGTCGATCACCTCGTTGCTGATGAAAAGGTCATCGATGCCCGCTGCCGCCAAGGCCTCGGCCTCGCTGGTCTTCTGCACGCACAGGCCCACCGCGCCGGCTTGCAGCTGCAGGCGCGCCACGGCCGCGCATTTGTGCATCTTGGCGTGCGGCCGCAGGCGCAGGCCGCGCACGCGGGCGAAGGCCGCCAGGGTGGCGATGTTGCGTTCCAGCGCGTCGAGGTCGACGACCAGGGCGGGGCTGTCGATGGCGCTCAGCGGAGCGCCGGTTCGGGGCAGGTGGGCTGTCATGCGGGGTTCGGTCTCAGCTTGGATCCTTGTCAAACGCCTGGCAGCCCGGCGGCAACTGCACCCAGCCATGGCGCCGGCTGTCATAGATCGAGAACTGCGGTGCCGGGAACGAAGGATCGGCAAAGCCGCCGATGGCAACGCTGACCGAGCCGCTGTCCACTCCTTCTTCGGTATGAAAGAGATTCGTGCCGCAGACCGGGCAGAAGCGGAAGCGAAAGCGCGCGCCCTGGTCGCCCTGGCGCACGAACTCGCGGGCCTGGCCCTGCACGTGATAAGGCCCCGCAAAGGCGGCCAGGGCGGCGAAGACCGAGCCGGTGCGGCGCTGGCAGGCCAGGCAATGGCAAAGCCCGACGACGCGTGGCTCGCCCTGCACGGTGATGCGAAGCTGGCCGCAACTGCACTGGGCGGTGCGCGGGCTCATTCGTTCAGCGCATCCAGTTTGAGCTCATGCACCCGCCCCAGCCACAGCGCGCTGTCGCGGTGGTCGCGCAGGCTGTCGTCGCTGTTGGGGTGGATGAAGAGGTCCAGGCCGCCATGGTTCAGCACCAGCCAGCTCAGCACGAAGCTGAACTGTGCCGGGGCGATCTCCAGCTCGTAGCTGCCCTGCGGGTGCGGGCCCACCGGGCCTTCGTTGAGGCGGCCGATGCGCACGCGCTCGCCCAGCTCGGCGGCGATGCGCTGGCGCAGTGCCCAGGCGCGCTCGCGGCATGCGGCGTCGAAGTAGACATGGGCGTGCCAGTCGCGGATCTGGTTGGGGTCGATGGATGGCATGGGCTCAGTGGGTGGCGGCTTGGGGCAACAGGGCCTCGATGGCCGCCACATCCACCGCATCGCGCTGCCCGGGCTGCATGAACTGCGTCGCAAACTCGTCCCACAGCCGGCTGTGCAGGAAGTAGCGGAACAGCTCGGCGTCCAGGTGCCGGTCCTTGCACATGAGGGCCATGATCTTCAGGGTCTCAGTGAGGGTCTTGGGGGCTTTGTAGGGGCGGTCGGCGGCGGTCAGGGCTTCGAAGACATCGGCCAGGGCCATGACGCGGTCTTCGACGCTGAGCCGCTCCGCGCCCAGCTTGCGTGGGTAGCCCTGGCCGTCGAGCTTCTCGTGGTGGGTGGCGGCCAGTTCGGGCACGCGCTGCAGATCGGCCGGCCAGGGCAGGCCTTTCAGCATGATGTAGGTCTGCACGATGTGGTCGTTGATCTTGAAGCGGTCTTCGTCCGTCAGCGTGCCGCGGCGCACGCTGAGGTTGTGCAGCTCGCCCTGGTTCTGCTGGTGTGCGGGCAGCTGCATGTCGAAGCCGTAGCGGTTGCGCGGGTCGGCGGCGGCCACCGGCGGGCGCTGGGCGCCCCAGGGCACGATGTGCTCGGGGCGGTCGGCCAGCAGGGGCTCGGTGGCGGGCAGGGCAGGGGCCTCGGGGCGGGCCTCTTCCAGGCGGCGCGCTTCCTCGGCGGAAAGGCCGAGGCGGTCGTCGAAGTGGCGCTGCCAGGTTTGCGCGGCGATGGCGCGCAGGCGCTCGATGGCGGCATCGGCCATGAACTCGCCGCCGACGTTGCAGCTGGCCACGAAGGCGAAGTCCTGCTGCAGCTGGGCGTGGCGCTCGTTCAACTGCTCGGCCGTGAGCTCGCCGCGCAGCTGGGCGATGGTGGCGTCGCGGTGCAGCACCTCAAAGCGGGTGCGCACCTCGTGGATGCGGTTGTGGATCAGCTCCAGCTTGGTGGCCTTGTCGACGATGTGCTCGGGGCTGGTGACCTTGCCGCAATCGTGCAGCCAGGCGCCGAGGCGGAAGGCATAGCGTTCGGCCTCGCTGAGCTGGTAGCTGGCATAGGGGCCGGCGGTCTCGGCGCAGAGCCGATCCACCAAGGCGATGGCGAGCTGGGGCACGCGTTCGCAGTGGCCGCCGGTGTAGGGGCTCTTGGCATCGATGGCGTCGGCCATCAGGCGGATCACGGCGTCGAACAGCTGGCGCTGCGCCTTGATGAGCTGGCGCGTTTCGATGGCCAGGGCCAGCATGCCGCTGAGCTGGCGCGCGAAGTGCAGGAAGGCCGGGTCCTCGTGCTCATCATGGGCCGGGAACTCCAGCAGCAGCAGGCCCTGCAGGCGGCCGTCGCGGCCATGCAGCTCCAGCGCCAGCTGTTCGCGCCCGGCGGGCAGCGCGCGCGGTGGGTGCGGGTGGGCGAAGGCCTCCGGCAGCGGCGCGAGCAGGCCGCCGGCCTGGGCGGCATGCTGCATCTGCTGGCCATGCGCGTCCCACAAGCAGACCTGGGCACCGTCGCAATGCGTGGCCTGCACCAGCTGCTCCAGCACCTGCTGCAGCATGCGCTCGGTCTCGGGCTCGCTGGCCATCTGCTGGCTCAGGCGCAGGAAGGCCTCGATGGTGCATCCCATGTGTTCGATGGCCTGGTGCAGCTCGTTGACCTCGCGCACGCGGGACTGGCGCATCGGTGTGGTGGCGAAATCAAAGCGCACCAGGCGCTGGGTGCGCTGGCTCAGACGGTCCAAGCGGCGCGCCAGCGTGGAGCCGGCCCACCAGCCGATGGGCAGCAGCAGCAGGGCGAGCGCGACGGCGGTCCAGCGCGCGCGGTGGGCACGGGTCCGGGCCGGCGCGATCAGGTCTTCCAGCGGCGTGACGGCCATCAGCTGCAGGTGCGGGCCCAGGCCCACATCGAAGGGCATGCGGATACCCACCCAAGGCTCCACCGCCTCTTCCACGGTGTGGGCGCGGCCGGGCTCCAACTGGGCCAGCGCGGGTAGGGCCCGCTGACCCAGTTCACCCAGGCCGGCCAGGCTCAGGCGCTCGCCGTCCTGCAGCACCTGGCGGTGCGGCTCGCTGTAGGCCAGCACACGTTGCTGGGCATCCACCAGGGCCAGCTGCGTACCCGGGGTGAGGCGCTGCGTGCCCAGGGTGCGCGACAGGTCGCTGAGCAGCAGGTCCGCCCCCACCACGGCGTGGCCGGCGCGGCTGCGCTGGCTCAGCGTCAGGCCGGGCGAGCGGGTGGTGAAGAACAGGTAAGGCGGGCTGATGGCCACACCCTGGGCCTGGTGGGCGGCGGCCCACCAGGGGCGCGTGCGTGGGTCGAAGCGGTAATCGGGCAGCTCGCGCGTGCGCAGCATCTGGGTCTGCGCGTCCAGTTCGTGGTAGCGGCCCACCGCCTGGCCATCGGCGCGCAGGGTCATGCTCTGCAGCAGGTAGCGGGCCTCGGGCAGGGTCTGGAACTGCTGGCGTTCGGCTTCGTTGCGCAGGGGGCGGGCGAGGATGAAGTCGCCATTCGCGTAGCCCACGTAGAGCGCGGCCAGCAGCGGGTTGGCCTCCAGCTCGGCCGTCAGCACATAGCTGCGGCTGAGGCGCTCGGCCAGGCCGTTCGCACTGCTGAGGGGGTCGAAGCCGATCTGGCGCACCACGATGCTGCTGGGCTGCAGCAGGCGGCGCGTGCGTTCCTCAATCAGCACCGAGGCAGCCTGCGCACTGCGCTGCGCCTCCTGCGCAAAGCGGTCGCGCCCCATCCAGACATTGATGCCGAGCTGCAGGCTGGCCATCAGGGCCATGCAGGCCACCACCAGCGAGGCCAGCCACAGGCGCAGGCCCAGGCCGCGGCGCAGGCCTTGGGTGAGGTGTTGCAGTGCCGACATGGTGCGGGCCAGTCTAGGCGCGCGTGCTGCTGCGGTGGCTACTCCGGACGCAGGACCTGCCAGGGCCGGCGCCAGTCCGGCGGGCGGTGGCCGGGCGCCGAGGCCCAGCCGGTGCGGTGCACGGTCCAGCCCTGGCCCTGCGGGCGCAGCAGCCAGAACGCGGTCTCGCCCGTGACCTCCAACACGCTGCCGCCCGGCGGCAGCTCCATCGGGTCGAGCAGCAGACGCACCGAGCGCGCCTGGCCGCCGATCTCGATGCGATCGCCCTGCAGGCACCAGCGCTCGCCGCCGCTGCTGCGGAAGCAACCGCGCAGCAGTCGCTCGGCGTAGGGCGCGGGGAGGGCGCTGTCCGCACCGGCCACGCGCGTGAAGCGGCTGTGCGCCGGCATGCCCAGATGCTGCATGTGCAGACTGACGCGCGCGCCGTCGAAGCGCAGGCAGCCGGGTCCGAACTCGTCCTCGAGGCGACCGGCCTCGTGCCAGCGCAGGCTCAGCAGCACCTCGCCCTGCGGGGTGATCTGCAGCTCGGTGGCACCTGGCGGGGCCTGCACCGCCTGATCCCAGCGACGCGTGCGCGCCAGCGTGGCCAGCAGCTCGTCGGCGGCGTAGCGGCCGGCGTGGGCGCGCAGGGCCTCGCGCTCAAAGCTGCACAGGGTGTCGGCTTGGGCGCTGCCGGCCAGCAGCAAGAAGAGCAGGGGTTTCATGCGCGGCATCTTTCCATGCCGGCAAGGCCATTGTTGTGATGAAGAAGCATGGGCACGCCCGCGCGCGGTCCAATGCCGCCATGAATTCCGCACGCGCCGCCCGCATCGGCCTGGCCTGCGCCCTGCTCGGGGCCATCGGCTTCTCGGGCAAGGCCATCATCATCAAGCTGGCCTACCGCCATGGCGTGGACGCCGTGACCCTGCTGATGTGGCGCATGCTGCTGGCGCTGCCGCTCTTCCTGGCGCTGGCCTGGTGGGCCGGGCGCGACAAGCCGGCCCTGAGTGGTGGCGACTGGCGCGACATCGGCCTGCTGGGCTTCACCGGCTACTACCTCGCCAGCTTCCTGGACTTTGCCGGCCTGCAGTACATCAGCGCCTCGCTGGAGCGGCTGATCCTGTATCTGAACCCGACGCTGGTGCTGCTGATGGGCGTGCTGTTCCTCGGCCAACGGGCCACGCGCGCGCAGCTGCTGGCGCTGGCGCTCAGCTATGCCGGCATCCTGATCGTGTTCGCGCAGGAGCTGCATTTCGAGGGGCGCAGCACGCTCATCGGTTCGGCCCTGGTGCTGGGCAGTGCGCTCAGCTATGCGGTCTATCTGGTGCACAGCGGCGAGGTGCTCAAGCGCCTGGGCGCGCTGCGCCTCACCGGCCTGGCCACCAGCGTGGCCTGTGGGCTGTGCATCCTGCAGTTCCTGCTGCTGCGCCCGCCCGCGGCGGCCTTCGTGCCCGCGCCGGTGCTCTGGCTCTCGTTGCTGAATGCCACCGCCTGCACCTTTGCGCCGGTCATTCTGGTGATGCTGGGCATCGAGCGCATCGGCGCGGCGCGCGCCGCCCAGACCGGCATGGTGGGCCCGATGAGCACCCTGCTGATGGGCGTGGTCTTGCTGGATGAACCTCTGACGCCGACCGTGCTGATCGGCACGGCCTTGGTGTTGGCCGGGGTGGCGGTGCTGGCGCGCCGTCGTTAGTCTTCGGGCCATGTCCCGTGCCCTTGCCCTGAACACCGCCAAGGTCGCCCTGCTGCCCCTGCTGCTTTGGCAGGCCGTGCAGGTGCGCCGCCGCGCGCTCGAATTGCCCGAGGCGGCCGGCGCGCGCCGTGCCAAGGTCAAACCGGCGCGCTTGCGTGAGGCGACCCCGCTGCGCGTGCTGCTGGTGGGCGATTCTTCCGCCGCCGGCGTGGGTGTGCGCGACCAAGCGGACGCGTTGGCCGGTCAGTTCGCCGTCGCCCTGGCCGAGGAACTCGGCCGGCCTGTGCATTGGCAGCTGCTGGCCCGCACCGGCCACACCAGCGGCGAGGCCCTGCAGCATCTGCGTGACACGCTGCTGCAGCCGGCCGATGTGCTGGTCACCGCCCTGGGCGTGAACGACGTGGTGCGTCAGGTGCCGCCCGAGCGCACCCTGCAGCAGCTGCAGGACCTGCATGCCGAGGCCGTGGCCCGCGCCGGCGTGCGCTACTGGGTGCACAACGCCGCGCCGCCGATGCAGGAGTTTCCCCTGCTGCCCAGTCCGCTGCGCTGGGTGCTGGGCACGCAGGCCGAGCTCTTGAACCAGCTGCTGGCCCAGACCCTGGGCGACCAGCTGGACCGCGGCCTGATGCGCACCCCCGCCCGCCTGGCCGGTGCGGCGGCGGCCGAGCTGATGGCCGAGGACGGCTTTCACCCCGGCGCGGCCGGCTATGCGCTTTGGGGTCGGCAGCTGGCCGAGCATGTGGCCAAACGCTGGCGGCGTCTCGGCGTCGGTGCAGCCGCCTGACCTCATTCCGCTGTCGGCTGTTTTGACAGTCTCCGCAGCGGCCGGGCCCGGCCGAGATCCGCAATGAAGGCTAGGTCCTTGGCGCAAGGCGGCTTCGATGGTTGCGGCATGGAATTTGCTGCAATGCGCCCATTGCCATTCAACTGGGGGAACCGACCATGAGCGCATTTCGTCCTGCGGCAAAAGCCGCGCTGTCTCTGGGTCTCAGCCTGGCGCTGTTGGGCTCGGCGCAGGCCGGCGTGGTCTGGTTCACCGATCGCACCGCCTGGACCGCCGCCGTCGGCGGGCTGAGCTTCAGCGAGGACTTTTCCAGCTTTGTCACCGACCAATCCTTCCAACTGGCTCCAGTGGCGCTCAACGGCATGTCAATCCAGCGCGAAGGGCTGACCGACAACAACTTCCGCAATCTGGTTGAGGCACCACCAGCGGTGTTCGGGGACAACAACGGCACAGCCCATGCGTCGATGTACACGAACGCCGGCGAACAACAAGTCCGCATCACTTTCAGTGCGCTGAACCGCGCGTTCGGGGGCGAATCCTGGGATGCGACAGGCAGCGAGGGCGCGGTCTTGGAGATCTTCGATGGCGCCAGCCTGCTGGGCAGCCACGAGCTGGCAGGCGGGAGGGGTGCCTTCCTGGGCTACATCCTGGATGGCGGCGACAGCGCCAGCTCGGTCCGCTTCAGCTCCATCCTGAACATTGCCGGCCCAAGTGGCGAAGGGTTTGGGTACGACAACCTGGCCGGTGCCAACGCCCAGATCGGTGTCGTTCCGGTTCCGGGCACGGTCGCCTTGGCAGGTCTGGGCCTGCTGGCACTGGGCGCCGCGCGCCGGCGCCAGTCGCCGCGCTGAGCCCGACGCGCAGGCTCAGATCACATTGCGCTCCAGGTAAGGCGCACCGCGCCGCAGGCGCATGGGGCTGAGCGGGCTCAGGTCCAGGGTCTGGTAGCCGCCCGTGGCCAACCACTCCGCCAGCCCGCGGCCCACACCCGGCGCATGCTGCAGGCCATGGCCCGAGAAGCCGCAGGCCAGCAGCAAGTTGGGGCAGTCGTTGAACGCGCCGACCAGGCCGTTGTGGTCGAAGTCGTTCATCTCGTAATAGCCAGCCCAGGCGCGGCCGGGGCGCAGGGTTTCGAAGCCGGGCACGCGCGCGGCCAGCGCGGGCCAAAGCCGTTCCTCGAACAGATGGGCCTCGGGGGCCAGCGGCAGGCCGGCGGTGTCATCCAGCGGCGTGCCGCCGCAGATGAACTGGCCGGCCTCACCCTCGGGGCGGAACCACAGGCCGCTGGGGTCGATCAGCAGCGGCGCCAGCGGGGCGGTTTCCGGGCTGTGGAAGGCGTAGACGCTGCGGCGCCGCGCCGTCACCGGAATGTGCAATCCGGCCGTGGCCGCCAGGGGCGCGGACCAGGCGCCGCAGGCCAGCACGAAGCGCTCGGCCGTCAAGGCACCGAGGCTGCTGTGAACAGCGGCCAGGCTGCCGTCGGCATGGCGCTCCAGGCTGTGAGCTTCGCCGTGCAGGAACTCGACGCCGGCGGCACGGGCGCGCTTGCGCAGGCTCATCAACAGGCCCCAGCCATCGAACCAGCCCTCGCCCTGTTCGCCCCAGGCGCCCAACTCGATGTCTGCCACCTGCAGCCAGGGCCAGCGCGCCTGCAAGGCGCGGCGGTCCATCAACCGCACCGCGGCGCCCAGGCGCTGCTGCTCGGCCTGCAGTGCGGCCAGCGCGGGTGCCTGTGCGGGCCCGGCCAGGTAGAGGTAGCCCCGTTCGACCAACGCGGCCGCCGGCCCGGCGGCACGCAGCACCTGCAGGCCGAACTGCGAGAGCGCGATGTTCAGCGGCGTGCTGAATTGCTGGCGGATCGAGGCGGCTGAGAGCGCCGAGGAGGCCTGCGCGTAGCCCGGGTCGCGCTCCAGCACCTGGACGCGGCCCCGCCAATCCGGCCGCTCGGCCAGATAGGCCGCCACGGCGCAGCCCAGGGCACCGCCGCCCAGGATCAGCAGCTGCGCCATCAAGCGTGGTTGAACACGCGCGGCTTGCCCTGCTCGTCGATGGCGACGAAGGTCAGCTCGGCGTCGGTGACCTTCACCACCTCCGGGTTCTCGGGGTTGCGCTCGGCGAACACCTCGACCTGCAGGGTGATGGAGGTGCGGCCGATGCGCAGCACGCGCGAATAGAAGCTCAGCAGGTCGCCCACGCTGACGGGTTGCTTGAAGATGAACTCCTTCACCGCCACGGTGGTGACGCGGCCGCGCGTCAGGCGCGTGGGCAACACCGAGGCGGCCAAGTCGACCTGCGCCATGATCCAGCCGCCAAAGATGTCGCCATTGGCGTTGGCATCGGCGGGCATGGGGATGACACGCAGCACCAGTTCGCGTTCGCTGGGCAGGTGGGCGGGGTCGATGACGGGGCGGACCGGTTCGTTCATGGCGGGCAAGACCCTGGTGGAAACCCGGGGATTGTGCGGGCAGTCCGAGAATGCCGCCTCTCTCATGCGCAGAACCGTCCTCACCGAGCCCCCGCCGCAGCGGCGCGACCGCCAAACCCTGGCCAAGCTGCTGCCCTATTTTTGGCAATACCGCTGGCGTGTCGCCCTGGCCCTGGCCTTCATGGTGGGCGCCAAGCTGGCCAATGTGGGTGTGCCCCTGCTGCTCAAGCGGCTGGTGGACGGGCTCAACGGCGCAGCGGCCAACCCGGCCTTCGTGATTCCGCTCGGACTTCTGCTGGCCTACGGCGGTCTGCGACTGTGTACCTCGCTGTTCACCGAGCTGCGCGAGCTGATCTTTGCCAAGGCCACCGAGGGTGCGGCGCGCCAGGTTTCGCTGCAGGTGTTCCGCCACCTGCACGATCTGAGCCTGCGCTTCCACTTGGAGCGCCAGACCGGCGGCATGACGCGCGACATCGAGCGCGGCACCCGCGCCGTGCACGCGCTGATCAGCTATTCGCTCTACAGCATCGTGCCCACCCTCATCGAGGTGGCGCTGGTGCTGACCCTGTTGGCCACACAGTTCGACGCGGCCTTCGCCCTCATCACCGGCGTGGCGCTGTTGCTTTACATCGGCTTCACGATCACGGTGACGGAGTGGCGCACGAAGTTCCGCCGCCAGCTCAATGAGTTCGATTCGGCCGCCCACACCCAGGCCATCGATTCGCTGTTGAACTACGAGACGGTGAAGTACTTCGGCCAGGAGGACTTCGAGGCCCGCCGTTACGACCAGGCGCTTGAAACGCTGCGGCGCGCCCAGTTGAAGAGCCAGACCACGCTCTCGCTGCTCAACACCGGCCAGCAGGCCATCATCGCCATCGCCCTGGTGCTGATGCTGTGGCGCGCCACCGAGGGCGTGGTGGCCGGGCGCCTGAGCCTGGGTGATCTGGTGATGATCAACGCCTTCATGATCCAGCTCTACATCCCGCTCAACTTCCTGGGCGTGCTGTACCGCGAGATCAAGCAGAGCCTGACCGATCTGGACAAGATGTTCGGCCTGCTGGAAAGGCCGCGCGAGGTGGCCGATGCCGCCGACGCGCAGGCCCTGGTGGTGCAGGGTGGCGCCGTGCGCTTCGAGGACGTGCACTTCGCCTACGACCCGGCGCGGCCGGTGCTCAGGGGCGTGAGCTTCGAGATCCCGGCCGGCAAGAAGCTGGCGGTGGTAGGCCCCAGCGGCTCGGGCAAGAGCACCCTGGCGCGACTGCTGTTCCGCTTCTACGACGTGCAGGGCGGCCGCGTGCTGATCGACGACCAAGACATCCGCGCGGTCAGCCAGCACTCGCTGCGCGCCGCGCTGGGCATCGTGCCGCAGGACTCCGTGCTCTTCAACGACACCCTGGCCTACAACATCGGCTACGCCAAAGAGGGGGCCAGCCCGGCCGAGATCGAGGCGGCTGCCCATGCTGCACGCCTGCACGAGTTCGTGGCCAGCACACCCTTGGGCTATCAGACCCGGGTGGGCGAGCGCGGCCTGAAGCTTTCCGGCGGTGAGAAGCAACGCGTGGCCATCGCCCGCACCCTGCTGAAGGACCCACCGATCCTGATCTTCGACGAGGCCACCTCGGCACTCGATTCGCACAACGAACGCGCCATCCAGGCGCAGCTCGACGCCGTGGGCCGCAACAAGACCGTGCTGGTGATCGCCCACCGCCTTTCCACCATCGTCGACGCCGACGAGATCCTGGTGCTGGAGGCCGGCCAGGTGGTTGAGCGCGGCCGCCACGCCGAGCTGCTGGCGCGCGGCGGGGCGTACGCTCGCATGTGGCAGATCCAGGCAAATTCCCATAAAGACCATGGAAACCAAATGGCTTGAAGACTTCGTCAGCTTGGCTGAAACGCGCAGCTTTTCGCGTTCGGCACAGGGGCGGCATGTCACCCAGCCGGCCTTCTCGCGCCGCATCCAGGCGCTCGAAGCCTGGGCCGGCATGGACCTGGTGGACCGCAGTTCCTACCCCACGCGGCTGACCCCCGCGGGCGAAACCCTGCTGGGCCAGGCGCAGGAGATCCTGGCGCAGCTGCAGGCCACCCGCAACATGCTGCGCAGCCACCAGAGCGGTGGGCAGGACATGGTCGAGTTCGCCGTGCCGCACTCGCTCGCGTTCAGCTTCTTTCCGCACTGGCTGATGGAGCTGCGCAAGCAGCTCGCACCCTTCAAGAGCCGGCTGAATGCCTTGAACGTGCACGACGCCGTGCTGCAGCTCAGCGAAGGTCATTGCGATCTGCTGCTGGCCTATTACCACCCCAGCCAGCCGCTGCAGCTCGACCCCGAGCGTTTCGAGATGCTGAGTGTGGGCCACGACACCCTGGCCGCCTTCGCCCGGCCCGACCCGGAAGGGCAGGCGCTCTTTCGCCTGCCCGGCCACAAGGGCCAGAAGATTCCCTTCCTGGCTTATGCGGAAGGCGCATACCTGGGCCGGCTGGTGGAAATCATCGTCAAGGACGCAGGCGTGCCCCTGCACCTCGACCCCTGCTACGAAACCGACATGGCCGAGGGTCTGAAGGCCATGGCGATCGAGGGCCATGGCCTGGCCTTCCTGCCGGCCAGCTCGGTCAAGCGCGAGCTGCGCGCTCGCCGCCTGGTGCCCGCCGCGCCGCCGGGCGAGTTCGAGCTGCAGATCGCGCTGCGTCTCTACCGCGAGAAGCCAGAGTTGCGCAAGCGCGTCAAGCCGGCCGCCGCGGCGTTGTGGGAGAGTCTCACCACACGCTCCTCGGCCTGAAAAATGCGGTTTCCCGCCCGCTGAAAAACCCTCGGTGCGTTTCGGCGCGGGGAGGCTGGCGCTATCGTTGCAAGATTCCACCGAACCCCTCAATGCAGGAGACGACATGAAGACTTGGTTCCGACTTGGCGCTGTGGCGCTGGCCCTGAGCGCGGTTTCCCTGGCCCAGGCCGACACGCTCAAGAAGATCAAGGACAGCGGCTCGGTCACCATGGGTGTGCGCGAATCCTCCGGCGCCCTGTCCTTCACCCTGGGTGACGGGAAGTACACCGGCTTCCATGTCGAGATCTGCGATCTGGTTTTGAAGGACGTCCGCAAGCAGCTGGGCATGGACAGCATCGCCGTCAAGTACCAGCCCGTCACTTCGCAGAACCGCATCCCGCTGGTGCAGAACGGCAACGTGGACATCGAGTGCGGCTCGACCACCAACAACCAAACGCGCCAGAAGGACGTGGCCTTTGCCGTCACCACCTACGTGGAAGAAGTGCGCATCGCGGTCAAGGCCAACTCGGGCATCACCGGCATCGGTCAGTTGAACGGCAAGACCGTGGCCACCACCACCGGCACCACCAGCGTGCAGACCCTGCGCAAGCACGAGCGCGCCACCGGGGTGGACTTCAAGGAAATCTTCGGCAAGGACCACGCCGACAGCTTCCTGCTGCTGGAAAGCGGCCGTGCTGACGCCTTCGTGATGGACGGCTCCATCCTGGCCGGCAACATCGCCAAGGCCAAGAACCCGAGCGATTTCAAGATCGTCGGCGAGGTGCTGTCGGTCGAGCCGATCGCCATCATGATGCGCAAGGACGACCCGGCCTTCAAGAAGGCCGTGGATGACTCCATCAAGGCCATGATGAAGAGCGGCCAGAT
>JBDHSJ010000098.1:0-13816 GCA_039808065.1 Burkholderiaceae bacterium | reverse complement strand
GCCGGCACCAGGATCATGGACTGCTGCTCGTGCTTGCCCGCTTCGGGGTTGGAGCGGCCCATGACGATGTAAACCGCGCAGCGTGGGTCGCCGGCACCGCTGGTCCACCACTTGCGACCGTTGATGACGTACTCGTCGCCATCACGGTCGATGCGGGTGGCGATGTTGGTGGCGTCGCTGCTGGCCACCTCGGGCTCGGTCATCGCAAAGCCGGAGCGGATCTCGCCGGCGAGCAGGGGTTTCAGCCAGCGTTCCTGCTGGGCTGGCGTGCCGTAGCGGGCCAGCACTTCCATGTTGCCGGTGTCGGGCGCGCTGCAGTTGAAGACCTCGGAGGCCCAGAGCACATGGCCCATGCGTTCGGCCAGCGGGGCGTACTCGAAGTTCGTCAGCCCGGCACCCTGGTCGCTGTCCGGCAAGAAGAGGTTCCACAGGCCTTCGGCCTTGGCCTGCTGCTTCAGGGTCTGGATGGTCTGCAGCGGCGTCCACCGCTTGCCTGCGGCCGTGTTGGCGGCCAGTTCCTCGCGCGCGGCCTGCTCCTGGGGCTCGATGCGTTCGCGCATGAAGGTGTCCACGCGGGCCCAGAGCTCGCGGCCGCGCGGGGTGGTGTCGAAGTTCATGGATTCAGTCCTTGTTGTGCGAGCTGCCAACCCAGCGCCGCCACCTGCGGTGCCAGGGCGCCCTGGGCCACGGCTTGCGCGCTGCTGGCCGTGCCCAAGCGGGCGCGCGCCGCCACGCCCTGCATGATGGCGGCCAGACGGAAGAGGTTGTAGGCGAAGTAGAAGTTCCAGCGGCCAGCCACCTTGAGCCCGCTGCGCTGCTCGTAGCGCGCGCAGTACTCGGCCAGGTTGGGAATGCCCGCCGCCGCGAGGTCGACGCCAGCCAGGCCGCGCATCGGACCCGGCGGCGCCACCCAGGCCAGGGCGTGGTACGCGAAGTCGGCCAGCGGATCGCCCAGGGTGGAGAGCTCCCAGTCCAGCACGCCGATGACGCGTGGGCTGCCGCGTTCGAACACCAGGTTGTCGAGCCGGTAATCGCCATGCACCAGCCGGGTCTGCACGCTCTCGGGTGCCGGCGCATGGGCGGGCAGCCATTCGATGAGGCGCTCCATCGCTTCGCAGGGTGCCTCCTTGAACTCGGAGGCGCGGTACTGCTTGGTCCAGCGGCCGAGCTGGCGGTCGTAGTAGTTGCCCGGTGCACCGTAGTCGCGCAGGCCCTGGGCATCGAGGTCCACGCTGTGAATCGCGGCGATGGTGGCATTCATGGCATCGAAGATCGCCGCGCGCTGCGCCGGCGAATGCTCCTTCAGGCGCGGGTCCCAATGCACCTCACCGTCCAGCATCTCCATCACGTAAAAGGCGCGGCCCAGCAGGGCCTCGTCCTCGTGCAGCAGCAGGATCTGCGGCACGGGTACCGCGCTGCCGGCCAGCGCCCGCTGCACGCGGACCTCGCGTTCGATGGCATGGGCCGAGGGCAGCAATTGCGCCACCGGGCCGGGCTTGCAGCGCATCACGTAGGCGCGGCCAGGGGTCAGCAGCTTGAAGGTCGGGTTGCTCTGGCCGCCATTGAAGCGTTCGGCGCGCAAGGGGCCCTGAATCCCTGGCAGTTCGCGGCTGAGCAGGGCCTCCAGCGCGGGCAGGTCCAGCCAAGCTTCATCGGCGGCGCGGGTGCCGGCAAAGGAACTCATCCCCTTCTCCTTCAGGCGTCGAAGAAATAGGCCGCCACGATCAGGCCATCACGCACCTCGTAGCTGGCCACCACCTCGAAGGGCTCGGGGCGCACGCCATGCACGCGCTCGTGGTCGAACACCTTGCTGCCCACCACCAGCCGGCCCAGCAGCTCGGCATGCAGGTCGGTCAGGTTGAAGCGGTTGTTGGCGTAATGCGCGGCCAGCGCGGCCTTGCCACGAAGCACCGGCTCGGCGGCGGGCGGGCGGTAGAGCGCGAAGTCCTCGGAGTAGCAGGCGAGGAAGCGCTCGAGGTTGCGCTCGTTGTAGGCAATCAGCTGCTCTTGGGCGAGTTGGGCGGGCGTCATGGGGGCCAGCGTACCGCGGGCCGGTCCGTCCTGCGGCTAGAGAGCCTCGCCCATTCCGGCACGGTGCTACAGCCCGAGTTCCTCGATGTGCCGACGCTCGCGCGTCAGTGCCTGATCGAGCTGTGCCAGCCAAGGACGCCAGCGGCTCTCGACCCCGGTGACGAAGTGCAGGGCCGTGTCCCTCAAATGCTGCGGCAGGAGTTCCAGGCCCTCGATGGGCATGCCCGCCTCCAGCAGCAGGCGGCGCGCCCGCTCGGGCCGACGCCCCGGCAAGGTGACGAGCGCCGCGTCGCAGCGCCTGGCCTTGACCATGCGAAGGGCGCCCGGGTCACCCTGATCGGACTCCAGCCACTGCCCCACCACGATGCCCTGCGCCCGCAGGGTGTCTGGGTACGACGAGGCGCGCGCCATACACACGGTGCGCGTCCGCAGTCCTTGCGGCGCGGCCAGAGCGGCCCCTTCACCGGCGCGCACCAGCGCCCAGGTATGGACCAGGGCCGCTGTCTGACTGAACACGAAACGCCCCGTGCGCGCGGGCGTGCGCGCCAGCCCGAACATCAGGCCGCCGCCCTGTTCGGCGAAGCTTTGCGCGCGTGGCCATGGCATCGGGCGCAGCTCCCATTCGATGCCCAGTGCCCGCGCCAGCAGGGCAAAGAGGGGCAGCCAATGCCGGTGGCCGCCATGTTCGCCCACCGCCAGCGGGACACGCGGAGCCGCCCAGACTGACGGGGCGGCGCTCACGGGCAGCACGAGCAGGGGACGGCGGCGCATGCCCCGATCTTGACAGGCCTGGCCGCCGCGGCAAGGCTCAGCAGCAGCGCCCCAGCCGTGCCCCGTAGCGCGCCTCCTGGCGCTCGCGGAAGAAGGCTTCGTAGCTCATCGGCTCCTGCCCCGGGTGCGTGGCCTGCATGTGCGCCACGTAGGCCCCATAGTCGGGCAGCCCCACCATCAGGCGCAAGCTCTGCGCGAGGCCGCGACCGAAGCCAGCGGCCTGCTCGCCCAGTTCGCGGAGTTCAAGCATGGGCCTGGGCCGGCAGAGCCTGGAAGGGCAATTCCTGGCTGTGCGGCTGGCGCTCGGTGCGCGCCCTCCACACCGCCTTGACGCTGTACGCGGCGATGCTGAGCACCACGAACATGAAGAGTGCGCACAGGCCGGCATCCAGGCGGTCGTTGAAGACGATGCGCCCCATCGCCTCCAGGCTCTTGGCCGGCGCCAACACCACGCCCTGTGCGATCGCATCGCTGAACTTCGCGGCGTGCGACAGGAACCCGACCTTGGGATTCGCCGAGAAGATCTTCAGCCAGCCGGCGGTGAGCGTGCAGGCCAGCAGCCAGCCGGCCGGGAGCAGGGTGACCCATGCATAGCGGTCCTTCTTCATCTTGAACAGCACCACTGTGCCCAGCATCAGCGCCACGGCAGCGAGCATCTGATTGGCGATGCCGAAGAGCGGCCACAAGGTGTTGATGCCGCCCAGCGGATCGACCACCCCCTGGTAGAGGAAGTAGCCCCAGGCGGCGACGCAGAGCGCGGTGGCGATCAGGTTCGCCGGCAGCGATTCGGTGCGCTTGAGCGCGGGTACGAAGCTGCCCAGCAGGTCTTGCAGCATGAAGCGCCCGGCGCGCGTGCCGGCGTCCACCGCGGTGAGGATGAAGAGGGCCTCGAAGAGGATGGCGAAGTGGTACCAGAAGGCCATCATGGTCTTGCCGCCGACGACCTGCTGCAGGATCTCGGCCATGCCCACGGCCAGGGTCGGCGCGCCGCCGGTGCGGCTGAGGATGGTGCTCTCGCCCACATCTTTGGCGGTCTGCACCAGCATCTCTGGCGTGATGACGAAGCCCCAGGTGGAGAGCGTGGCCGACACCGCCTCGGGCGTGGTGCCGATCAGCGCGGCCGGGCTGTTCATCGCGAAGTAGACGCCGGGGTTGATGCAGCTGGCCGCGACCAGGGCCATCAAGGCGACGAAGCTCTCGGCCAGCATGCCGCCGTAGCCGATGAAGCGGGCATGCGTTTCGTTCTCCAGCATCTTGGGCGTGGTGCCCGAGCTGATCAGCGCGTGGAAGCCCGACACCGCGCCGCAGGCGATGGTGATGAAGAGGAAGGGGAACAGATCACCGGACCAGACGGGGCCATTGCCGGAAGCGAATTGCGTGAACTGCGGCATCTGCAGCGGCGGCGCCACGATGACGATGCCGATGGCCAGCGCCACGATGGTGCCGATCTTCAGGAAGGTGGACAGGTAGTCGCGCGGCGCCAGCAGCAGCCACACAGGAATGGAGGCGGCGACGAAGCCGTAGCCGATCAGCATCCACACGAGGGTTTTGCCCTCGAAGGTGAACAGCGGCGCAAGCGTGGGGTTCTCGTGCACCCATTGGCCGCCCAGGATGGACAGCATCAAGAGCACGAAGCCGATCACCGAGACCTCGCCGATGCGGCCCGGCCGGATATAGCGCAGGTACACGCCCATGAAGAGCGCGACCGGAATGGTGGCCGCCACCGTGAAGGTGCCCCAGGGCGAGTGCGCCAGCGCCTTGACGACGATGAGGGCCAGCACCGCCAGGATGATGATCATGATCATGAAGGCGCCGAAGAGTGCGATCAGACCCGGCACCGTGCCCATCTCCTGCTTGATCAGGTCGCCCAGCGAGCGGCCGTCACGGCGGGTGGAGATGAAGAGGACGATGAAGTCCTGCACCGCGCCGGCGAAGACCACGCCGGCCAGGATCCACAGCAGCCCGGGCAGATAGCCCATCTGCGCCGCCAGCACCGGCCCCACCAGCGGGCCGGCGCCGGCAATCGCTGCGAAGTGGTGGCCGTAGAGCACGTATTTGTGCGTCGGCACATAGTCCAGGCCGTCGTTGTGGCGCCAGGCCGGCGTCATGCGCCTGCCGTCCAGGCCCAGGACCTTGGTGGCCAGGAACAGGCTGTAGTAGCGATAGGCGATCAGGTAGACGCAGACTGCGGCCACCACCACCCAGAGCGCGCTGACGGCTTCGCCGCGCCCCAGGGCCACGGCCGCCAGCGCGCCGGCGCCGAGCAAGGCCACGATGAGCCACACGAGGTGGCGTCCCAAAACTTGCATGAGGGTCTCCTGGTGGGCCGACGGGGACGGCCATGACGGGGACGCTCAGCTTCGGGTTTTGGCGGCTGCGCAGCTTCCGTTGCAGCGCGGGCTGGACTGCGTAGGACTACGCAGGGGTCAACCCAGAAAGTCCTTGGCGTGCTCGACGGCGTACTTGATCAGCTCGGCCTGACCTTCCAGGTTGAGCTTGCGCTTGATGCTCTGGCGGTGCGTCTCGACCGTGCGCACCGAAAGATCCAGCTCCTTGGCAATCTGCTTGCTGGAGGCGCCGCGCGCCAGCGCGGCCAGGATCTGGCTTTCGCGCGCCGACAACAGCGGCCGCGGCGCCTGGTTGCGGAACAGGCGCTTGGACACCGCCGGGCTCAGAAAGGTGCCGCCGGCGGCCACCGCGTCCAGTGCAGCCAGGATCTCAGCTGCAGGCGCCGACTTCAGCACATAGGCGCTGGCCCCGGCCTGCAGCGCGCGCTGCACGTACTCGGGGTTGTCGTACATGCTGTACATCAGCACGCGCAGATCGGCCTTCAGCGCCAGCAGCTGTTCGATCAGCTCGATGCCATTGCCCTGCTGCAGACCGACGTCCTGCAGCACCACGTCGGGCCGCAGCAGGGCCACGGCCTGCAGGGCTTCGGTGGCGTCGCCGGCCTCGCCCACCACCTGCAGATGCGCGACGCTGGACAGGCGCGCGCGCAGGCCCTCGCGCACCATCGGGTGGTCGTCAACGAGCAGGATGCGGATCGGTTTCATGGCGTGGGCAGCCAGGCTAGCAGGGTGGTGCCGGCCCCCGGCGCGGCCTCGATCTGGAAGCGCCCACCCAGTGCCGCCAAGCGCTCACGCATATTGCGCAGGCCGATGCCCTGCTCGGGGTGCAGGCGCACTGCGCGTTCGTCGAAGCCGCAGCCGTCGTCCTGGATCTGCAGGCGCACCGCGCCGGACTCGAAGCCCAGCTGCAGCTCAATGTGCGCAGCCTGGGCATGTTTGACGGCGTTCGTCAGCCCCTCTTGAGCGACGCGGAACAGCGCCGTCTTCAGTTCGGCCGGCAACTCGCGTTCGCCCCCTTCCAGCTGCAACTCGACCACCAGGCCGGACGCCTCTTCGATCTCGCCGGCCAAATGCTGCAGTGCGGCCGGCAGCCCGAGCGTATCCAGCAAGGCCGGGCGCAGCCGGTGCGAGAGATGGCGCACCTCGTCCAGGCAGGATTCGAGACGCTCCAGCGCGCGCGCCAGCGGCTCGGCCGCGCCGCTGGCCTGGGCCGCCTCCACCAGCAGCTTGGTCGACACCAGGGTCTGGCTGACGCCATCGTGCAGCTCGCGCGCCAGACGGGTGCGCTCCTCTTCCTGCGAGGCCTGCACCTGGCGCGCCAGCAGGCGCAGTTTGTGCTCGGCCACGCGGTGCTCGCTCAGGTTCAGCGCCAGTGCGCCGGCGCTCACGCCCGCCAGGCCCAGCACCGCAATGCCGCCAATGGCCAGCAGGGTGGTGGCGATGTTGCGGTTGGCCTGGCGGCCCAGCTCGGCCAGGGTGGCCTGGATGTCGTCGGTGTAGAGCCCGGTGCCGATCATCCAGTTCCAGCGCTCCAAAGCAATCACATAGCCGAGCTTGGGCGCGGCCTCGCCGCTGCTCGGTTTGGGCCAGGGGTAGTCCACAAAACCGCCGCCCGCTTTGGCCTGATGGATGAGGCGCTGGATGGTGGGGCGGCCCTGCGGGTCGCGCAGCGCCCACAGATTGCGCCCCACCAGCTCGGGCTGGCGCGCGTGCATCAGCACGGTGCCCTGCAGGTCGTACACGAAGAAGTAGCCGTCACGGCCGTAGTCCAGCGAAGCCAGCAGGCGCAGCGCCTGCTCGCGGTCGGCGGCTTCGTTACCCCCACGCCCGTACAGGGGCTGGATGGTGCTGACCGCCAGGGCCACGTAGTTGCGCAACTCCTCGCGGCGTGCGTCCAGATAGGCGCGCTCCACCAGGGCATGTTCGCTGCGCGCCAGCGTGCGCTCCTGGTGCTGCACCGCGAAGGCGATCAGGCCCAGCGCCGCCAGCAGCGGCAGCAGGGCCAGCAGCAGGATCTTGGAGCGCAGCCGCATGCCCGCCCCGTCTCAGCTTCAGCCGACCCGGCAGACCTTCAGCATGTTGGTGCCGCCCGGGTAGCCCATCGGCTCACCGCAGGTGATCGCATAGGTGTCGCCCGGCATCAGCACGCCCTTGTCCACCAGCAGCTTCTCGGCCGCCAGCAGCGCGGTATCGCGGTCGTCCATGCGCGGCATCAGCAGCGGGTAGACGTTGCGGTACAGACCCATCTTGCGCTGGCTGACCGCCTGGGTGGTGAGCGCGTAGATCGGCACGTGGATGCGGTGGCGGCTCATCCACAGCGCGGTGGAGCCCGATTCCGTCAAGGCCACGATGGCCTTGCAGCCAAGGTGGTGGGCGGTGAACAGGGCGCCCATGGCGATCGACTGGTCGATGCGCGCGAAGCGGCGGTCGGCGAAGTCGGTCTCCAGGCTGACGAACTCGGCGCGCTCGGCTTCGAGCGCGATCGCGGCCATCTGCTCGATGGTCTCGACCGGGAACTTGCCCGCCGCGGTCTCGGCGCTCAGCATCACGGCGTCGGTGCCGTCCAGCACCGCATTGGCCACGTCGCTGACCTCGGCGCGCGTGGGCACCGGGTTGACGATCATGGACTCCATCATCTGCGTGGCCGTGATGGTCAGCTTGTCCATCTCGGCGGCCATCTTGATCATGCGCTTCTGCAGCGCCGGCACGGCCGCGTTGCCCACCTCCACCGCCAGGTCGCCGCGCGCGACCATGATGCCGTCACTGGCTTTCAGGATGGCTTCGAGCTGCGGGATGGCCTCGCTGCGCTCGATCTTGGCAATCAGCCCGGGCTTGTGGCGATAGGGCTCGCCGGCCACATTGGCGAGCTGGCGCGCCAGCTCCATGTCGGTGGCGCTTTTGGGGAAGCTCACCGCCAGGTACTCGCACTGGAAGGACATCGCGGTCTTGATGTCCTCCATGTCCTTGCCGGTCAGCGCCGGGGCGGTGAGGCCACCGCCCTGCTTGTTGATACCCTTGTTGTTGCTGAGCTCGCCGCCGACCTTGACGGTGGTGAACACCGCGCTGCCGCGCACCGCGTCCACCGTCAGCACGATCATGCCGTCGTTGAGCAGCAGGGTGTCGCCGGGCTTCACGTCACGCGGCAGCTCCTTGTAGTCCAGGCCCACGGCCTCCACCGTGCCAAGCTCGGTGCGGTCGGCATCCAGCACGAAGGGCATGCCGTTCTCCAACTGCACCTTGCCGCCCTCGAACTTGCCGACGCGGATCTTCGGCCCCTGCAGGTCGGCCATGATGGCCACGGCCTTGCCAGCCCGGGCTGCCGCCTCGCGCACCATCTGCGCGCGGTCGATGTGGTCCTGCGCCTTGCCATGGCTGAAGTTCAAGCGCACCACGTCGACCCCGGCGCGGATCATGCGCTCCAGGATTTCGGGCGTGTTGGAAGCGGGGCCGAGGGTGGCGACGATCTTGGTGGCACGGCTCATGGATGTAACTCGATTACTTGATTTGCGGATGATACGGTTACAGAGCCGCGCCTGGGAACAGCCCGGTTTCAGCCGGCCGCGCGCTTGGCCAGGATTTCGAAGGCCGGCAGGGTCTTGCCCTCCAGCACCTCCAGGAAGGCGCCGCCGCCGGTGCTGATGTAGCCGACCTGATCGGCGATGCCGTACTTGGCAATCGCCGCCAGGGTGTCGCCACCGCCAGCGATCGAGAAGGCGTCCGACTCGGCGATCGCTCGCGCCAGGGTCTCGGTGCCCTTGGCGAAGGCGTCGAACTCGAACACGCCCACCGGACCGTTCCAGACGATGGTGCCGGCGGCCTTGAGCTTGGCGGCCAGAAGGGCAGCGGTCTGGGGGCCGATGTCGAGGATCAGGTCGTCATCGGCCACCTCGGTGGCGGCCTTGACGGTCGCCGGGACATCGGCCGCGAAGGCCTTGGCGCAAACCACGTCCACCGGGATCGGCACCGCCGCGCCGCGGGCCTTCATGGCCTCGATCACGGCCTTGGCCTGGTCCACCAGGTCCGGCTCGGCCAGGCTCTTGCCGATCTTCAGGCCCGCCGCCAGCATGAAGGTGTTGGCAATGCCGCCGCCGACGATCAGGCCATCGACCTTGCTGGCCAGTGCCTGCAGGATGGTGAGCTTGGTGCTGACCTTGGAGCCGGCCACGATGGCCACCAAGGGACGCTTCGGCGTCGCCAGGGCCTTGGTGAGGGCGTCGATCTCGGCCGCCAGCAGCGGGCCGGCGCAGGCCACCGGCGCGAACTGCGCGATGCCGTAGGTGGTGCCCTCGGCGCGGTGGGCCGTGCCGAAGGCATCGTGCACAAAGATGTCGCACAGCGCGGCCAGCTTCTTCGCCAGCTCCTCGCTGTTCTTCTTTTCGCCCTTGTTGACGCGGCAGTTCTCCAGCAGCACCAGCTCGCCCGGTGCCACCTGCACGCCGTCGACCCAATTCGCCACCAGCTTGACCTCGCGGCCCAGTAGTTCGGCCATGCGCGTGGCCACGGGCGCGAGCGAATCCTCGGGCTTGAACTCGCCCTCGGTGGGGCGGCCCAGGTGCGAGGTGACCATCACCGCCGCGCCGGCCTCCAGCGCCATGCGGATGGCGGGCAGCGAGGCGCGGATGCGCGTGTCTTCGGTGATGCGGCCGGCGTCGTCCTGCGGCACGTTCAGGTCGGCACGGATGAACACCCGCTTGCCGGCCACCTGGCCTTGGGCGATGAGATCGGAGAAGCGCAGAACTTTCATGGTCTTGTGGGGAAGAGGAGAGGGAATGGAATCAGCTTACCAACCGAGGCCCAGACGCAAGCCGAGCATCACGGCCATGCCAACGAGGATGGTGCCCAGGATGCTGCGCTGCCAGAAGAAGTAGGCCGTGGCCGCCAGCACCGCCGGCCAGCGCGGGTCGCGCCAGGTCTGGATCAGTTCGCCCTGGCTCATCAGCACCTCGGGGGCGATCACCGCCACCAAGGCCGCCAAGGGCGCGACCTTGAGCAGCTCACGCAGCCACTCAGGCATGGGCCAAGGTTGGTCGCTCAGCATGAAGAAGCCGCGCGCCACCACGGTGATACCGGCCAGGCCGGCGATGGCGAGCCAGATCTGCGTGTCGCTCATCGGGCGGCCAGGCGCTTGAGCAGCCAGGCGAACAGACCGGCCGCGGCGATGGCGGTCACGATGTGCAGGCGCAGCGGCAGGTGATAGGCGGCGATCGACACGGCCCCCGCCACCAGGGCAATCCACCAGAGGCGCCGTTCGTTCAAGAGCGAATAGCTCAGGCCCAGCAGGGCCAGCACGCCGGCAAAGCCCAGACCCCAATGCGTTGGGATGGCATGCGCAGCCAGGATGCCGACGATGGAGGCGAGCTGCCAGGAACTCCAGTTCACCGCCACCGTGCCCAGGAAGTAGGCCAATTGGCCCGGGCCGGGCTGGGGCTCGGGAAAGCGCTGAACGAAATAGACGAAGTTCAGGTCACCCGCGAAGTAGCCCAGCGCCAGGCGTTGGCGGCGCGGCAGGTGCCCGAAGTAGTGGCGCCACTGCGCGCTGAAGATGACGAAGCGCAGGTTGACGCAAAAGGCCGTAGCCAGCAGCACCCACAGCGGCGCGCCGGCGGCCATCAGCGGCATGGCGGCCAGCTGGGCGCTGCCGGCAAACACCAGCAGGGTCATGCCCAAGGCCTGCGCCAGCGTCAGGCCGCTCTTGACCATCGCCACACCCGTCACCAGGCCCCAGGCCGCAATGCCGAGCGCGGGGCCCGACATCTCGCGGGCCCCGCGCTGGAATTCTGGGTCGCGCCACAGCGCGGCGAGCGAGGCTTTCACGGGGCGGCCATTCTCGCCGCCCCGGGTTCACCCGCGGTTCGCCAGGCGATTAGCGACGCTTGACGCTGCCGCTGCCGGCAATCGAGGTCGATGGCTCCGCACTGCCGGTGTAGACCACATCGCCGCTGCCGGCGATCGACACCTTGAGCTTCTTGTTGGCTTGGACCTGTGCGTCTCCGCTGCCGGCGATCGAGACCTTGACCTCGTCGCCCGCCAGCTCAAAGGCCTTGACGTCGCCGCTGCCGGCAATCGAAACGTCCAGCTCGGTGGCCTTGCCGCCGGCACGGATGTCCCCCGCACCGGCCACGCTCATCTTGACTGTGCCGGCGTCCAGCTGCGGCGCCACCACGGTGCCGGCTCCGGCCACGCTGAAGTCCACCTTGTCGGTCTTCAGGGCGTCGATCTCGGCCTTGCCCGAACCGGCAATGGCCAGGCGGCGCAGCGTGGCGGCATCCACGGCAATGCGCAGGGGCTGCTTGGAGTACACCGAGTAGCCCTTCTTGACCTGCACCTCCAGGGTCTTGCCCTTGGAGCCCGAGACAACGCGGGTCTCCATCAGCGGCAGCAGATTGCTGTCGGCCTCCAACTCCACCCGCTGGGTGTCGGACTGGCGCAGCTTCAGCTCGAAAGGGCCGGCCAGGGCAATGCCGTCAAAGCTTTCCAGCTGACGGGCTTCCTTGACGATCTTGCCGTCGCCCTTGACCTGTTCCTGGCCCCAGGCCATGGCACCGGCACTGAGGGTGGCGGCCGCGGCGGCTGCAAGGGTGGCGGTGAGAAGACTGCGGCGAACCAGGCTCATGGTGGGGCTCCGAAGGGGTTGTCGATGGAATTCATCGTCCCGCAGCCCCGGGCTGCCCACCAAGCTCGCTGCGACGAAGCGCGATTCGGTGCGGCCGAACTGCTTCAGGCCGAGGCTGCCTTGCCGCCCTTCTTGGGCGCAGGCGCCGAAGCCGGCTCCTCTTCCTCGTCGGCCGGCTTGGCCTTCTTGGGTTCGGCGCGCGGCAGCGCGGGTGCCACGCCTTCGAGCTTGTTCTCGCGCATGTACTCGTCCATCTCGCGCCAGCCGGCGTACACCGCGGCCTTGCTGGCCTTGGGGTTCAGGGTGTAGCAGTCCTCGATGGCGCGCATGGCATGGCGACAGGCGCTGCCGATGGCCTTGCCCTCGGCCTCCTTGACTGCCGCCACCTTGGCCGGGTCTTCGATGCCCAGCTGCTCACAGCCGGTGAGCGCAATCAGCAGGGGCAGGAGGGCGAGACGCATGGCCTTCATTTCGGAGTGCGGGGCGGGCACTTGAGCCGGAACAAGGCTGGCTTCAGCGCCCAGTTCGCGCCATGGCCAGCAGGCGCTCGATGCGTTCCTCGGTGCTGGGGTGGGTGCTGAACAGACCGCGCAGGCCACCACCGGAGAGCGGGTTCATGATCATCATCTGCGCCGTTTCAGGATGGGCCTCGGCAGCGGGCAGCGGGATGCCGCTGGCATAGCGGTGGATCTTGTCGAGCGCGCTGGCCAGGGCCTCAGGGTCGCCACTGATCTCGGCGCCGCCGCGGTCCGCCTCGAACTCGCGCGAGCGGCTGATGGCCATCTGAATCAAGCTGGCGGCCAGGGGGGCCAGGATCGCCACGGCGATGGCGGCGATCGGGTTGACCGGCCGGCCGTCTTCGTCGCGGCCACCAAAGATCATGGCGAAGTTCGCCAGGGCGGAGATGGCACCGGCGATGGTGGCGCTGATGGTAGAGATCAGGATGTCGCGGTGCTTCACGTGGGCCAGCTCATGCGCCATCACGCCGCGCAGCTCGCGCTCGCTGAGCACGCGCAGGATGCCGGTGGTGGCGGCCACCGCCGCGTGGCTGGGGTTGCGGCCGGTGGCGAAGGCGTTGGGAGCCTGCTCCTCGATCAGGTAGACCCGCGGCATCGGCAGCTGCGCCTTGGCGGCCAGCTCCTGCACCATGGCGTAGAAGCGCGGCGCCGAGCGGGCGTCCACCTCCTGCGCGTTGTACATCTTCAGCACCAGCTTGTCAGAGAACCAGTAACTGAAGAAGTTCATCGCCAGCGCGAACAGCAGCGCCAGGATCATGCCGTTCTGCCCGCCCAGCAACTGGCCGCAGACCATGAACAGCGCGGTGATGGCCGCCATCAGAATGGCGGTCTTCATCAGATTGAACATGCAGCAGTCCTCCAGTGGGATGGGTTCAGGCCACAGATGGGCGCGATCGCGCGATCTTCAAGCCTCGCCCAGCTGGGCGCCAAGCCCGAAATCGAGGCTGGCCGCCGGAACGCGGCGACCGCCCGGGCGCTGCAGCTCGGTCAGCACCAGGCTACCCTGGCCACAGGCCACCTCGGGCCCATCCGGGTGCAGCGCCAGCACCGTGCCCGGTACGCCGTGGCCTTCAGCGCGGCGCGCACGCCAGACCTTGAGCAGGTCACCCTGCCAGCTGGTCTGGCCGCCCGGGAAGGGGTCGAAGGCGCGCAGACGGCGCTCGACCTGGGCGGCATCCTGGTTCCAGTCAATCAGGGCCTCGCGCTTCTCGATCTTGGCGGCGTAACACACGCCGTCCTCGGGCTGCGACTGCAAGGGCAATTCGTCCAGCTGCGCCAGGGCCTGCACGATCAGGCGCGCGCCCTGCTCGGCCAGACGGTCGTGCAGGCTGGCGGCGGTTTCATCGGCGGCCAGGTCCAGGCGCTCGATCAGGCGCATCGCACCGGTGTCCAAGCCTTCGTCCATCTGCATGATGGTCACGCCAGTCTGCGCGTCGCCCGCCTCGATGCAGCGCTGGATGGGCGCCGCACCACGCCAGCGCGGCAGCAGCGAGGCATGGATGTTCAGGCAACCGCGCGGCGGCAGTTGCAGCACC
>JBDHSJ010000097.1:0-13874 GCA_039808065.1 Burkholderiaceae bacterium | reverse complement strand
CTCTTCATCGCGCTGGGCGCCTTCATGGCGACGACCGTGCTCGCTTCCCTGAGCGGCCTGGTGGCCAGCCCGAACCTGGGCGCCAACCTGCTCGCGGTGGGTGCCGCCTGCCTGGTGGGCATGGGCGTGGCCGGGGCGGTGGGCCTGGCCTTCGAGCGCGTGCTGGTGCGGCCGGTCTACGGCCTGCACCTCAAGCAGATTCTGATCACCATGGGCGGCATGATCGTGGGCGAAGAGCTGCTGAAGATGCAGTACGGCGCGCAGCTCGTGCCCATCACCCCGCCCGAGGGCCTGCGCGGCGCGCTGCTCTTTGGCGACGTGGCGCTGGAGCGCTTCCGCCTGCTGGCGATGGTGCTTGGCCTGGCGGTGCTGGTGGGCCTGCTGTGGCTGCTGAACCGCACCAAGCTGGGTCTCCTGATCCGCGCCGGCGTGCAAGACCGCGAGATGGTCGAGGCCCTGGGCTACCGCATCCGCCGGCTCTTCATCGGCACCTTTGTGGCGGGCTCGGCGCTGGCGGGGCTGGGCGGCGTGCTCTGGGGCCTGTACCAGCAGGGCGTCACGCCGCAGATCGGCGCGCAGCTCAATGTGCTGATCTTCATCGTCATCATCATTGGCGGCCTGGGCTCCACCTTCGGCAGCTTCGTAGGCGCGCTGCTGGTGGGCCTGATGGCCAACTACACCGGCTTCCTGGCGCCGAAGCTGGCGCTGTTCTCGAACATCGCGCTGATGGTGGCGGTGCTGCTGTGGCGGCCCGAAGGCCTCTACCCGGTGGCGCGGAGGGCCGGCTGATGCGCGCCCTGCTTTCGCATGACCTGCCGCGCAGCCGCTTGCTGGCCGCGCTCTTGATCGTCACCGTGCTCGGCCTGCTGGCCACGCCCTTCCTGCTCCCCGGCACCAAGCCGATGAACGTGGCTGCCAAGGCCTTGGTGTTCATCGTGCTGGTGGCCAGCTACGACCTGCTGCTGGGCTACACCGGCATCGTCAGCTTTGCGCACACCTTGTTCTTCGGCATCGGCGCCTATGGCGTAGCCATTGCCAGCCACCGGATGGGCCCGGGCTGGGACGCGGTGCTGCTGGGGGCCGGCGCCGCCTTGCTGGCCAGCCTGCTGCTCTCGCTGGTGATTGGCCTCGCCTCGCTGCGGGTCAAGGCGATCTTCTTCGCCATGATCACGCTGGCCGTGGCCTCGGCCTTCCTGACCCTGGCCTCGCAGCTGAGCGAGTTCACCGGCGGCGAGGACGGCCTGAACTTCAAGCTGCCGGAGCTGCTGCGCCCTGCCATGGTGTTCCTGGACGAGCCCTTGTTCGGCGTGGACGTGGACGGCCGCCTGCTCAGCTACTACGGCCTGTGCGCGGCGGTGGCCGTGCTGGTGCTCCTGATGCTGCGCATCGTCAACTCGCCCTTCGGCCGTGTGCTGCAGGCGATTCGCGAAAACGCCTTCCGCGCCGAGGCCATCGGCTACCGCACCGTCGTCTACCGCACGCTCTCGAATGTGCTGGCCGCGCTCTTTGCCACGCTGGCCGGGGTGCTGCTGGCCCTGTGGCTGCGCTACGTGGGGCCGGAAACGGCGATGTCCTTCGAGATCATGCTGGACATCCTGCTGATCGTCGTCATCGGCGGCATGGGCACGATCTACGGCGCGGTCATCGGCTCGGTGCTGTTCGTGCTGGCGCAGAACTACCTGCAGGACCTGATGCGCCTAGCGCAAGGGCCGCTCGCCGATGTGCCGGTGCTCGGCGCCATCAGCTCGCCGGATCGCTGGCTGCTCTGGCTGGGCGTGCTGTTCATCCTCTCCGTCTATCACTTCCCGACCGGCATCGTCGGCAAGCTGAGGACCTCTCGGAAATGAACTCCCGCTACGCCCGCTGCCTGGGCCGCGAAGTCCACTTCATGGACTGGGGCGTTGCCACCAATCCCGAGGTGGTGGTGGCCTGGCATGGCCTGGCGCGCACCGGTCGGGACATGGACGAGCTGGCCCAGCATCTGGCACCGCGCTTTCGGGTGATCTGCCCCGACACGATCGGCCGCGGGCTGTCGCAATGGAGCCCGAACCCGCGCGACGAGTACTGCCTGGCCTTCTACGCCGAGCTGGCCACCGCGCTGCTGGACCATTTGGGCGTGGCGCAGGCGCATTGGGTCGGCACCTCGATGGGCGGTGCCATCGGCCTCGTGGCCGCGGCCGGGCCGTTGCAAGGTCGCATCCGCCGCCTGGTGCTGAACGATGTCGGCCCCGAACTGGCCGAACCGGCGCTGGCGCGCATCCGCGCCTATGCCGGCCAGCCGCCGGCCTTCGCCACCGTGAGCGAGCTGGAAGCCTACTTCCGCCAGATCTACTTGCCCTACGGCTTTCTGAGCGACGCCCAGTGGCGGCGGCTCACCGAGACCTCGGCGCGCCGCCTGCCCGATGGCCGCGTGACCCCGCACTACGACCCCGCCATGGTGGAGCAGTTCACCCACCACCCGGACGACTACCGGCGCTGGGCCGAGTGGGACCGCCTGGACCTGCCCGTGCTGGCGCTGCGCGGTGTCGACTCCGACCTGCTGACGCCGGATGTCTTCGAGGCCATGCGGGTGCGCGGGCCGCGCGCGGTGGGTGTGGTCATCGAAGGCTGCGGCCACGCCCCTGCCCTCAACACCCCCGAGCAACTCGGCCTGATCGAGCGCTTTCTGATCGCCCACTGAATCTGGAGTTCCCATGAGCTTGAAAAGCCGCACCGCGCTGGTGACCGGTTCCACGCAAGGCATTGGCCTGGCCATTGCCGAAGCCTTGGCGCGCGCCGGCGCCCAGGTGGTGCTGCACGGCATCGAGCCCACCGAGCAGGGTGCTGCCGTGGCCGCACGCTTGCAGGCCGAGACCGGTGCACGCTGCGCCTATGTGCCGGGCGATCTGAGCGACGAGCAGGCCGCGGCCGGCCTGGTGGCCGCGGCGGAAGTCCAGCTGGCGCCGATCGACATCCTGGTCAACAACGCCGGCATCCAGCACACCTGCCCCATCGCCGAGTTCCCGGCCGCACGCTGGAACGCCATCCTGGCCATCAACCTCAGCAGCGCCTTCCACACGATGAAGGCCGCCATACCCGGCATGCGCGCGCGCGGCTGGGGGCGCATCGTCAACATCGCCTCGGTACACGGCCTGGTGGCCTCGGTGAACAAGAGCGCCTACCTGGCCGCCAAGCATGGGCTGGTCGGCCTCTCCAAGGGCGTGGCGCTGGAAACGGCGGCCGAGGGCATCACCGTGAACTGCATCTGCCCGGGCTGGACCGACACCGCGCTGATCCAGCCGCAGATCGAAGCGCGCGCCGCGGCCTTCGGCGGCGACCGTGCGGCCGGCATTCGCGAGCTGTTGCGCGAGAAGCAGCCCAACCTGACGCTGCTGCCCCCGTCGCACATCGGCGAGGTGGCGGTGTTTCTGTGCGGGCCCGCGGCGGCAGGGATCACCGGCGTGGCCCTGCCGGTGGATGGGGGTTGGACGGCGCAGTAGCCCGCGCCACCGCCGCATCCTCAGCAGCCACCCCACCGGACTGCGGGGTTTGCAGCGCGGGGCCGGGGCCGCTACGCTCGCGCCCCTTCTCGCCACCCCCGCCGTGCGCCCTGCCGCATGGCCCGGAGCCCACCATGTCCCGCTGCATCGTCACCGCCTGACCGACGACCCGCCAACGCCCTGCCGGCGCCGCGCGGCTCGGGTTCCCTGTGGGCACGCCATGAGCCCCAGACCCCCAGACCGTTCCGCCCCGGCCGCCTTGGCCAGCTTGGACCTGCCGCCCCTGCGGCGCACCCCCTTCTGACCCTCGTCGGTTCTCCCCACCCTGGCGGAGCCCTGCGCTCCGCACTGGAGACGACGATGTGGAACTCCCCCCATTCGCGCCCGCTCGCGAAGTACCCGCGCACCCCGCACCTGGAAGGCTCGCGCCTGCAGGCGGGCGACTCTGCCGCCGACCAAGTGCCCCTGCAGGCCCTTGCCGGCCGCCATGTGGTCATTGAAGAAAAGCTCGACGGCGCCAACTGCGGCCTGTCCTTTGACGAAGGTGGCGAGCTGCTGCTGCAGTCGCGCGGCCACTACCTCTGTGGTGGTGCCAGCGAGCGCCAGTTCAACTGGCTCAAGCCCTGGGCGCAGGCCCATGCCGAGCGCCTGCTGGCGCGGCTGGAAGACCGCTGGCTGCTGTACGGCGAGGCCCTGTTCGCCAAGCACACGGTGTTCTATGACCAGCTGCCGCATTGGCTGCTGGAGTTCGATGTGCTGGACCGGCGCAGCGGCCAGTTCCTGTCCACCCCGCGCCGGCAGGAGCTGCTGGCCGGGCTGCCGCTGGTGTCGGTGCCGGTGCTGTATGCCGGCCTGATGCCCACCGAGCCTCGCCTGCTGTGGTCGCTGCTGCGGCCCTCGCTGGCCAAGAGCGCGGCCTGGCGGCAGCGCTTCGAGGAACAGGTGGCACGCGAAGGCCAGCCGCTGGCGCTGTGCTGGCAGCAGACGAACGCCAGCGACCAGTCCGAAGGCCTGTACCTGAAGGTCGAGAACGCCGACTTCGTGGAGCAGCGCTTCAAGCTGGTGCGGCCGGACTTTCTGCAGACCATTCTGGACAGTGGCTCCCACCACCTGGCGCGGCCGCTGCTGCCCAACCGCCTGGCCGAGGGCGTGGACCTGTACGCCGCGCAAGCCCCGCTGGGCTGGGAGCAACTGGGTCTGCACACCCTGGAGGGGCTGGACGCACTGCGCGCCAGCCTGAACGACAAGACACAGCGGAGGACCCGCTCATGAACTGGACCGACCTGAAAGCCGCCCTACCCAGCCCGGGTGGCGGCTACGACTGGGCTTTGCTCAGCGGATTGATTCCCGCGCTGCTGGCGCTGGAAGACACCCCCCAGGACCCGCGCCACCATGCGGAAGGGCCGGTGGGTCTGCACACCCGCATGGTGCTGGACGCCCTGCTGGACGACCCGTACTGGCAGGCGGCCGAGCCGGCCCGGCGCGACGTGATGTTTCTGGCCGCCCTGCTGCACGACATCGCCAAGCCGGCCACCACCGTCATCGACCCGATCAGCGGCGCCATCTCGCAACCCGGGCACTCCGCCAGCGGCGCGGTGGACGCCCGCCGCCTGTTGTGGCGCGCCGGCATGCCCTTTGCCGAGCGCGAGGCGGTGTGCCGCATCGTGGCGGTGCACCAGCTGCCCTTCTTCGCCTTCAACAGCCGGCGCGGCGAAACGCCGGAGTTCATCGTGCGCCGCCTGTCCTGGGAGTTGCAGGTGGCCGAGCTGGCCTGCGTGGCGCGCGCCGACCTGCGCGGTCGTCATTGCGCCGACCAGGCCAATCTGCTGGCCGACGTGGCGCTGTTCGAAGAGCTGGCCAGCGAGCAGGGCTGTCTGGACGGCCCCTGGCCGGCTGCCGACGCGCACACCCGGCTGATGTACGCGCGCGGCATGGCCATCGACCCGCATTACTCACTGCACTTCGAGGCGGGCAGTGCCGTCACGCTGCTCAGCGGCATGCCGGCATCGGGCAAGGACCGCTGGGTGCAGGCCCATGGCCAGGGCTTGCCCGTGGTGTCCTTCGATGACGCCCGCGCCGAGCTGGGCCTGGTTCATGGCGAGAACGACGGCCGCGCCGCGCACCATGCGGTGGACAAGGCCAAGGCCTTGCTGCGCGCGCGCCAGCCCTTCATCTGGAACGCCACCAACCTCTCGCGCTCTTTGCGCAACAAGGCCCTCGACCTGTTGTTCGCCTACGGCGCCAAGGTGCATCTGGTCTACCTGGAGGTGCCCGAGGCCGAGGTGCTGAGGCGCAACAGCCGACGCGACAGCACGCTCAGCAACGCCAGCCTGCTGCGCATGCTGAACCGCTGGGAACTGCCGCTTCCCTGGGAGGCACATGCCGTGGACTATCAGGTGAGGTTGGCCTGATCGCCGGCAGGCCCTCGGCGCGGCTGCAAGCGCGTCGAGGGCCGCTGTCCGGAAAGCAGTCAGCGCCTGAAAAGCAGACAGCCTGCACGTTCCCCCTGTCTGCCCAGCAAACAAGTCCTCACAGAGGCCCGCGGCTAGGCCGCCAGCCGCCGGGCCGCGGCGCCCGCTCCGGCGGCCGCCGGCTTGATGGTTTTCCCGCGCTTTCAGGCCCGATTCATCAACTGGGCACGCCGCTTGCGCTTGTCAGGCCAGCGCCCAGCCGATCGACCTCAAAAACCGGCAGGCGACCCGACACAGCCCGAACCCCACCGAACCCCGGAGACCTTCATGCGACCGAAGACCCTGCTGCGCCTGCAACCCCTGGCCCTGGCCGCCGCCACCCTGCTGGGCACGCCCGCCCTGGCCCAGACCACCCCGGCCACCGACGAGGCCACGCAGTTGGAGAAGGTCACTGTCACCGCCCGCAAGCGCGAGGAGACCCTGCAGGATGTGCCCGTGGCCGTGACGGCGCTGACCGCGCAAAGCCTGGAGCGGCTGGCGGTGCGCAACCTCGGCGACCTGCAGGGCCAGGTGCCCAGCCTGACGATCTATGCCGCCCGCGGCAGCAACAGCACGCTGACCACCTTCATCCGCGGCGTCGGCCAGGCCGACCCGCTCTGGGGTGTGGACGCCGGCGTCGGCATCTACCTCGACGACGTCTACATGGCCCGCCCGCAGGGTGCGCTGCTGGAGGTGTTCGACATCGAACGCATCGAGGTGCTGCGCGGCCCGCAGGGCACGCTGTATGGCAAGAACACGATCGGTGGCGCGGTGAAGTACGTCTCGCGCGCTTTGGGCACCGCCACCAGCGGCAATGTGGCGCTGACCGTGGGCAACCATGGCCTGCTGCAGGCCAAGGGCATGCTGGGCGGCGCCACTGAGGACGGCCAGTTCCGTGCCCGCGTGGCCTTGGCCAAGAGCGACCGCGACGGCTACGGCAAGAACCTCACCGACGGCTCGGATGTCAGCAACCAGGACACCGGTGCCGCGCGCATCCAGGCCGGCTGGTTCCCTCAGGGCCTGCCGCTGAACCTGCAGGTGAGCGCCGACCGCACCCGCGACGACTCGAACATGCGCGGCTTCCAGCGCATGGCCGTGAACCGCTTCGACCCGGCCGCCACGCCCGCCAGCACCGGCCGCTACGACATCGCCAGCGGCATGCCGAACAAGAACTACACGCACGCCGGCGGCCACGCCTTCACGCTGGGCTTCGACCTGAGCAAGGACTGGAGCGGCAAGCTGATCAGCGCCTACCGCAGCTCGGACACCGACACCTCCATCGACTTCGACGGCCTGCCCAACAAGATTGCCGACGTGCGCGCGCTCTACAGCGACAGCTCGCGCAGCCACGAGCTGCAGCTGGCCCGTGCCGGTGGCGGCGTGATCGGTCTGTATCGCTTCGAAGGCGAGGCCGGCGGCCAGGTGCTGAACAACTTCTTCAACCTGAGCTTTGGCGACACCCGCGGCCAGGTCTATACGAAGAGCAATGCGGCCTATGTGGACTGGGAGTGGGAGCTGAGCGAGGCCCTGAGCCTGAGCACCGGCCTGCGCTACACCAACGAAGAAAAGCGTGCCGTGGTGCTGAACCGTGCCTACAAGGACGCCACCTTCACGGTGCCCACCGCCACCGTGTCCGACTTCGACAAGACCCGCAAGGTCAGCAACACCTCGCCCAAGCTTTCGCTCGGCTACGAGCTCAGCAAGGACACCAAGTTCTACGCCACGGCCTCGCGCGGCTTCAAGAGCGGTGGCTACAACATCCGCGCCAACGTCACCGCCGTGCCCTCGTCCAGCAAGCCCTTCGAGGACGAGACGCTCGACTCCTTCGAACTGGGCGCCAAGCTGCGCCTGGATGAAGGCCGGCTGGAGCTCAACAGCGCCGTGTTCCACAACAAGTACAAGAACGTGCAGCTGTCGGTCTTCACCAGCTTCACGCAGGCGAATGGCCAGCCCGGCTTCTTCGGCGACTTCACCAACGCCGGGCGCGCCACGGTCAATGGCCTGGAGCTGGAGATGATCTGGCGCCCGACGCGCAACCTCACGCTGCGCGGCAATGCCTCGGTCATCGACGCCCAATACGACGAGTACATGGACCGCGGCGTCAATGTGGCCAGCACGAAGAAGTTCAGCAACACGCCCAAGACCAGCGGTGCGCTGGACGTGGAATACCGCCTGCCCTTCGCCCTGGGTGGCGAGCTGCGCGCCCGCGCCGGCGTGAGCTACCGCAGCAAGGTCTACCCGACCACGGACCTGAGCGAGGTCATCGCTCAGCCCGGCTACAGCCTGTGGTCCGCCGGCCTGATCTGGGAGCGCGACCGCCACTGGACCTTCGCGCTGCAGGGCACCAACCTGGGCGACAAGGCCTACCGCACCGATGGCTACAACATCGCCGCGCTGGGCGTGCTGGACGGCTTCTACGGCGCACCGCGCCAAGTCAGCTTGAGCGCCAGCTACAAGTTCTGAGCCTGCGCATGGACTGGGTGCACCGCTTCTTCCGCAGCGACGACGGCCTGCGCCTGCACGTCACCGAATGGCCCGGCCCGCGCGCTGACGCCCCCGTGCTGCTCTGTCTGCACGGCCTGACGCGCAACGGCCGCGACTTCGAGCGCCTGGCGGCGCACCTGTCCACGCGCTACCGGCTGCTCTGCCCGGACCAGCGCGGCCGCGGGCTGTCGGCCCATGACCCCGACCCGAGCCGCTACCGGCCGGATCGCTATGTGGCCGACATGCTGACGCTGCTCGATCAGGCCGGCATCCAGCAGCTGCAAGTCATCGGCACGTCGCTCGGCGGAATGATGGGCGTGATGCTGGCGGCCCTGCAGCCGCAGCGCATCCAGGCCCTGGTGCTGAACGATGTAGGGCCGGTGCTGGAGCCCGAAGGCCTGGCGCGCATCGCCGGCTACGTGGGTCATCAGGCTGCGGCCACCAGCCTAGCCGAAGCAGCAGCGCGCACCGCGGCCGTGCAGGCCCCGGTCTTTCCCGACTTCGAGCAACAGGACTGGCAGGGCATGGTGCTGGAAACCCACCGCATCGAAGACGGCCACTGGCTGCCAGACTACGACCCCGCCATCGCCCAGGGGCTGGCCAGCGGCAGCGCCGTGCCACCGCTGTGGCCGCTGTTCGAAGCCGCGGCCGCCACGCCGATGCTGCTGCTGCGCGGGGCCGAGTCCGACCTGCTCAGCGCCGCCACGGTGGCACAGATGCAGGCGCGGCTGCCCAAGCTGCAAGCGGTGGAGGTGCCGCGGCGCGGGCATGCGCCCACGCTGATGGAGGCGGAGGCGCTGCAGGCGCTGGAAGGTTTCCTGCAGGAGTGAGCCTGCAGGCTTGCGCGAATCGCCCCAGCTAAGGCCCGGCGCCGGCAGGCCCCCGAGCGCGCCCCGCAAGGGCTTCGGCGGCACAAGGGGCGCAGGCGGCGGCGGTGACCAGGATCGCGCACCGCGCGCTTGGCGGCGGCGCCACAGGAGGTTCATCCCAAGCACGCAAGAGGGCGAGGTGAGGCGGAGCGTGTGGGAGCGTCACTCGCAGTCCGCCGACCGTGCTTCGTCGCATCGCCCTCGCCTGCCAGCGCGAGCCCTGCCTACAGTGGTCTTCTGAGGCCCGGTCGGTGCCTCCCGCCCTGCCCCTTGACCATGGAGCCCTGCACGTGAAGACCTTGACGACCCTGGCGCTGGCCGCCTTTTGCGCCACCCCCGCCGCCTGGGCGGGCCAACCCGGCAGCTTGATGAGCATGAGCTGCGACGCGGGAGCCGCAGCAGGGGATGGTGAAGCCCCCAACCTGCACGGCGCCTGGGACTTCCTGATGGTGCCGCGCGGCACCCCCAGCTTCGGCTTGATGTCGATCGGCTTCGTCGGCGCCGAGTACGGCGGCTCGCTGATGCCGGCACGGACCGCGCCCGTGGTCCTGCGCAAGATCACCCAGAACGGCCACCAGATCCAGATGGTGGTGGCCTCGCGCGAGGGCGATGTCCTGTTCGACGGCCACCTCTCGGCGAAAGGCGACTTCATGTGCGGCACCGTGACGTACCACGGGGGCGAGTCGTTCCCGATGGTGGCGCAGAAGCGCCCCTCGACCTACGCGTCGCCCTCGCAGGCTCAGCGCCGCTCGTGATCTGAGCAGCGGGTGACGGCCGCCGGGCCGCCACCCACAAAGATCATGGGCAACCCGCCCCGAACAGCTCCTCCACCCACGCCGGGTAGTCCACAAACGGGTTGCGGTTGCCCTGGCGCTCGACGATGCGGGCGTGGCGGCGGATCTCGAAGGCATCCACCGGGTCCTGGCGGTGCCAGGTGACGAGGGTGCAGCGCTTGCCCAGGAAGTTGCCGGTGGTGCCGGTGTTGTCGGCCAGTTCCAGGTTGGGCACACCGGTGGCGTCGTTGCCCTCGTAGCGGATGGCCATGTAGAACATCATGCGGGCGATGTCGCCTTTGACGGCGGCACGCGGCTCGAAGCTGTCGGCGTCGGTCAGGTTGCCAGGGGCTTCGCCGATGGCCGTGCCGCCCCAGTCGAAGTCCTTGTTGCCGCGCGTGCTGTTCACCGTCACGTCGGCCGGGCGCAGGTGGTGGATGTCGGTGTGGGCCCACTGCGCTTCATCGGGGAAGCCATGGCTCTTGGGCCAGACATGCTCGCGGTTCCAGGCATCGGGGTCGGAGTTGCCCGAGGCATTGAAGGTCTTGGCCTGCGAGCGGCCGGTGTAGAGCAGGATGACGTTGGCACTGTTGGCCGGGTCTTCATCGGTGTACTTGATGGCGTCCCAGACCTCGGTATAGGTCTTGCGCTGGTGACCCAGAGCGGCGTGCTGGTTCAGCGAGGTGCGCAGCGCCACGCCGGTCTTGCCGATGGCCTGCACGTAGTAGGTGGCGAAGCCGTCCCAGGTGGCGCCGGTGCCCGGTGGCGGCGTGCTGGCCGCGGTGTACTGGGCCTTGATGCTGACGCCCGAGAAGGCCTGGTAGCCGTACAGCCCGATGTAGTAGCTGGTGGTCTGCGGCTGCGCCCAGCTGCAGGATTCGTTGTTGCCGTTGACGAGCGGGCGGCAGTCGTACGCGGTGCTGGTGGGCTCGGCGCCAGCGCGCACGTACAGGTCGGCCGCACCGGTGCCGCCGCTGCTGCTGATGACCAGGTTGGTGGCGCCAGCGGGCACGTCGATGCGGTAGCGCAGCCAGGCGCCGGCGGCGGCGCCCTGGCCGCTCAGCTCCACGCCGTTTTGCAGCGTCACCGTGGCGGGCGGCGTGCTGGCCGCCGTGTAGTTGGCCACCAGGCTCGCGCCGCTGTAGGCGGCATAGGCCAGCACGCGCACGTAGTACGTGGCGGCGCTGGGGCTGGCGAAGTTGCAGGTCTCGGCGTTGCTGCTGCTGGTGCTGGCGCAGTCGTAGCTGCTGGTGGTGGCCTGCGAGCCGCGCCGCACGTAGAGGTCGGCGTCGCCCGTGCCGCCGCTGAGCTTGAAGCTCAGGGCCGTGGCGCCAGCCGGCACCACGAGGCTGAAGTCGCGTGTGCTGCCCTTGGTGGCCGACAGATTGGTGACCGCCACGCCCTTGCTGAGCACGGTCTGCGCCAGCGCCGGTGCCAGCGCGCCCAAGGAGAGCCCCAGGGCCAAGGCCCATTTCGAAACGATCAGCCGCATGTCTTGCCTCGACTTTTTTGCGAAGCCGCGCACCTTAGCGATGGACCGTGACGCTTGGGTTACCGCGCCGCCACAACACGGGTTTTCACACCTCCTTTTAGAGGAAGGACCTTCCCCATCAGGTTGGCACCTAGAGGTTTTTACAGAGGGGGTTTGCCCAGCAACCAGGCCTGCAGAAAGGGGTCCTCGACCTGCGGCGCGCCACTGCGCGTCAGCACACCGAGCTTGCGCAGGCGCTCCAGTGCGGCACGCACCTTGCCCACGGTGGGCGCCGCGCCCACGCCGGGCAATTGACCGAGCTGCTGGCGCGTGGCCTGCCCAAGCGGCGCCTGGCCGGCGGCTACGGCGCGCGCCAGGCCACGCTCCAGCGGGCCCAGGGTGTCGATCAAGGCGCGCCAGCCGGCCACATGGCGTTCGTCCGCCAGGTACTTGGCAAAGCCGCGCTGCACATCGGTCTCGCCCTCGGCGGACATGGATTTGACGACATCGCGCATCAGCGCGGGCTTGTGGCCCAGGCGCTCGAACAGCTGGCGCAGGTCGTCCAGCAGCGGCTTGCGGCCCTTGTGCACGCGGCCGTACTGCTCGGCCAGAGCTTTCAGGAATTCGTCGCCCAGGGCCGGGAAGTTCAGCACCTGGGCGAAGTGGTACATCGGCGCGCCGGCGGTGGCCAGCAGCTGGGCCAGCGCGTCGGGCGAGGAGCCGGTGAGCACGGCGTAGACCTGCTGGCGGCGCTTGTGCAGCACCGCGCGCAGGCTGCCGGCCAGGGCCTCGGCGCTGGCGGCCGAGCCCTCGGCCAGGGCCTGGGCTTCGTCCAGCATCAGCAGCACCGGCCGGCCGCTGGCGGCGTGCAGGCGCTGGATCAATGCGTCAAAGCGCAGCTCGGGCACCTCGGGCAGCTTGCGGCGCGTGGGCGCGGCGCCCAGATCCACGCTTACGCCCAGGGCGCTGAGCTTGGTCACCGGCGTCTTGGCCAGCTTGGCGGCCGCCTGGGCGGGCACGCTCGCATCGTCCAGCGCCTCTTCCAGCGCGTGGTTGATGGCGGCCAGCGGCGCGCCGCGCTGCAGCCACAGATCGGCATACACCGGCAGCCAGCCGCGTTCGCGCGCGGCCGGGGTCAGGTCCTGATCCAGAAACCAGGTCTTGCCCAGGCGCCGTGGGCCGAACAGCGCCAGCGGGCGACCGGGCTGCGAAGCCAACAGGCCCAGATAGCTGGCGGCCAGCTCAGGGCGCTGGATGCTGACGGAGTCGAAGTCGGCCTTCATGGCGGACGATTGTGGCGGCTTGTTGTAATGACAACAATTGCTGCTTTTAGAGCAACACGCGACAAGAGCTGCGCAGCTCCTTGCGCGTCACCACGCCAGGGCCGCCGCTCAGCGGTGCTCGCCCGCGCCGGCCAGTGCCTGCAGCGCCGCCACCCCCACCGGCGGCCGGGCCTGCCAGGGCAGCAAGTGGCAGCGCCGGGCCAGGCCCTGGCGCACCCGCTCGATCTGCCGCGCCTCGCCCTGCAGGCGCGCGCGCAGCAGCGGGTCTTGCGTGCCGGTGGCGAGCAGGCTGCGGTTGATGACCCAGGCGTAGGGCTCGATGCCGGCGCGGCGCAGATCGTCCTGCAGCGCCGCGGCTTCGGACACCGGCGTGGGTTCGGGCAGGGCCACCAGCAGCACGCGGGTGTAGTCGGCATCCTGCAGGCGCATCAGCGGGGTGACGATCTTGGCCGAGCCCCCGAGCTCGCGCGCCATCTGGCGGTGGTAGGCGCCGGTCGCGTCCATCAGCAGCAGGGTGTGGCCGGTGGGCGCGGTGTCCAGCACCACGAAGGCCGAACGCGCCTGCGCCACGGTGCGCGAAAAGGCGTGGAACACCGCCACCTCTTCGGTGCAGGGCGATTGCAGGTCCTCGCGCAGCAGGGCGCGGCCGGCTTCGTCCAGCTCCTTGCCGCGGTGGGCCATCACCTTGTCGATGTACAGCGCGGTCTCGGCCTGCGGGTCGATGCGGCTCAAGCTGAGATGGGGCAGTTCGCCCTCCAGCGTGGCGGCCAGATGGGCCGCGGGGTCGGTGGTGCTCAGGTGCACGGTGTGGCCGCGCTGCGCCAGGCCCACCGCCACGGCGGCCGCCACCGTGGTCTTGCCCACCCCGCCCTTGCCCATCACCATCACCAGGCCATGGTCCTGGCGGGCCAGTTCGTCCACCAGGGCCGCCAGGCTGGGCAGGTCGGCCGCCGGCAGGGCTGCGGTTGGCGCCGGGATGGCCTCCGCCGGGCGCAGCAGGGCGCGCAGCGCGGCCAGGCCCAGCATGTCGAAGGCGCGCAGCGGCACCTCGCTGCGCGGCAGGGC
>JBDHSJ010000096.1:0-13878 GCA_039808065.1 Burkholderiaceae bacterium | reverse complement strand
AGGTGGCGGCGTTTCGCAGCGTGGAGACGCGACTGCCGCAGTTCCGCGTCACCACCAACGGCTTCAGCGCCGTCATCGACGCCCGTGGCACGCTGCGCGCCAGCAGCGCCATGAACGAGCGCGCGCTGGTGATCGATGCGCTGCCGGCGCCGGAACCCGAGCCCACGCTGATGGTGCGCTGGGGGGACTGGGTGGGCGCGGCGGGCCTGGTGTTCCTGGTCCTGCTGGCGCTGAGCCCGGCCTGGCGCTGGCTGGCGCGCACCCAAGCCGCCGCCACGCTGCCCAGCGAGTTCCAGGTCTGGCTGCTGCCACGCCCGGCGCGCTGGGCTGCCGCGGCCCTGCGCCTGCTGGCACGGCTCAGCCTGCTGGCCCTGGCCCTGGCGCTGCTGCTGGATGAGGAGCTGCGCAGCCAGACCCTGAAGCAACTGCGCCTCGTGGCGGCCCTGGTGCTGCTGCCGGAAGCGGCCGCGGCCTGCCTGCTCGCGGCCTTTGGCGCGCGCGCTCGCGTCGAGCCTGGGGGCTTGGTGCTGATGCGCGGCTCGCAACGCCGCCTGCTGCCGCTGGCGGAGGTGCGCGCCGGTCGGCCTTGGCGCCTGCCGCTGCCCTGTGCAGGGCTCACGGTCCGTTCGCAAGGTTCGGCCGCGCTGGAGCTGGGTGTGGGCCCCTGGCGCGACTTGCAGCTGGCCCTGGATTGGGCGCCCGCACAGCCGGTGTTCGAGCAGGCCCGGCAGGCCTTCCAGCCGGGCCGCCTGGGCGCGCCCCTGCTGAAGTTCGTGCTGCTGCCGCTGCTGCTCGCACTGCCGGCCTTTCATCTGCATCAGCACATTGCCTACGGCAGCGCGCTGGGCGAGTACTACAGCTACGGCCTCAAGGCCTACGGCCAGGCACTGGTCCTGTGGTGGGCCGCCTGGGCCGTGGGTGTGTTGCTGACGGCGGCCGCCGTGCGTGCCGTCATCGAGGCGAGCGCCCTGCTGGGTGCGCTGTGGCGCCCGGCACTGGCCCTGCCCATTCGCAGTGCCTGCGAGCGCCTGGGCCTGGGCCTGCTTTACCTGGGCCTGCCGGCCTGGCTGGGCTGGCGGCTGCTGGTCGCCTGAGTCAGAACAGCGCCATCGACAGCTTGCGACGGTACTGATCCACCACCGGATCACTCGGTGTGGTCACGGCATGCCCGGTCAGCTGCAGCTTGCTGTCGCCACCCGTCGCCTTGGCCTGGGCCTTGGGCTGCGGCTTGGTCAGGATCTCCAGCACCGCCACGATCGTCTTGCGCGCCAGGCTGTCGTTCCAGGTCTTGTCGCGCATCACGATTTCCAGCAGTTCGTCCATGGCCTGGGTGAAGCGGCTGGCGGCGAAGTGCGTTTGGGCGAGCAGGAAGCGGGCATCGAAGTCGCGCTTATTGGCGGCAATCGCAGCTTCCAGCTGCGTGGCCGGTGGGGCGGCCTGCGCGGCCACACAGGCCTGCAGCCAGGCCCCCAGGGCGGCGAAGCGGGCGTGCGGGGTGATGGTGTCGCGCGCCAGCGCGGCCACGGGTTCGAACACGGCCTGGGCCTGGCCCAACTGGTCGGCCTCGATCAGGGCCTTGACCAGGTCAAAGCGGGCGGCCTCGTTCTTTGGGTCGGCTTCCAACACGGCCACCAGGCGGGCCAGGGCGTCGTCGGCCGCGCCCTGTTCCAGCAGTTGCTCGGCCTCGGCCACATCCTGCTCGGCCTCCAACTCGGCCTCGTTGGGCACGTGGCGGCTCAGGAACTCGCGAATCTGGCTTTCGGGCAGGGCGCCGACAAAGCCGTCAACCGGCTGGCCGCCGACAAACATCACGCAGAAGGGGATAGAGCGCACGCCAAAGGCTGCCGAGAGCTGGGAGGCGATCTCAGGCACCTCGTCGCTGTTGAGCTTGGCCAGGATGAAGCGGCCGGCGTATTCGGTCTCCAGCTTTTCCAGCATCGGGCCGAGCGTGCGGCAGGGGCCGCACCAGGGGGCCCAGATGTCCAGCAGCACCGGGGTGTGGGCGCTGGCGGCCAGCAGTTCGGCCTCGAAGTTCTGCAGGGTGATATCGATCATGGGGGCGAGGGCGGCGGGGGAACCCGAGGCAGATGAGGGGGGCTGCCTACAATTCAAGGCTGTGTTACGTCCCGCAAGGAGCGCCATGAGCGCCAGTCCGCAGGTCGGCGTCGTGATGGGCTCCAGCAGCGACTGGGAGACCCTGAAGGCAGCGGCCGACATTCTGACCGAGTTCGGTGTGGCCTTTGAGGCCCAGGTGGTGTCCGCCCACCGCATGCCCGACGACATGTTCCGCTACGCCGAGGCCGCCCAGGGCCGTGGCCTGCGCGCCATCATTGCCGGCGCGGGCGGTGCCGCGCACCTGCCCGGCATGCTGGCCGCCAAGACGCCCGTACCGGTGTTGGGCGTGCCGGTGGCCAGCCGCCATCTGCAAGGCGTGGACAGCCTGCACTCCATCGTGCAGATGCCCAAGGGCATTCCGGTCGCCACCTTTGCCATTGGCACCGCCGGGGCAGCCAATGCGGCGCTGTTTGCGGTGGCCATGCTGGCCGGGCAGGATGCGGAGTTGCTGGACAAGCTGCAGGCCTTCCGGCAGCGTCAGACCGACGCGGCTCGTGCCATGACGGCGGATTTGCAATGAAGCTCCAGGCGCTGCACCCGGGGGAATGGTTGGGCATGCTGGGCGGCGGGCAGCTCGGCCGCATGGCCGTGCATGCTGCACAGGCGTTGGGCTACCGCGTGGCGGTGGTCGACCCCGACAAGCACAGCCCGGCTGGCGCTGCTGCCGATGAACATCTGCAGGCCGGCTACGACGATGCGCATGCGCTCTCCCAGCTGGCCTCGCGTTGCGCCGCCGCCAGCACCGAATTCGAGAACGTACCTGCCAGCAGCCTCGAGCGCCTGGCGCAGGACATCGATGTGGCGCCCGCCGGTTCGGCCGTGGCGATCTGTCAGGACCGCGCAGCCGAGAAGGCTCATTTCGCCAAGGCCGGCGTGCCCTGCGCGCCGCACGCGGTGCTGCGATCGGCGGCCGATTGCGCGGCGGTGGACGCCGCTTTGCTGCCCGGCATCCTCAAGACCGCCCGCATGGGCTATGACGGCAAGGGCCAGCGCCGTGTGGCAGATGCTACGGGGCTGGCCGCCGCCTTTGCCGAGCTGGGCAGCGTGCCCTGCGTGCTGGAGGCCCTGCTGCCGCTGGCGGCCGAGCTGAGCGTGATCGTGGCGCGCGGGCTCGATGGCCAGATCGTCACCCTGCCGGTGCAGCGCAACTGGCATGTGGGCGGCATTCTGGCCACCACCGCCGTGCCGGCCAGCGGCATTGCCCCCGAGCTGCAGGCGCAAGCCCTGCAGCAGGCGCAGGCCATTGCCACTGCCTTCGAGTACGTGGGCGTGCTCTGCATCGAGTTCTTTGTGCTGCAGGACGGCCGCCTGCTGGCCAACGAGATGGCACCGCGTCCACACAACAGCGGCCACTACAGCATCGACGCCTGCTCGCACTCGCAGTTCGAACTGCAAGTGCGCACCATGGCCCAGCTGCCGCTGCCGCAGCCGCGCCTGCACAGCCCGGCCTTCATGCTCAATCTGCTGGGTGATCTCTGGTTCAACGCCCAGGGTCAGCGGCGTGAACCGGACTGGTCGGCCGTGCTTGCGCTGCCCGGCGCCCATCTGCATCTATATGGCAAGACCGACCCGCGCCCGGGCCGCAAGATGGGCCACCTGACGGTGACCGGCGCCAGTGCCGATGATGCCCGCGCCCAGGCGCTGCAGGCGGCGCAGATCCTGGGTCTGCCGCAGGACGGTCTGGCTTGATCCTCAACGTTCAAGAGGCCGCCGAGCGCCTAGCCGCAGGCGAGCTGGTGGCCCTGCCCACGGAGACGGTCTACGGCCTGGCCGCTCGTGCCGATGACGACGCGGCCGTGGCCAAGATCTTTGCGGCCAAGGGCCGTCCGGCTGACCACCCGTTGATCGTGCATGTGGCCGATGCAGCGCGAGCGCGCCCCTTCAGCGCCGCCTGGCCCGATCTGGCCGAGCGCCTGACGGCGGCCTGCTGGCCGGGACCGCTGACCGTCATCGTGCCGCGCCGGCCGGAGCTGGCGCGGGCGGCAGCCGGCGGGCAGGACAGCATCGGCCTGCGCTGCCCGGCGCACCCGCTTTTTCATGAAGTGCTGGAAGCCGCTGCGCTTCTCGGCGTACCCGGCCTGGCTGCGCCCAGCGCCAACCGCTTCGGCCGCGTCAGCCCGACCACGGCATCTCATGTCGAACAGGAATTCGAGGGTCGCATCGCCGTGGTGGACGGCGGCGCCTGCGCGGTCGGCATTGAATCCACCATCGTCGATTGCACACGCCCCTACCCGGTGCTGCTGCGCCCCGGCATGCTGGACACTGCTCAGCTCGAAGCCCTGCTGGGTGAGCCTCTGCGTGCGCCCGATGCCCAGGCGCCGCGCGCCTCCGGCACCCTGGAGGCGCATTACGCCCCGAGGGCCCGTGTGCGCCTGTTCAAGCCCGCCGCGTTGGCCGACGCCCTGCAGGGCCTTTTGCCCGAGGGCCTGACGGTATATTCCCGCACCCCCTGGACGGGCGGCCCCTGGGCGGCCTTTCCGGCTGAGCCCGAGGCGGCGGCCCAACAGCTGTTCGCCACCCTGCGGGCCTTGGACGACGCTGGCGCACGCGAGATCTGGGTCGAGTCCCCCCCCGATGCGGATGCGCGCTGGGCTGGGGTGCTGGACCGACTGCGCCGGGCCGCGGCGGCCGGGTGACTACCCCCTTTGTTTCTGGAGCTTTGACGATGAATTGGGTTCAACTGCGCAGCGGCCTGGCGGCCGTGGCTCTGGCGGCGCTTGCGGCTTGCGGCGGCGGCAAAGGGCAGATCGAACCCTTTGTGCCTACGCGCCTGATCAGCTTCGGCGACGAACACAGTCTGCTCACGGCCGATGGCAAGCGCTACGGCGTCAACGGCTTGAAGGCCGGCACCACCACCGGCGAGATCGACTGCGCGTCCAACCCCATCTGGGTGCAGGCCCTGACCAGCCATTTCGGCCTGGTGCTGGCGCAATGCAATCCTGAGAACAAGCCGGTGACTGCCTTCCTGCGCGGCAGCGTGGGCGCCAAGGTGGCTGATGTGAAGGCGCAGATCGACCAGCAACTGGCCAGCGGCAGCGTGGGCCCAAAAGACTTGCTGGTCATCAACGCCGGCTTCTACGACGTGCTGGAGGCCTACCAGCAGTTCCCCACGCGCAGCGAGGGTGATTTGATCAGCCTGCTGCAGCAGCGCGGCCGCGACCTTGCCGCCCAGGTCAATCGTCTGGCCAATGCCAACGGCCGCGTGGTGGTGCTGACGGTGTTCGACGCCGGCCTCACGCCCGCCGGCCTGAATGAAAAGGCCACCAAGACCGATACCGACCGTGCCGCCCTGTTGACTCGCCTGACCAATGCCTTCAACGTGGCGATGCGTCTGGCCCTGATTGAGGACGGACGCCTCATCGGTCTGGTGCTGGCTGATGAGACCATCACCACCGCGGTGCGCTTCCCCAGCGCCTTTGGCTACACCGATGTGAAGCAGGCGGCCTGCACCGTCGATCTGCCCAACTGCACCACGGCCACCGTGCGCAGCGAAGTCGGCACCAATGTCTGGTTGTGGGCCGATGGCCTGCACCTGGGCGCGGCCGGTCAGAACCTGGTGGGCAATGCGGCGCTGACGCGCGCGACGAACAACCCCTTCTGACGATGGCTCAGCCCGTGGGGTGAACGACGCCCGCCCGGGGGCGAACCGCAGCGCGCCCGGCGGCGGGGGTGCTAACTTGCGCGGGTGAATTTGTTGCTGCCCGCTTCCCCACGCCGCTGGTTGCCGCCCTATCTGGCCGGGCTGCTGGCCATGGGCCTGCTGCTGAGCTTCGCTGCGCTGCAGGACTACCGGCGCGCCGGCGGGCGCCATGCCTGGGAGCCCTTCCTGTGGGAGTTCAGCTCCATCGTCATGGTGGGCTTGCTGGCCTTGGCCCTGCACCAGCTGGTGGGGCGGCTGCGCTGCAAGCCTTGGACTCAGCAGCTCCCCGCTTTGCTGCTCGCCGCCCTGCTTTTCAATCTACTGCATGTGGCCGGCATGTTCGGTTTGCGCTTTGCGGTTTACGCCGCAACCGGAATCGGCTACCAGCCCGATCCGCTGGCCGAGCTGTTGCTCTACGAGGGTGCGAAGGATCTGGTGGCTTTCGCCTTCCTGCTGCTGGCCTCGCGCGGCTTCTGGGCGGCGCAGGCGGCTGCGGCCCAGGCCCAAGAGCTGGAGCGCACGCGGCGAGAGCTGGCCGAGGCGCGGCTGGCGCGCCTGGCCGAGCAGGTGCAGCCGCACTTCCTGTTCAACAGCCTGAACCTGATCTCCTCGCTGATGTACGAGGACGTCGAGCGGGCCGACCGCCTGCTGTGCGAGCTGGCCGGGCTGCTGCGTGCGAGCCTGACTGCGCAGGAGCAGGGCGAACACGCGCTTGAGGCCGAATTGGCCCTGGTGCAGCCCTTCCTGAACCTGATGCAAGCGCGCTTCGGCGCGGAACGCCTTCAAGTTCACGTAGAGGCCGACCCCGCGGCACGCGCCTGCCGCTTACCGGCCCTGCTGCTGCTCGCACCGGTAGAGAACGCCATCAAGCACGATGTGGCCCGGCACACCGGCCCAGTGCGGGTGCACTTGCAGGCGGCGCGGCGCGGGGACGAGCTCTGTCTGCAACTGGACAACGATGGCGTGCGCGAGGCCCCGCCGGTGGACGGCGGCCTGGGCCTGCGCAATTTGCGCGAGCGCCTGCAGGCCCGCTACGGTGTGGCGGCGCGGGTCGAGTTCGGTCCGGCCGAGGGCCTGATGCGCCTGCGCATCACCATTCCGCAGGAGGCCTGATGCGCGTGCTCGTGGTGGACGACGAACCCGCGGCGCGGGCCAAGCTGCGCCGCCTGCTGGCGGCGCACGCTGATGTCGAAGCCGTGTTCGAGGCCGCCGATGCACCCTCGGCCCTGGCCCTGATGGCGCGCGAGGGCGCGTTCGAGCTGGCCTTGCTGGACATCGAGATGCCCGGCGGCAGCGGCTTGCAGCTGGCTGCCGCCCTACCGCCCGGTACCCGCCATGTGTTCACCACCGCCTATGGCGAGCACGCGCTGCGCGCGTTCGAGCTGGGCGCACTGGACTATTTGCTCAAGCCCTTCCATGCCGAGCGCCTGGCGCAGACCCTGACACGCCTGCGCGAGCAGCTGGCCCTGCCCACGCCAGCCGCTGGCCTGGCCGCGCCGCCGGGCCAGTGGTGGGTTAGCACCCGCAGCGGTCGTCAGCGCATCGTGCTGGCCGAGGTGCAATGGCTGGCCGCGGCCGACAACTACGTCAGCTTCGAACTGCCGCCGCAGAGCTTTCTGGAGCGTGGCACGCTGGGGGCGCTTCTGCAGCGGCCCGAGCTGGTCGGGCTGTTTCTGCGTGTGCACCGATGCCACGCCGTGAACCCAGCCCATGTGCGCGCGCTGACCCCGCAGCCCAGCGGCGAGGCCCTGTTGCGCCTGAGCAGCGGTGCGGAGCTGCGTGTCTCACGCGGTTACCGCGAGGTGCTGGATCAGCTGCGCTGAGCGGTGTTCTCAGGGCGCCAGCCAGCGCGCGCCCTGGGCATCGAACAGCGCGCGGCGGTGCCCACCGGCCCGTAAGCCCAGCCAGTCCAGGCTCAGCACTTGCAGGCGCACCAGCGCGAAATGATTCCGAGCCTCGGGCAAGGGCGCGGGCACGTGCTCGACCAGCAGGCTGCCGGGCGGCAGGGGCGAGAGGTAATCCTGCGCTGCCGGTTGGAGACGCAGGCGCGCCCACCGGCTGGAAACCCCCAAGCCCTCGGTTTCGATGCGAGCCTGCACGCGCAGGCGCAGCTGCCAGCCCAGACGCGCGCACCAGGCCACCAGCAGGGCCTCCGGCGCCGCGCGCAGCTGCGCTACCTTGGGCGAGCGGGCATCGGTGAAGAAGAGCAGCTGCTGACCGGCGTAATCCACCTCTCGCAGGACCACGGTGCGGGCATCCACGCCCTCGGGTGCGCAGCTCGCCAGCGTGGCCGTGCGCCAGCCATGCAGCTTGTCCTCGACGCAGCGCTCCAGCTCGACCCAGAGCGCAGCGTGCAGGGCTGCCAGTTCTTCCTCGGTCTGAATTGGGTCGATCACGCGAACTCCATTCGCCGCAGACTCGTTCGAGGGCAACAGTACCTCAAGTCACGCCGCGGAATCGGCTTTGCCGGGCCGCTGGCGTGGCCCCCTTGAGGGGGAAGCGGCGCAGCCGCTTCGGGGGTGGGTCAAGTTTCCCGGCGCAGGGCAGGGAACAGGATGACGTCGCGAATCGAAGGTGAGTCGGTCAGCAGCATGACGAAGCGGTCGATGCCGATGCCGCAGCCGCCGGTGGGGGGCATGCCGTACTCGAGTGCGCGAATGAAGTCGGCATCGAAATGCATGGCCTCGTCGTCGCCGCTGTCCTTGGCGTCGACCTGGGCGTGGAAGCGGGCGGCCTGGTCCTCGGCGTCATTCAACTCGCTGAAACCATTGGCCACCTCGCGCCCGGTCATGTAGAGCTCGAAGCGCTCGGTGATGCCGGGGTTCTCATCGTTGGCGCGCGCCAGCGGGCTCACCTCCAGCGGGTGGTTCATGATGAAGGTCGGCTGCCAGAGCTTCTCCTCCACCGTGGCCTCGAACAAGCTGTACTGCAGCACCGCCAGATTGGCGTTCTTGGGCACCTCTTCGCCGGCGGCCTTGATGCGCGCGGCCAGAACCTCGGCGTTGTCGACCTCGGCTTCGCTCAGGCCGGCGTGCACCAGCAGGGCGTCGCGAATCGTCAGGCGCGCGAAGGGCTTGCTCAGATCCACTTCCTGGCCGGCGTAGCTCAGCGTTGCCGAACCGGAGGCCGTGCGTGCCACATGGCGCAGCAGCTCCTCGGTGAAGTTCATCTGGTCCTCATGCGTCCAGTAGGCCGCATAGAACTCCATCATCGTGAACTCGGGGTTGTGGCGGACGCTCAAGCCCTCGTTGCGGAAGTTGCGGTTGATCTCGAACACGCGCTCGAAGCCGCCGACGATCAGGCGCTTCAGATAGAGCTCGGGCGCGATGCGCAGGAACATCTCCTGATCGAGCGCGTTGTGGTGGGTCTTGAAGGGCTTGGCGTTGGCGCCGCCCGGGATCGGGTGGAGCATCGGCGTCTCCACTTCCAGGAATCCATGCTCGACCATGAAGCCGCGCAGTGCGCTGACGGCCTTGGAGCGCAGCGCGAAGCGGTCGCGCGCGGCTTCGTCGGTGATCAGATCGACATAGCGCTGGCGGTACTTGAGTTCCTGATCGGCCACGCCATGGAACTTGTCCGGCAGCGGGCGCAGGCTCTTGGTCAGCATCAGCAACCGGGTGACCTTGACCGACAGCTCGCCCGTCTTGGTGCGGAACAGGGTGCCGCGTGCGCCGACGATGTCGCCCAGATCCCAGTGCTTGAAATCGGCATAGGCTTCTTCGCCGATGGCGTCGCGCTGGATGTAGAGCTGGATACGGCCGGTGGCGTCCTGCAAGGTGACGAAGCTGGCCTTGCCCATCAGGCGCTTGAGCATGATGCGGCCGCCCACCGAGACCTCGATGCCCTGGGGCTCCAGCTCTTCGTTGGGCACATTGCCGTGGCGCTGGGCCAGGGGCAGGGCGCGGTGCTGGGGCTTGAAGTCGTTGGGGAACACCACGCCGCCGCGTTCGCGCATCGCCGCCAGTTTGGCGCGGCGCTCGGCGATCAGTTGGTTCTCGTCGGCGTGAGGCGCTTGCTGGTCCATGGCGGGGAATTCAGGGGTTCGAAGGAGGGCGGATTCTATGGGGCGGCCTCCTAGAATGCCGGGTTTGCCCTGAGCGGACGCCCTTCGCGAGCACGAAATCTTCCATGCAGCTGTTGCGCGCCTCGCTCACCCTGGTCCTGGGCAATGCCCTGGCCCATGCGTTGCCGCTCTTGCTCGGGCCCTGGATCGCGCGGCTCTACAGCCCGGTCGAGTACGCCCAGTTCAGCCTGGTGTGGACGGTCTGCGCCAACCTGGCCGTGGTGGCCTGCGCCCGCTATGAGTACGCCCTGCCGCTGGTGCAGGGCCGCGCTGCCCTGCGCGCCCTGCTGGCGCTGTGCCTGCGCGTGCTGGCGCTGGTTTGGGCACTCAGTGGGGTGGCGGCCGCCTGGCTGGCACTGCGCTGGCCGGCGATGGCCTTGCTGCCGGCCCTGCTGATCGTGGGCGGCGGCGTGCAGCTGCTCAGCCTGCTGGCCACACGCGAACAGCTGTTTGCATGGCTGGCCGGAGCACGGGTGCTGCAGTGGGGGGGCACGCCGGTGCTGCAAGTGGGCTTCGGCGTCGCCGCTCTCGGCGTCTGGGGCCTGCTGCTGGCGCCGCTGCTGGCGGGTTTGGCTGCACTGCTGTGGTTGTTGTGGCCGCTGCGCGGCTGGCTGAAGGGCAGCTGGCAGGTGGGTGTGGGGCGCTGGCGCACCCTGGCCTGGCGCCACAAGGACTTCCCGCTGCTGAATACGCCGCACGCCTTTGCCTCTGCCGCGCAGGACACCCTGGCCCTGCTGCTCATCACCGCCTGGGCCGGCGACGTGGCCACGGGCTTGTGGGCGCTGGCGCTGCGCTATCTCAAGGCGCCGGCCACGCTGATCGGTAGTGCGGTGTCTTCGGCGCTGTATCCGCAGCTGACGCAGGCCGACCGTGCCGCGGGCCAGGCGCAGTTGCGGCGAACCATCGGCAGCCTGCTGATGCTGGCGCTGCCCTTGGCCGCCTTGCTCATGCTCAGTGGTCCTGAGCTGTTTGCTTGGGCCTTTGGTGAACCCTGGCGCGAAGCCGGCCTGCTCGCGCGCGCGCTGACGCCCTACCTGGCGCTGCATTTCGTGGCCTCGCCGCTGGCGGTCGTCACCATGGCCTGGCAGGCCCAGGCCTGGGCGCTGCGCCTGGCGCTTTGGGGGCAAGGCCTCTTCCTGCTTGGACTGGCCGGCGGCTTGTTGGCGGGCGGTCTGGAAGGCGCGGGTTGGGGTGTCTCCCTGACGATGACCGGATACTTTGGCTACTACCTGATGGCGCTTTGGCGCTGGCCGGCTCCAGCCCAATCCAAATGAGTCTCCTACGCAAACTCCAGGTCAAAGCCAAGCGCATGCTTTCACGCGTCTTCGGGCCCCATATGGTTTGGGGTTGGGTGGCGGCGGACGGCCGCTATTTGGCACACACCAGAGTCAGCAACCAATGCGTCATCTTCGACAAGGCGAAGTTGGACTTGGCAGACCATGTATTTGTGGGCCACTTTTCGATCTTGGATGCCAGCCACGGGCTGCGTATTGGAGAGGGTTGTCAGATCGGCTTTTTCACTGGTTTGTTTACCCATTCCAGCCATGTTGCGATCCGCTTGTACGGGCGCGCGTACGTGCATACGCCGGCCAAACAGGCCTACTTCACCGCGCCGGTGGAAGTGGGAGATTTCACGTTTGTTGGAGCTCACGCCATTCTTCTGCCGGGCACCCGGATCGGTCGGGGGAGCATCGTTTCGGCGTACAGCATGGTGAATGGGGGCGAGTACCCCGACTTTTCCATCCTCGCCGGCCAGCCAGCCAAGGTCGTTGGCGACACCCGGCGGATTGATGCGCGATGGCTCCAGCAACACCCAGAGCTGCGAGCGCATTACGAAGCCTGGGCCGAGGTGAGCAACTGATGCCTCATCTGTGCCTGCTGGGCGACGCCGACCATGTGCACCTGCGCCGCTGGGCGCAGGAGATGCTGGCGCGTGATTGGCGGGTCTCCGTGGTGACGGCCCGCCCGCTGGCGCAGGAATGCGTCGAGCAGATCGTGCTTCCGCCGGTGCGCCGCAGCAGCGATTGGCTCTGGCGCGTGGGTGCCGCCCGCGCCGCTGTGCACGCGCTGCAACCGGATCTGCTGCACGCCCACTACATCACCTCCTACGGCTACCTGGGTGCACGCGTGGCCGGTGCCATCCCGCTGGTGATGACGGCCTGGGGCAGTGATTTGCTGGTCACACCGTTCGAAAGCACGCTCAAGCGCTGGCTGACGGGCTGGACCCTGCGCCGGGCACGGCTCATCACGGGGGATTCGGCGGATCTGGTGGCAGCGGCCCGTGCCTATGGCCCCAAAGCGGCCTTGCACGAGATCCACTGGGGCGTGGACCTTGGGCGTTTCGCCCCGGTGGACTGGGCCAGCAAGCCGGGCTTCGAGGCCGTGAGCCTGCGCTCCTGGTCGGCCAACTACCGCATCGACCTGATCCTGCGCGCCTTTGCCCGGGTGCATCAAGCTCAGCCGCAGGCGGTGCTGCACCTGCTGGGCGGCGGGCCGGACGAGGCCGCGCTCAGGGCCCTGGCGTTCGAACTGGGTCTGGGCGAGGCGGCCCACTTTCACGGCCGACTGGACGACGCCGGCATGGCCGCAACGCTGGCGCGCTGCAAGCTGTCGATCAGCGTGCCGGCCAGCGATGCCACTTCGGTTTCGCTGCTCGAAGGCATGGCCTGCGGGCTGGCGGTGATCGCCAGCGATCTGCCCGCCAACCGCCAATGGTTGCCGCCCGAGACTCTGGTGCCGGTGGACGATGCCGCCGCCCTGGCGCAGCGCTGGCTGGCCCTGCTGAACGACCCGAATCGGGCACAGGCCCTGGGTGCGGCCAACGCCCAGCGCATGCAGACCGAGGGTGCGCGCTCGGTCCAGATGGACCGGGTGGACGCGCTTTACCAACAATTGCTGGCTTCTTCATGAGTGCTTTGGTTTCCGTCATCGTGCCCTGCCGCAACGAGCGCGCGCATATCGAGGCCTTCTGTGCCTCGCTGTTCGCGCAGGCCTTGCCGGCCGGCTGGGCGATCGAGGCCGTCATTGCCGATGGCCAGAGTGACGACGGCACCGCCGAGTGGCTGGCCGCGCACGCAGGGGAGCAGCTGCGGGTGATCGACAACCCCGACCGCATCGTTTCCACCGGCCTCAATCGGGCGCTGCAGATCGCGCGCGGCGATGTCATCGTGCGCATGGATGTGCACACCGTCTACGCCCCGGACTACGTGGCCGAGTGCATCGCTGCCTTGGAGCGCAGCGGGGCGGACAACGTCGGCGGTGCCTGGCGCGCGGTGGGGCAGGGCGCCATGCAGCGTGCCATCTGCGCGGTGTTCCAGTCGCGCTGGATCAGCGGTGGCGCGCGCTCGCGCCTGCTGGATTACGAGGGCGAGGTGGACACCGTCTATCTGGGCGCCTGGCCACGCGCCAGCTTCGAGCGCTTTGGCGGCTTCGACGAGAACCTGGTGCGCAACCAGGACGACGAACACAACCTGCGCATCAAGAAGGGCGGCGGCCGGGTGTGGCAGAGCGCGCGCATCCGCTCCAGCTACAGCCCGCGCGCCAGTCTGGGTGCGCTGTGGCGCCAGTACCTGCAGTACGGCTACTGGAAGCCCTTCGTGATGCGCAAGCATGGTCAGAGCGCCAGTGCGCGCCACTGGCTGCCCGCTGCCTATCTGCTGGCGCTGCTGGGTGGCGTGCTGCTGCTGCCCTGGACGGCCTGGCCGCTCGGGGCATTGCTGGGAACCTATGCGTTGCTGCTGGCGGTTGGCTGCCTGAGCCTGGCAGGGCAGGGCGGGGCCGTGCTGTTGCGCGCGCCCCTGGTGATCCCGACCTACCACTTCGCCTACGGCCTGGGCTCGTTGCTCGGCTGGGCGGATGTGCTGCGCGGCGCACCAGCCGGGCGCAGTCGTTTTGCGCGCCTGACCCGATGAGCCTGGAGCGCATCGAACAGGCCTACGCCCGGCGCGCGCCGCAAGACCCGCGCTACCACCCGTTGGCGCCTGCACAGTTCCAGGCCGTGCAGGCGCGCGAGCGCGTGCTGGCCAGCCTGCTGCGCCGGCATGGCTGGGCCGATACCCAG
>JBDHSJ010000095.1:0-14076 GCA_039808065.1 Burkholderiaceae bacterium | reverse complement strand
ACTTTGCGGTGGACGAGCAGGCCCGCCCGGCGGCCCGCAGCAGCCTGCAACGCCTGCATGCACTCGGCATGAAGCTCAGCCTGCTCTCCGGAGACCGACCCGAGCGCGTGGCCGCCCTGGCGGCCCAACTCGATCTGGCACAGGCGCGCGGTGGCTGCAGCCCCGAGGACAAGCGTCAGACGGTGCAAGCCCTGCAGGCGCGAGGCGATTGCGTGCTGATGGTGGGCGACGGCCTGAACGATGCGCCGGTGCTGGCGCAGGCCGATGCGTCGGTGGCGCTGAGCGAGGGCGCCGGGTTGGCCCGCCAGGGGGCTGACCTGACCCTGTTGCGCAACGATCTGGCGGCGCTGCCGGAGTTGCTGTTGCAGGCGCGCCGCACCCGCCGGGTGATGCGCCAGAACCTGGCCTGGGCTGCCGCCTACAACCTGCTGGCCGTGCCGCTGGCTGTTAGCGGCCAGCTGCCGCCCTGGGCCGCCGGTCTGGGCATGGCCCTGAGCTCGCTGCTCGTCGTCGGGAATGCCCTGCGCCTGGCGCGTTGAGCCATGGAAATCCTCTATCTCTTGATTCCCGTCACGGTGCTGCTGGCTTTTCTGGTGCTGGGCATCTTTGCCTGGGCGTTGAAGGCCGGGCAGTTCGAGAGCATCGAGCGCGAGGGCGAGCGCATCCTCGAAGACGACGCGGATGCAGGGCCTGTTGGCACGGCGCGGAGCCCCGCGAACGAGGCCGACCGGCCGCCAAGCTAGGCGCAGCGCGACGCCCAGACTCGCGTCTGGGCGAGCGGTGCAACGACGCATGGCAGCCGGTCGGCCTCGTTCCTTTCTGGTTGGCAAGGCGGTGGCTTCGCGCCGTGCCAACAGGCCCTGGATAGTCAGACCCCGGTTGACGGCGATCAAGGCACCCCATGACCTTGTAACCAAAGAATGTGGGCCAGAAGGAGAACCCCGAATGGCTCATCCACATTCATCGGCGGCACCTGCCGCCTACTTTGACGGCCCGGTCAGGGCCTTTGCATTGGCCGCGGTGCTCTGGGGCATCGTCGGCATGCTGGTCGGTGTCGTCATCGCCGCCCAGTTGGCCTTCCCAGACATGACGCAGGGCATCTCCTGGTTGAGCTACGGGCGCTTGCGCCCGCTGCACACCAATGCGGTGATCTTTGCGTTCGGCGGCTCGGTGTTGTTTGCCACCGCCTACCACGTGGTGCAGCGCACCTGTCAGGTGCGTCTCTTCGCGCCCCAACTGGCTTGGTTCACGTTCGTGGGCTGGCAGCTCGTCATCCTGCTGGCCGCCATCACCTTGCCGGCCGGCATCACCAGCGGCAAGGAGTACGCCGAGCTGGAGTGGCCGATCGACCTGCTGATCGCGGTGGTGTGGGTGTCCTACGCCATCGTGTTCTTCGGCACGGTGGGCACGCGCAAGGTGCGCCACATCTACGTGGCGAACTGGTTCTTCGGCGCCTTCATCATCACCGTGGCGCTGCTGCACATCGTCAACAGCGCGGCCATGCCGGTCAGCCTGTGGAAGAGCTACTCGGCCTATGCCGGCGTGCAGGACGCGATGGTGCAGTGGTGGTACGGCCATAACGCGGTGGGCTTCTTCCTCACCGCCGGCTTCCTGGGGATCATGTACTACTACATCCCCAAGCAGGCCGAGCGCCCCGTCTACAGCTACCGCCTGTCCATCGTCCACTTCTGGGCGCTGATCTTCACCTACATGTGGGCGGGTCCCCACCACCTGCACTACACGGCGTTGCCGGATTGGGCGCAAAGCTTGGGCATGCTGTTCAGCCTGGTGCTGCTGGCGCCGAGCTGGGGCGGCATGATCAACGGCATCATGACCCTGTCGGGCGCCTGGCATAAGTTGCGCGACGACCCGGTGCTGAAGTTCCTGATCGTGTCCCTGTCCTTCTACGGCATGAGCACCTTCGAGGGCCCGATGATGTCCATCAAGACCGTCAACGCCCTCAGCCACTACACGGACTGGACGGTCGGCCACGTGCACAGCGGTGCGTTGGGCTGGGTGGGCCTGGTGTCGATGGGCGCGCTCTACTCGCTGATCCCGCGCCTGTGGGGTCGCAAGGAGATGCACAGCAAGAGCGCGATCGAGCTGCATTTCTGGATCGCCACCATCGGCATCGTGCTCTACATCGCCGCGATGTGGATTGCCGGCGTGATGCAGGGCCTGATGTGGCGTGCCACCAACCCGGACGGCACCCTGGTCTACAGCTTCGTCGAATCGGTGAAGGCGACCTATCCCTTCTACCTGATCCGTCTGGCCGGCGGCCTGCTCTACCTGTCCGGCATGTTCGTCATGGCCTGGAATGTCTGGATGACTGTCAAGGGCCGCGAAGTGGCCGTTCAGTCACCCAAGCTCGCCGCTGCTTAAGGAGAACAACATGGCAGACCACAACAAGCCTGTCAGCGGTCACGAGCGCATCGAGACCAACAACTTTCTGATGATCGTCCTGATCCTGGTGGCCGTGGCCGTCGGCGGGTTGGTCGAGATCGTGCCGCTGTTCTTCCAGCGCAGCACCACGCAGGCCGCGCCGGGTGTCAAGCCCTACACGGCGCTGCAACTGGCCGGGCGCGACATCTACATCCGCGAGGGTTGCTACAACTGCCACTCGCAGATGATCCGTCCGCTGCGCGCCGAGACCCTGCGCTACGGCGCCTTCTCCAAGGCAGGTGAGTTCGTCTACGACCACCCCTTCCAGTGGGGCAGCAAGCGCACCGGCCCGGACCTGCACCGCGTGGGCGGCCGCTACAGCGATGAATGGCACCGCATCCACCTGACGCAACCGCGTGATCTGGTGCCGGAAAGCAATATGCCGGCCTACCCCTGGCTGGCCAGCGCCGCCATCGACCCGGCCAGCATGGAGCCGCGCATGAAGGCGCTGCGCACCCTGGGCGTGCCCTACTCGGACGCTGACATCGCCGGCGCCGCCGAGGCCGTCAAGGGCAAGACCGAGATGGAAGCGCTGATCGCCTACCTGCAAGGCCTGGGGAGGACCACGCCATGAGCCCCGACGACATCAACCTCTTGCGCGGCCTGGTGACCGTGGTGTCCTTCATCGGCTTCGTCGCCCTGGTGTGGCACAGCTGGAGCCGCAAGCGCAGCGCCGAGCATGCCGAGGCGGCCGCACTGCCCTTTCAAGAAGACAAGGAGTGAACCGTGAGTGATTTCTTCAGCAGCGGCTGGCACTGGTTCATTGCCGCCGTGTCGGTGGGGGGCTTGGCCTTCTGCATCTGGCTGCTGTTCGCCAGCAGCAAGACCACGCACATGTCGGACGACGGCACGACCGGCCACGTCTGGGACGAGGACCTGCGTGAGATGAACAACCCGCTGCCGCGTTGGTGGCTGGGGCTGTTCGTCATCACCGTGGTGTTCAGTGCCATCTATCTCTATCTCTACCCGGGCCTGGGTCAGGCCGAAGGCTCGCTGAAATGGAGCAGCGAAGGGCAGCACCAAGCCGAAGTGGAGGCCGCCAAGGCCAAGACCGCGCCGCTGTACCAGCGCCTGGCTGCGATGGACGCCAAGGCCCTGGCGGCGGATGCCGAAGCCATGGGCATCGGCCAGCGCCTGTTCCTGAACAACTGCGCCACATGCCACGGCTCGGACGCCAAGGGCAGCAAGGGCTTCCCCAACCTGACCGATGGCGACTGGCTGTGGGGCGGTGAGTTCGAGACCATCAAGCAGACCATCACCGAGGGACGCGTCGGCCAGATGCCGCCGATGGCCGCCGCCGTGGGCACGGGCGAGGACCAGCGCAACGTGGCGCATTACGTGCTGAGCCTTTCCGGCAGTGCTCACGATGGCCTGCGCGCCCAGCTCGGCAAGGAGAAGTTCGCTGCCTGTGCGGCCTGCCATGGCAGCAAGGGTGACGGCAACCCGGCCCTGGGGGCTCCGCGTCTGAACGACAAGGTCTGGCTGCATGGCTGGGGTGAGCAGGCCATCATGGCCATGATCGCCAACGGCAAGCACAACCAGATGCCGGCGCAGAAGGCCACGCTCGCACCTGAGCAGATCCATGTGCTGGCCGGCTATGTCTGGAGTCTCTCCAACGGCGGAAAGCACTGATCGATGGCTGAAGAAGCGGTTGTTCGCCTGTACCGGAAGCGCCAGAAGATCCACCCGCGGGAGATCAGCGGTCGCTTCCAGAACTGGCGCTGGGTGTTCGTGTTCCTCACGCAGGCCGTGTTCTACGGTCTGCCCTGGATCGAGTGGAACGCCCGCCAGGCGGTTCTATTCGATCTGGAGGCCCGCCGCTTCTTCCTCTTTGGCCTGGTGCTCTATCCGCAGGACCTCTTCTACCTGACGGCCCTGCTGCTGCTGAGCGCTTACGCGCTCTTCCTGTTCACCGCGGTGGCGGGGCGGCTGTGGTGCGGCTATGCATGCCCACAGACCGTCTACACCTCGATGTTCTTGTGGATCGAGGCGCGCTGTGAAGGCAACAAGGCGCAGCGCGAGCGCCTCGACAAGTCACCCTGGAACGCCGAGAAACTGCGCCGCCGGGGCCTGAAGCACCTGATCTGGATCGCTCTGGCGTTGATCACCGGCTTCAGCTTTGTGGGCTACTTCACGCCCATCCGCACGCTGTGGCAGGAGCTTGCCGCCTTTCAGCTGGGCCCTTGGCAGACGTTCTGGATCGGCTTCTATGCCTTTGCCACTTGGGGCAATGCGGGCTTCATGCGCGAGCAGGTCTGCAAGTACATGTGCCCCTATGCGCGCTTCCAGAGCGCGATGTTCGACCGTGACACGCTGATCATTGGCTACGACGTCGAGCGCGGCGAACCGCGCGGGCCGCGGGCCCGCAAAGACGATCTGCAAGCCAAGCAGCTCGGCCACTGCATCGACTGCGGGCTTTGCGTGCAGGTCTGCCCGGTAGGCATCGACATCCGCAAGGGCCTGCAGTACGAGTGCATCGGCTGCGCGGCCTGCATCGACGCCTGCGATCAGGTGATGGACAAGCTGCAATACCCGCGCGGCCTGATTCGCTACGACACCGAGAACGGCATCGAGCAGCACCTGGACCGCAAGACTGAGTGGCTGCGCGTGCTGCGGCCGCGAGTCTGGGTCTATTCGGCCGTGCTGTGGCTGATCGTTGCGGCCGTGGGGGCCAGCCTGTGGTGGCGGCCGCCGATGCGCTTCGACGTGGTGCGCGACCGCGGCGCGCTGGCGCGCTGGAACGAACAGGGGCAGCTGGAGAACGTGTACCGGCTGCAGGTGATGAACGTGGTGGAGCGGCCCCAGCGCTACCGCATTCGCGTCGAACCCGTGGACGCCGCCCTGACCCAGCTGCAACTCGGCAGCGGCACCGAGATTGAGCTCGGGCCCATCGAGGCCCGCTGGGTGCCGGTTACCGTGCACCTGCCGGCCGACACCGCGCCCCCGGCGCCCGGCGCGCATGCCCTGCGCTTTGTCATCGAACGCGTGGCACAAGGGGCTGACAGCAGCCGCAGCGTCGACGAAAAATCCACCTTCGTGGTGCCCCGATAGGAGAGAAGCCCATGCAAGCCGCCCTGAAAGAGAAGATCGCCGGTCCGGCCCAGCCCTGGTGGCGTGTGCGCATGGTGTGGCTGGTGCTGGCCCTGCCGCTGAGTGCGGTGGTGGCGGGCACGACGACCGCCGTCATCGCGCTCAGCGACCCCGATCCGGTGGTGCGTGCCAGTGCCGAGGCGCCCGCCGAGCGCCCGGCGGTGGAGGGGCGCAACCACGCCAGCACGGGTGGCAAGCGGCCCTGAGCGAGAGATTGCAAGCAACAAAAAGGGCCGCATGAGCGGCCCTTTGCTTTTCGGCGTGTGGTGCCTCAGCAGGCGGCCGAGGACACCAGGCGCTGCAGCGCTTCAGGTCCCAGCACGGTGATCTGGCGCTGCTTCACCTCCAGGATGCCTTCGTCCTGGAAGCGCGAGAAGGTGCGGCTCACGGTCTCCAGCTTCAGGCCGAGGTAGCTGCCGATCTCTTCGCGCGTCATGCGCAGCACCAGTTCGCTGGCCGAGTAGCCACGCGCCTGCAGGCGCTGGGTCAGGTTGAGCAGGAAGGCAGCCAGGCGCTCTTCGGCGCGCATCGAGCCCAGCAGCAGCATCACGCCATGGTCGCGCACGATCTCGCGGCTCATGATGCGGTGCAGCTGGTGCTGCAGCGCGGTGAACTCACGCGCCAGACGCTCCAGCTCGTCGAAGGGCAGCACGCAGACCTGCGAGTCTTCGAGCGCCTCCGCGTCCACCGTGTGGCGGTGGCTGCCAATGCCGTCCAGCCCCAGCAACTCGCCCGCCATCTGGAAGCCGGTGACCTGCACGCGACCATCTTCGGCATTCACGCAGGTCTTGAAGAAGCCCGTGCGCACGGCATAGAGCGCATGGAATTCCTCGCCCACCCGGAACAGGGTCTGTCCTCGGGCCACGGTGCGGCGCTGGTTGATGACCCCATCCAGGCGGGTCATGTCCGACTCGCTCAAACCAAGGGGGAGACAGAGTTCGCGCAGATTGCAGCTCGAACAGGCGGTGCGCAGCGGTTCCACGCGGATCGGGGTCGGGCTCAGCATGGTGCTCATTATCGGGATCCCTGGCTGAATTGAGGCTGACGGTGGCTTGAGCGGCGTCAAGGACAGCACGGCAGGCGATGGGCAGTATTCAACCATGTCCCCAGACCACACCACCACCGCCGCTGTATTGCCCGATTCCGCAGGGTTTTTGCCCCCGGGTCTGCTCAGTCGGCTGGAATCCAGCGGCCCCCGCTACACCTCCTACCCGACGGCCGATCGCTTCGTGGAGGCCCATGGCCCGGAGCAGCATATGCGGGCCCTGGCCCAGCGCTCGGCTGGGGTTGGGGGACTGACCGGCAGCGGCGCGCCGCTCTCGGTGTACGTGCATGTGCCTTTCTGCGAGTCGCTCTGCTACTACTGCGCCTGCAACAAGATCATCACGAAACACCATGAGCGCGGTGCTGAGTACCTGGAACTGCTGGATGCCGAGATCCGCATGTGGACCCAGGCCCTGGGGCCGCGTCAAGGCGTCACCCAACTGCACCTGGGCGGGGGCTCGCCGACCTTCTTGAGCGACAGCGAACTCACGCAGATGACCGAGCGCCTCAAGGCTGCGTTCGAGTGGCTGCCCGGCATTGAGGCTTCGATTGAGGTGGACCCGCGCACGGTCAACGAGGCCCGGCTGGCGCACCTGAAACACCTGGGCTTCAATCGACTGAGCCTGGGCATCCAAGACTTTGACGAGCGGGTTCAGCAGGCCGTGCACCGTGTGCAGTCCTATGAGCAGGTCGAGACGCTGATGAAGTCGGCGCGCGCGCTCGGTTTCCAGTCCATCAATCTGGACTTGATCTGCGGCCTGCCGCTGCAAACCACGACCAGCTTCAAACGCACGCTGGAGCAGGTCATCGAGCTGCGACCGGAGCGCATCGCGCTCTACGCCTACGCCCACCTGCCGCAGCGCTTCAAGGCGCAACGCCGCATCCACAGTGTGGACATCCCGCTGCCCGAGGTGCGCCTGCAAATGCATGCCCAGGCCATCGCCGCCTTCCTGGAGGCGGGTTACGAGCACATTGGCATGGACCACTTCGCACTTCCTAGCGATGCCCTGGCCCAGGCCAAGCGCCAAGGCCGGCTGCACCGCAATTTCCAGGGCTACACCGTGCAGCCTGATGGGGACCTGATCGGCCTGGGTGTGTCAGCGATCTCGCGGGTGGGGGCGAGCTACTGCCAGAACGCCAAGACCATCGAGGAGTACCGCGATGCCTTGGAGCAGGGCCTATGGCCGGTGGTGCGGGGCATCACCCTGAGTCGCGACGACCTGGTGCGTCGCGCCACCATCATGGCGCTGATGTGCCAGGGCCGCCTGGACTTCCAGGCGCTGGCCGACGCTCACCTGATCGACCCGCGCAAGTACTTCGCCGCCGAGCTGGAAGCGCTGCAGAACCATGCCGAGCAGGGCCTGGTGACGATCAGCGATCAGGCGGTCGAGATCACGGCACTGGGCTGGTTTTTTGTGCGTTCGATCGCCGCGGTGTTCGACCGCTTCCTGCAGCTCGAGGGTGCACGCGAGAAGTTCTCGAAGATCATCTGATCCCAGTCTCGCCACAATCGGCGCATGCTTGTTTCTTCGGCCCTCGTCGTCAGCGCCGCGCTGATGGGCCTGGCGGCCATTCCCCATTGCGCGCTGATGTGCGGGGCCCCGTGTGCCGCGCTGGCACCGGCGGGGCGCCAACAGTTGGGCTTCCAGGCGCTGCGCGTGCTCAGTTACGCCACCGCCGGTGCCTTGGCGGCGGCCAGCGTCGGCTGGCTGCGCGATTCGGTTCAATTCACGCAGGCGCTGCGCCCGTTCTGGACCCTGATCCATGTCGGCTTGCTGGCGCTGGGCCTGTGGCTTCTGGTGGCAGGGCAATTGCCGAGTTGGCTGGGCCGCTGGGGGCGCCAGGCAAGCCCCTCGCGGCGCTGGGGCTGGACCGCTGCGGCGCTCTGGGCCGCCTGGCCCTGCGGCCTGCTGCAAGCTGCACTGCTGGTCGCCGCGCTGGCCGATCACCCTCTCGGCGGCGCTGCCGCCATGGCTGCTTTCGCGCTCGTATCCGGCCCGGGGCTGCTGTGGGCGCCGCTGTGGCTCAAGCGCTTGCGCGGCGGCCGCGAGGCCAGCTTGCCGATCCGCCTGGCCGGCGCCGCCCTCGTGGCGGCGGCCCTCTTTGCCCTGGGTCATGGCCTATGGGCGCGCTTCGTGGAATGGTGTACCCGAGCGTTCTAGAACGTGTGGTGCGCCTCCTAGAATCCTCTGTTCGTTTCTTTCCCCAACGCCTGGAGCCTCATCCATGTACCAGCACATCAAGGTGCCCGAGGGTGGCCAGAAGATCACGGTCAACGCCGACTTCTCGCTGAACGTCCCCAACAACCCCATCATTCCCTACATCGAAGGGGACGGCACCGGCTTCGACATCACGCCGGTGATGATCAAAGTGGTGGACGCTGCGGTGGCCAAGGCCTATGGCGGTGCCAAGAAGATCCACTGGATGGAGATCTACGCCGGCGAGAAGTCGACCAAGGTCTACGGCCCCGACGTCTGGCTGCCCGAAGAGACCCTGACCGTGCTGCGCGACTACGTGGTCTCGATCAAGGGCCCGCTGACCACCCCGGTGGGCGGCGGCATCCGTTCGCTGAACGTGGCCCTGCGCCAGGAACTGGACCTGTATGTGTGCCTGCGCCCGGTGCAGTACTTCACTGGTGTGCCCAGCCCCGTGAAGGAGCCGCACAAAGTCGACATGGTGATCTTCCGCGAGAACTCGGAAGACATCTACGCCGGCATTGAGTACGAGGCCCGCAGCGACAAGGCCAAGAAGCTGATCTCCTTCCTGCAGACCGAGTTCGGCGTCAAGAAGATCCGCTTCCCCGAGAGCTCGGGCATCGGCATCAAGCCGGTCAGCCAGGAAGGCACCGAGCGCTTGGTGCGCAAGGCCATCCAATACGCGATCGACAACGACAAGCCCAGCGTGACCCTGGTCCACAAGGGCAACATCATGAAGTTCACCGAAGGTGGCTTCCGTGATTGGGGCTATGCCCTGGCCCAGAAGGAATTCGGCGCCGAGCTGATCGACGGCGGCCCGTGGTGCAAGTTCAAGAACCCGAAGACCGGCAAGGAAATCGTCATCAAGGACAGCATTGCCGACGCCTTCCTGCAGCAGATCATCCTGCGTCCGGCCGAGTACTCGGTGATCGCCACCCTGAACCTGAACGGCGACTACATCTCCGACGCCCTGGCCGCGCAAGTCGGCGGCATCGGCATCGCCCCGGGCGCGAACCTGAGCGACTCGGTCGCGATGTTCGAAGCCACCCACGGCACCGCACCGAAGTACGCCGGCAAGGACTACGTCAACCCGGGTTCGGAAATCCTCTCGGCCGAGATGATGCTGCGCCACATGGGCTGGACCGAAGCCGCCGACCTGATCATCAGCTCGATGGGCAAAGCCATCCTGACCAAGAAGGTCACCTACGACTTCGCCCGCCTGATGGAAGGCGCGACCCAGGTGTCCTGCTCCGGCTTCGGCCAGGTCATGATCGAGCAGATGTAAGCCTCTCGGCTTCTGCCGAAAAAAGGCCCCGCGTTGCGGGGCCTTTTTCTTTGCGGCCGCAGCCTCCCTTGCGTGGCTGCGAAGGTTCTCCGGAACAACCCTGTCGCATTCCGCGCAGCGATTACGCCGGGTTACGCCTGCGCCGCGCCCACCTGGGCAGCATCCGCCTCCCGTTCCTGGCAGTCTGCAGGGCCGGATCTCCTCCTTCAACATTCACGAGGTGTTCCGATGCAGCGATGGTTGATTGCGATGGCGTTGGCCGGCTTGGCCTGGTTCGCGCCGGCGGCTCAGGCCGCGAATGAAGATCCGATCGTGCTGGTGCACGGTTTTGGCGGCTGGGGCCGCGACGAGGTGTTTGGCTACAAGCACTGGGGCGGCACCCTGGACCTGCAGGAGTTCCTGAAGAGCCAGGGCCATCCGACGGTGACGGTGGCCATGGGTCCGACCAGTTCGAACTGGGACCGCGCGGTCGAGGCCTATGCGCAGATCAAGGGCGGTTGCGTGGACTATGGGGCGGCGCACGCCGCCCGCCACGGCCATGCGCGCTACGGGCGCTGCTATGCCGGCCTGCACCCGAGTTGGGGTGCGACGAAGCGCGTGCACCTGGTTTCTCACAGCCAGGGCGGGCCGACCTCCAACATGCTGATCGAGCTGCTGCGCAACGGCTCCGCGGCCGAGCGTGCCGCCAGCGGCACGGGCACCTCGCCGCTGTTCATGGGGGGCAAGGACTGGGTGCACAGCCATACCTCGATGGCTGGCGCCCACAACGGCACCACCTTTGGGCGGCTGACCAGCTTCAATGAATTCGCCAAGCAGTTGCTCAAGGTGGTGGCCGGCGCGGTGGGCGCCAGCGGGGCGGACGATCTGCCCTTCGACTTCAAGCTCGACCAATGGGGCCTGAAGCGCCAGAACGGGGAGAGCCAGGCCAGCTATGCGAACCGGGTCTGGGCCTCCCCGATCTGGAACACCCAGGACGTGGCGCTCTACAGCCTGAGCCCGGAGGGCGCGGCGGCCGAGAACCAATGGGTCAAGACTTCGTCCGAGGTCATTTACTTCTCGTACAGCGTGGGCACCACCTACCGCGAACCCCTGTTCGGCAACCATCTGCCGGACTTCAGCACCAATCTGGCGCTCTCGCCCTTCGCCACCGGCATGGGCGTGTACCGGGCGCTGGGCACGGGTTGGCTGCAGAACGACGGCGTGGTGAACACCATCAGCATGAAGGCGCCCTTCGGCGCGCCGACGCGCGAGTACGACGGCACGGCGCGCAAGGGCTGGTGGAACCACATCGGCCATCTGCAGGCCGACCACTGGGATGTGGTGGGCAGTGGCGACGTGGCGCGCAACCTGGGCAGCAACCCCTACCTGCGCGACCTCTACCTGGGCATTACGCGGCGCCTCAAGGCCCTGTAGCTCACGCCTCGTAGCGATAGCCGACGCCGTAGACGGCGCGGATGCGATCGCTGCCTGCGCCGGCCAGCTCCAGCTTGCGGCGCAGGTTCTTCACATGGCTGTCCACCGCACGTTCGGTGACGGCGCGCAGGTCGTCATGCAATTGGTCGAGCAACTGCTGGCGCGGCCAGACCCGCCCGGGCTGGGCGGCGAGGCAGCGCAGCAGGCGGAATTCGTTGGGCGTCAGGTCCAGATCCTGGCCCTGCCAACTGGCGCGCCAGCCCTCGGCGTCGATCTGCAGGGGCTGGGGCACCGGAGCCGGGCGGGTGCGGCGCAGCACGGCCTTGATGCGCGCCACCACCTCGCGCGGGCTGAAGGGATTCTTGGCGATGTAGTCGTCGGCGCCGAGCTCCAGGCCGAGCAGGCGGTCGGCTTCGTCGGCGCGCGCCGTCAACATCACGATGGGTACGGCCGAGCGGGCGCGCAGTGCGCGGCACACGGCCAGGCCGTCCAGGCCGGGCAGCATCAGGTCCAGCAGCACCAGCTCATGCTGGCCCACTTCCCAGGTGGGCAGCACGGCCAGGCCGTCGGCCACGCAGTCCACCTGGTGGCCGGCGGCGCGCAGGTAATCGACCAGCAGGGCGGCCAGCTTGGGTTCGTCCTCGACGACCAGGATGCGCGCCGGCCCGGGATCCAACGGCAGGCTGGGCGGCAGCGGCTCAGCCATGGCTGGGCAGCACCACCTGCACCCACAGGCCGCCAAGCGGCGAGGGCTTGGCCTCGATGCGGCCCTCATGCGCCTCGACGATGCGCTGGCAGATCGACAGACCCAGGCCGGCGCCCCCGGTGCGGCGGTTGCGCGAGGCCTCGCCGCGGAAGAAGCGCTCGAACAGGCGCGGCAGCTGCTCGGGGCTGACGCCGGGGCCGCTGTCCTGCACGTCGATCACCGTGCCCTCGGGCCCGCGTGCGGCCTGGATGCGCAGGCGGCCGCCGGCGTCGGTGTAGCGGCAGCTGTTCTCGAACAGGTTGTTGAAGAGCTGGCGCAGGCGGCGCTCGTCGCCGAAGGCGGGCAGGGGCTGCTCGGGCAACTCCAGCTGCAGCGCCAGGCCGCTGCCCTGCAGGCGCTCGCCAAAGGCGCCGGCGGTGCTGTGCAACAAGGGGGCCAGGTCCAGCTCGGCCTTGCGGTAGGCCAGGGCGCCGACATCGGCGAGCGAGAGCTCGTACAGATCGTCCACCAGCTTGTGCAGGGTGGCCACTTCGCCGCGCAGCGAGGCCAGGGCCGTGCCATCGAGCTGCCGCACACCGTCTTCCAGCGCTTCGAGCTCGCCGTTCAGGATGCCCAGCGGGGTGCGCAGCTCGTGGGAGACATCGGCCATGAACTCGCGCCGCATGGCCTCGTTGCGCTGCAGGGTGTGGGCAAGTTGGTTGAAGTCGCGGCTCAGCTGGCCCACTTCGTCGCCGGAGCGGCGCTCGGGCACGCGGGTGGTGTAGTCGCCGGCGGCGAGGCGGTGCGAGGCCTCGGCCACCTGGCGCACCGGCCGCGCCAACCGGCGCGAGGCCCAGAAGGCCAGGCCGGCGGCCAGCAGCAGGGCGCCGCCGCCCACGCCCCAGGCCACGCGCGCCTGTGCATCGGCAAAGCGCTTCTCGGCGCCGGAGCTGACGGATTCGAAGGGCGTCAGCGCCAGCCAACCCACGGTCAGGCCGTCGACGACGACGGCGCGCTCGAGCGCGTCGGCGGAGGGCGTGGCAAAGCCGGCAATGCGCTGGCGGTCGGCGTCGAAGAGGGTGAAGCGGCGCGTTGCGCCGGTCAGCTCGGCCGGGCTGCTCTTCACCGCCGGGGCCTGGGCCTCGGGCAGGCGCGGGCGCAGCAGGCGGCCCCAGAGCTCGGGCTTTTCGCGCAGGAAGTCCCAGCTGCCACCGTTCTCGCGGTAGCCCGCCGTCACACTCACCAGCGCCAGCTCCAGCCGGTTCACGGCCTGCTCGTTCAGATAGCCCAGGAAGCCGCGGTTCAGCGCCATATGGGCGGAAACGCCCATGGCCACGGCCACCGCCAAGGCGGTGCCCAGCACGATGGCGAAAACTTGGGTACTCAGGCTCGGTTTCATGAGGAAGCGCACTGTGGCGGCGGACGGTGGGCAGCGCAAGCAGCACCCCAGCGTGACGCAGGCTCTTCAAGCTGGCTCCATATTCTTCATGCAGCATGCGCCGCCATGACGTTCAAGCTGCCTGCCCTCCTTGCTGCGCTCAGCGCCGCACTGCTGTTCACCGGATGCCAGAAGTCATCCGACGCCGCCAACAAGCCCACACCCCAACCGCCCGAAGTGGGCGTGGTGACGGTCAGCGCACAGGATGCCCCGCTGGAGCTGGCGCTGCCCGGGCGCCTGAGCGCGGGCCAGGTGGCCGAGATCCGTCCGCAGGTCAGCGGCATCGTGCAGCGCCGCCTGTTCACCGAAGGTTCGACCGTCAAGGCCGGGCAGCCGCTCTACCAGATCGACGCCGCCAGCTTCGAGGCCGAGCGGGCCCGCGCGGCCGCCGCGCTGCAGAAGGCCGAGGCGCAGGCCGCCAACGCCAAGGCGCGGGCGGCGCGCGACGCCGAACTGCTGCAGTCGGGCATCGTCACCCGCCAGG
>JBDHSJ010000094.1:0-14222 GCA_039808065.1 Burkholderiaceae bacterium | reverse complement strand
GCCTCTTCAAGTTACATCGACCATGCCACGCCCTGCCCGCTCCAAAGCTCCTGCCGCCCAGCCCGAAGCCGACAAGGACCAACCGCTGCGTGAGGACATCCGCCTGCTCGGCCGCCTGCTCGGCGAGGTGATTCGCGACCAGGAAGGCCGCGAAGCCTTCGAGCTGGTGGAGCGCATCCGTCAGCTCTCGGTGGCCTGGCGGCGCGGCCAGGATCAGCAGGCCGGGCGTCAGTTCGACCGCCTGCTCAAGGGCCTCTCCGCCGACCAGGCGGTGATGGTGATCCGCGCCTTCAGCTACTTCTCGCATTTGGCGAATCTGGCCGAGGACCGCCACCATGTGCGCCGGCGCGAACACCACGAGCGTGCCGGCCATTTGCAGGCCGGCTCGCTGGCCTACAGCCTGGAGGCGCTGCACAGCGCCGGCGTGCGGCCGGTCGAGATCGGCGCGCTGCTGCAGCGCGCACACATTTCGCCCGTGCTGACGGCCCACCCCACCGAGGTGCAGCGCAAATCCATCCTCGACGCGGAGCGCGCCATCGCCCACCTGCTGGCCCAGCGCGATGCGCCCTTGAGCGAGCGCGAGCAGCGCGCCAACGAGGAGCTGATGCGCGCCCGCATCACCCAGCTGTGGCAGACGCGCATGCTGCGCTACTCCAAGCTGACGGTGGCCGACGAGATCGAGAACGCCCTCTCCTACTACCCGGCCACCTTCCTGGCCGAGATCCCGCGCCTCTATGCCGAGCTGGAATCCGCCCTGCCCGGCCAGCAGCTGCCGGCCTTTCTGCGCATGGGCCACTGGATTGGCGGTGACCGCGACGGCAACCCCAATGTGGGCGCCGCCACGCTGCGCCATGCGCTGAGGCGCCAAAGCGAGGTGGTGCTGCGCCACTACCTGACCGAGCTGCACGAGCTCGGCGCCGAGCTCTCGATCTCGGCCCGCCTGGCACGCATCACGCCGGACATGCAGGCCCTGGCCGAGCGCAGCCCGGACCGCAATGAGCACCGCCTGGACGAGCCCTACCGCCGCGCGCTGACCGGCATGTACGCCCGCCTGGCCGCCACCCTGCATGAGCTGACCGGCACCGAGGCCCTGCGCCACGCCGTGGCGCCCCAGGACGCCTACCGCAACCCCGAGGAGCTGCTGGCCGACTTGCGCACCATCGAGGCTTCGCTGCGCCACCACCATGCCGATGCGCTGATTGCCCCGCGCCTGGCACCGCTGATGCGCGCCCTCAGTGTGTTCGGCTTCCACCTCGCCACCCTGGATCTGCGCCAGAGCAGCGACCAGCACGAGGCCGTGGTGGCCGAGCTGCTGCTGGCCGCGCGCATCGAGCCCGAATACAGCGCCCTGGATGAGCTGGCCAAGCGCGCCCTGCTGCTGCGCCTGCTGGGCGAGGCACGGCCGCTGCGCGTCATCGGCCATGCCTACAGCGACAAGTCCTTGGGCGAGCTGGCCGTGTTCGAGGCCGCGCAGGAAGCCCTGCAGCGCTTTGGCCGCGACGCCATCCGCCACGCCATCATTTCGCACACCGAGTCGGTCTCCGACCTGCTGGAAGTGCTGCTGCTGTGCAAGGAGGTGGGCCTGCTGCGCGGGCGGCTGGGTGAGGACGCGCACTGCGCGCTGATCGTCTCGCCGCTGTTCGAAACCATTGGCGACCTGCGCGAGGCCCCGGCCATCATGCGCGAGTTCTACGCCCTGCCCGGCATCCCCGAGCTGGTGATGGCCAGCGGCGGTGAGCAGGACGTGATGCTGGGCTATTCCGATTCCAACAAGGACGGCGGCGTCTTTACCAGCAACTGGTCGCTCTATCGCGCCGAGATCGCCCTGGTCGAGCTGTTCGACGAACTGCGCGCCCGCCATGGCGGGCCGATCCTGCGCCTGTTCCACGGCCGCGGCGGCACCGTGGGCCGGGGCGGTGGCCCGAGTTACCAGGCCATCCTGGCCCAACCCCCGGGCACGGTGAACGGGCAGATCCGTCTGACCGAGCAGGGCGAAGTCATCGCCTCCAAGTACGCCAACGCCGAGATCGGCCGGCGCAACCTGGAAACCCTGGTGGCCGCCACGCTGGAAGCCAGCCTGCTGCATCCGACGCAGGACGCACCGGCCAAGTTCCTGGAAGCCGCGCAGACCCTGTCCGACGAGAGCTTCGGTGCCTACCGCCGCCTGGTCTACGAGACCGAGGGCTTTGCCGACTACTTTTTCGCCGCCACGCCGATCCGCGAGATCGCCGAGCTCAACATCGGCTCGCGCCCGGCCAAGCGGCCCGGCAGCGGCGGCGGCCCCAAGGCCATCGAAGGCCTGCGCGCCATTCCCTGGGGCTTCAGCTGGGGTCAGGCCCGTGTGGCATTGCCGGGGTGGTGCGGCTTCGGCTCGGGCGTGATGGCCTACCTGGGCGAAGACGGCACAAAGGAGCGCACCCAGCGCCTGGCCCTGCTGCGCAAGATGCACAAGCAATGGCCCTTCTTCCGCACCCTGCTTTCCAACCTGGACATGGTGCTGGCCAAGAGCGACCTGGAACTGGCCGCGCGCTATGTGGAGCTGGTGGAGGACAAGAAGCTGGGCCGACGCATCTTTGCCGCCATCAAGGCCGAGTTCGCCCGCACCGAGGAGGCATTGAGCCTGATCACCGGCGAGAGCAAGCGCCTGGCCGGCAACCCCTCGCTGGCGCGTTCGATCGCCCACCGCTTCCCCTACATCGACCCGCTGAACCACCTGCAGGTCGAACTGATGCGGCGCTACCGGCAGCTCTCGGGTGAAAGGCAAGTGGACCCGGAGGTGATGGAGCGGGTGCAGCGCGGCATCCATCTGTCCATCAATGGCATCGCCGCGGGCCTGCGCAACACCGGTTGAACCCAGGGGCGACCGGGGGGCCCCGCCCAGTACGATCCCGGGCTCAAAAGACAGATCGGGAGCGCTCATTGAGCAGGGCATGGGGTTGCACGCGCAGAAGCTGGCTGGCCGCCTGCGCCTTCGGTCCGGGGCTGGCAGGTGCTCAGGCGGCCCAGGTCACGCTCACCTTGCTGGAAGGGCCGGCCGCGCTGGTGATCGGTGCCCAGGCCTTTGACGCCCAGGAAGGCCTGCGGCTGGCCGCCGGCACGCTGATCGAGACCGGCGCGAACACCGGTCTGCTGCGCCTGGAAGCCGCGGACGGCAGCCTGATCGACCTTGGCCCCGGCAGCCGCGCGCTGCTGCAGCCGGCCCGGCGGGGCACGGCCGCGCCCGGGCTGTACCTGCTGTCGGGTTGGGTCAAGTTGCAAAGCGGGGCCCAGCAGCCGCACGGCGGTCTGCTCAGCCCGCAGGTGGAGCTTGAATCCGCACAGGGCTCGGTCGTGCTGCAGGTCAGCAGTGGCCTGGTCGCGCTGTTTTGTGAGTCAGGCTCGGTCAAGTTGATCGAGCGCACAGGCGCCAAGGCACGCCAGGTGGTCACCGCCGGCGCCAGCTACCAGCGCCAGGGCGGCAAGGGTGGCGAACTGCTGCCCCGCCCGGACCTGGCCTGGCTGCGCACCGTGCCGCGTGCCTTCCGCGACCCCATCCCGCCGCGCCTGGCCCGCTTCAGCGCATCTGCACCCACGCCCGCCGCCCAGCCCGCGCCGCGCTACGAGAACCTGGCCGCTTGGCTGCAAGGCGAGCCCAGCCTGCGCCGCGAGTTCCCACGCCGCTTTGCTCCGCTGCTGCGCGACCCCGCCTTCCGCGCCGAGGTCGCCAAGAATCTGGGCGCCCACCCCGAGTGGGAGCCCGTGCTCTTTCCCGAACGCTTCGTCAAACCCGCCTCGGCCCCTGGAGCCCGCCCATGAAACTGCTCGTCAAGTTCAACCTGCTCTACGTGCTGGCCATGCTGCTCGGCATCGGCTGCAGTGGGCTGATCGCCCGCACCATGCTGCAAGACAACGCCCGCGAAGAGGTGTTGAACAGCGCCCGCCTGATGATGGACAAGGCCGTGGCCGTGCGCGCCTACACCAGCAAGCAGATCACCCCGCTGCTGGAGACGCAGATGAAGTACGAGTTCCTGCCGCAGTCGGTACCCAGCTACTCGGCCGTGGAAGTGCTCGCGGCCGTGCAGGCCAAGCACCCTGAGTTCGCCTACAAGGAAGCCACGCTGAACCCCACCAACCCGCGCGACCGTGCAGTGGGCTGGGAGGTCGACATCGTCAGCCAGTTCCGCAACAACGGCGAACTCAAGGAATTCGTGGGTGAGCGCGACACGCCGATGGGACGCTCGCTCTTCATCTCGCGCCCGCTGCGCATCGCCGACCCGGCCTGCCTGCGCTGCCACTCCAGCGTCGAGGCCGCGCCCAAGACCATGGTGGACAAGTACGGTCCCGCGAATGGCTTTGGCTGGACGCACAACGAAGTGGTGGGCGCCCAGATCATGTCCGTGCCCATGAACCTGCCGCTGGAACGCGCCGAGCGCTCCTTCAAGCTCTTCATCACCGCACTGATCGGTGTATTCGTCGCCGTGGGCATCCTGCTCAACGTCGCCATCTGGGCCTTCGTGGTGCGCCCGGTCACCCGCCTTTCGGCGCTGGCCGACCGCGTGAGCCAGGGCGACCTGGAAGCCCCCGAGTTCGCCACCGGGTCCAGCGATGAAATCGGCACCCTGGCGCAATCGTTTGCTCGCATGCGTGCCAGCGTCGTCCAGGCCATGAAGATGCTGGAGGCTTGATGGCCCTGCCCGTTCCAGAAAAGCTCGGCAAGTACCAGATCAGCGGAGTGCTGGGCGAAGGCGCCATGGGCGTCGTCTACAAGGGCTTCGACCCCGACATCGGCCGCGTGGTGGCGCTCAAGACCATCCGCCGCGCGCTGGACGACGGGTCGGATGCGGCCGACTCCATCACTGCGCGCTTTCGCAACGAGGCCCGCGCCGCCGGGCGGCTGCAGCATCCGGGCATCGTGGCGGTGTACGACTTCGGCCAGGACGAGGACGTGGCCTTCATCGCCATGGAGTTCGTCGAGGGCAGCAACCTCTCGCACTACCTGGGTCGCAAGGTGCGCTTCACCGATGAGGACATCCTCAGCGTGATGACGCAACTGCTCGACGCGCTGGAGCACGCGCATGAGCAGGGTGTGTGGCACCGCGACATCAAGCCCGCCAATCTGATGATGACGCGCGGCGGCAAGCTCAAGGTGGCGGACTTCGGCATCGCCCGCATCGAATCCGCCGGGCTGACCCTGGCCGGTGGCCTGATCGGCACGCCCTCCTACATGGCCCCCGAGCAGTTCCTCGGCAACCCGATCGACCGGCGCGTGGATCTTTACGCCGCTGGCGTGCTGCTCTATCAGTTGCTGACCGGCCAGCAGCCCTTTGTCGGCAGCACCGAGCGCCTGATGCACAAGGTGCTGAACGAGACCCCACGGCCACCTTCCACTGTGGAATTCGGCCTCAGCCGCCCACCGGGTTACGACGCCATCGTCGCCAAAGCCCTCGCCAAAGACCCCGAAGATCGCTTCGCCAACGCGGCGGCTTTCCGCACGGCCTTGACGCAGGGCATCGGCACGCCGCTGGCGGCCACGGTGTCGGACGCCACCGTCATCGCCGTGCCCCTGCGCCGGCCGCAGGCTCCCGCCGATGACAAGACCCAGCTGGTGACGCGCGGCAGCGAGGCCTCCACCGGTGCCGCCCCGCCGCCCACACACTTCGATGCCAAGGCGCTCAGCCAGGTCGAACAGACGTTGGCGCGCCATGTCGGCCCGTTGGCCGCCGTGATGGTGCGGCGCACGGCGCGCCAGAGCAGCGATCTGCCCGACCTCTGCCAGCGCCTGGCCGAACAGGTGGCCGACGCCACCGCCCGCAATGCCTTCCTGGAACAGATCGCGCAGGGGGCCAGCCGCTCCACCGGCTCGGCCTCCGCCACCCGCCTCGCCGAAGTGGACCCCGCACTGCAAGCCAAGGCCGAGAAGCTGCTGGCGCAGCTGATCGGCCCGATTGCCCGCGTGCTGGTCAAGAAGGCCGCCAGCAGCCCGCGCGAAGTGTTCGCCGCGCGCCTGGCCGAGGCCATCAACGACCCGGTGCAGCGCCAGCGCTTTCTGAGCGAACTCGACCGGCTCTGATCAGCCGCTGAACAGGCCCAGGTCGCGCGCCGCAAAGCGGCCGATGTTGGGCGCGATCAGGCCGAGCTCGCTCTCGGCCACGCCCATCCAGCGTGCCAGTGTGGCGGCCAGCTGGTCCACGCTGCGGCTGGGGATCAACCGGCCCTGGCCGACATCGTCCGGCCCGTTGTTGGCCAGCACGGGCCAGTCGCCCCAGAAGCGCTGACCGCGCACCGCGCCGCCCAGCACCAGCTGGTGACTGCCCCAGCCATGGTCGCTGCCATTGCCGTTGCTCGTGACGGTGCGGCCGAACTCGCTGGCCGTGAACGTGGTGACCTGGCTGGCCGTGCCCAGCTCCACCATGGCCGCCTGGAAGGCCGCCAGCGCACCGCCGATCTGCGTCAGCAGGCCGGGGTGGTTGGCGCTCAAGTCATCGTGGTTGTCAAAGCCGCCCAGCGAGACCATGAAGACCTGGCGCTGCACGCCCAGCTGCCCGCGCGCGGCGATGAGGCGCGCCACCACCTGCAGCTGACGCGCCAGTCCGGTGTTGGGAAACGTGGTTTGCAGCGTCGCCGCACCGCTCAAGGCGGTGGCCACCCGGGCCTCGGCATCGATGGCACGGCCGGCCACCTGGGTGATTTCGTTCTGCAGCCAATGCCCGCGCGGCGTGGTCAACAGGCTGCGCAGCGCCTGCTGGCAGGCCGCCGAGCCGAACATCGCAGACTTGACGCCGTTGATGGGCACGGCGCCATTGGTCGACACCTGGTAGCGGATCGCCTGCTCGCCCGCCAGGTAGACGGCATTGCCGCTGGTGCTGATGCAAGTGAACGCCGCGGTGGCATTGCTGGCCAGGAACAGATCACCCAGCGCCCCGCCCCAGCCGCGCGTGGCGCCCTCGGCTTCGCTGCTCTGCCAGACGGACTGCTGGTCGTTGTGCGAGAACAGGCGCGGCGGCAGCGGCACCGAGCGCGCCTGGTACTGGGCCTTGCTGGTCGGTGCGCGCAGCGGGCCGATATTCAGCAGCACGCCCATCTGGCCGTTGTCGAACCAGGGTTTGAGGGGGGCGAGCTGCGGCGCCAAAGCCAGTTGCGTGGCGCCGGGCAGGGCCACGCGCGGCGTGAGCGCGGTGGCGGCCAGGGTGTCGCGCGCCAGACCCAGGCCGCCGCGCAGCGTGCTGTAGCTGGCGTGCCCCGCGGCGTCGTAGGGGATGACGGTGTTGCTCTGGTCGTTGCCCCCGTACAGAAACACACAGACCAGGGCCTTGTACCCCCCGCTCGCATCGGCCGCCGCGGCTTCGCCCAGGGCGGCCAGGTTCAGGGCCCAAGGCGCGGCAGCCCCGGCCAGGCCGAGCTGACTGGCACGGCGCAGGAAGGCGCGACGGCGCAGTTCGGGCAGGCGGTTGATGTGCATGGTCACTGCTGGATCAGGTAATCGGGGCTGGCCAGCACCAGCAGCTGGGCGGCGCGCACACGGGCCAGCTTGCCGCTGTCGGTACCAGCATTGATCTGGGCCACGGCGGTGGCCAGCTGGCCAAGCACGGCGCCCGGAATGGCGTTGGCGGCGAGGTGCAGGTTCAGTGCAGCCAGCAGCGCCGGGGCGTCGGCAGCCAGCGGGATCAGCGCCGACACATCGGGGCGCAGATCGCCCACCCCATTGGCGATCCAGTTCTGCATCGTGTTCAGGTAGCCGGCGATGCTGCTCTCGTTCAGCAGTTGGAACTCCGGCACGGTGATGGCCTGCGCGGCCAGCGGCCCGCCCGAGGGTACATAGCCGGGGCGGAAGAAATTGAACACCGTGGGGCTGCGGAAGGGGCTCTGGCCCAGGCGGGTAGCGGGGTCGGAGGTGTCGCCAATGGCCCAGGCATCGCCCGGTGATGTCATGCCCAGGGTGCGCGCCCATTGCACGAAGCGCAGCACCGGCTCCCGCAGGCGCCCGCCCTGCAGCCCATTGGGTGCCGCGCGGGCCTCGGGGTCCAGCAGCACGGCGCGCAGGGTGGCTTTCAGGTCGCCGCGCCCGCCGCGGCCGTTGTCGTTGAAGGCCGCCGCCACGCGGGCCACGTACGCGGGGCTGGGGTGGCTCTGGGTGAATCGCTGGATCAGCTGGCGGCCGATGAAGGGGCCGACGTTCGGGTGGTTGGCCAGGATGTCCAGCGCCAGCTGCAGGGCGGCGGGGCCATCGGCGCTGGCCGGGATGGTCTGGCCCAGCACCTGCTTGTCGCCGCCGGCAAAGCGGCTGGCCACATGGATCATCGGGCGCTTGACGTACTCGTAGTCGTCGTTGCCGGCGCGGTTGCTGTCCCAGCCGGTGAAAACACGCGCCAGCTGGGTGATGTCGGCCTGGGTGTAGCTCTCCAGCACCTGGCCGCCCACGCGCTGGGGCGTGCCGTCCGGGTTGAGTAGCAGCAGCCCGATGGAGAACAGCTGCATCACCTCGCGGGCGTAGTTCTCATCGGGCACGCGGCCGGTGGTGGCATCTTCCTTGCGGTTGCCGCGCAGGTTCAGGTAGCTGCCCATGGGCACGCTCAAGGTCACCGCCTCCAACAACTGGCGGTAGCTGCCGAAGGCATGCTGCTCCAGCAGGTCGGCGTAGTGCGCAATCGCCAAGCCCCGCCAGGGAATGGGCAGGCCGTTCATCGAGACCACCAGGATTTCCGACAAGGCCAGGGCCATGCGCTGGCGCACCGGGTCGGTGGCGGTCAGCAGCTTGCGCCAGATGGCGGCATCGGCGCCGTTGAAGTTGTTGCTGTTGGCCTCGACGGCAAAGCCCTTGGTCAGCATCCAGTCGTAGCGGCTGCCGGCCTCGGGGGACCGCGCCAGCTGCGCGTCCAGCCAGGGCGCAATGCCCTGTGCCTGCACGGCGGCGATCTCGGTCGGGCGGGCATCGAGTCCGGCCTGCAGCAGGAAGCGCGCGGCCTCGGTCGCACTCAGGGAAGGGGCCGGAGCGGGCGCCGGAGGTGGAGCCGGTGTCGGCGAAGGCGCGGGGCTGGGTGCAGGCGCGGGAGATGGCGCCGGTGCCGGCGGAGGGCTTGGTGCGGGTGGCGGTGCCGGGACGGGAGCGGGCGCCGGCGCCCCTGCACCGCCTCCGCCGCAGGCCGTCAGCAAGGCGGCGCCCCCCAGCGCCGCCAGCAGGCCTTCGGCGCTCAGCTCGGACGCTGAAACCTCGGCCACTTCCACTTCATTCGGCGCTGGGTCTTGCATGCGCCGAATGTAGAAGCGGCTGCTCAGGGCGGCCGCTTCATTCTGTTAACGCCGGGGCGGGCCTCAGATCAGCGGCACGCCGGTCTTGCTCTGCACGAACTCGCGCGTCACCTCGGGCGCCAGCTCGACGAGCTTCAAGCCGGCCGGCGTCACATCCATCACCGCCAGGTCCGTGATGATGCGGTGCACCACGCCGACGCCGGTTAGCGGCAGCGTGCACTTGGGGATGATCTTCAGGTCTTCGGTGCCGTCCTTCTTCTTGGCCACGTGCTCCATCAGAACGACGACGCGGGCCACGCCGGCCACCAGGTCCATGGCGCCGCCCATGCCCTTGACCATCTTGCCGGGGATCATCCAGTTGGCCAGGTCACCACTGCCACTGACCTGCATGGCACCCAGGATGCTCAGGTTGATCTTGCCGCCGCGGATCATCGCGAAGCTGTCGTGGCTGCCGAAGATCGAGGAACCTGGCAGCGTGGTGACAGTCTGCTTGCCGGCGTTGATGAGGTCGGCGTCGACCTCTTCTTCCGTCGGGAAGGGGCCGATGCCCAGCATGCCGTTCTCGCTCTGCAGCCAGACTTCCTTGTCCGCCGGCACATGGTTGGCCACCAGGGTGGGGATGCCGATGCCGAGGTTCACGTAGAAGCCGTCTTCCAGCTCCTGGGCGGCGCGGGCCGCCATTTGGTCTTGATTCCAGGGCATGGCGTCAGCTCCGGGTGGTGCGCTTCTCGATGCGCTTCTCGGGGTTCGGGTTGTGCACGATGCGGTGCACATAGATGCCGGGCAGGTGAATGTCGTCCGGGCCCAATTCGCCCACCTCGACGATCTTCTCCACTTCCACCACGCAGACTTTGCCGGCCATGGCCGCGGCCGGGTTGAAGTTGCGGGCGGTCAGGCGGAAGCGCAGGTTGCCGGCCTTGTCGGCCACATCGGCCTTGATCAGGCTGAGCTCGGGGCGCAGGCTGCGTTCCATCACATAGGTGTGGCCGTCGAACTCGCGCAGTTCCTTGCCTTCGGCCACCAGGGTGCCCACGCCGGTGCGGGTGAAGAAGGCCGGGATGCCGGCGCCGCCGGCGCGCAGCTTCTCGGCCAGCGTGCCTTGCGGGGTGAACTCCAGCTCCAGCTCGCCGGCCAGGTACTGGCGCTCGAACTCCTTGTTCTCGCCCACGTAGGAGGAAATCATCTTCTTGATCTGGCGCGTCTCCAGCAGCTTGCCAAGGCCGAAGCCATCGACACCCGCGTTGTTGGAGATGACGGTCAGGTTCTGCGCGCCGGTGCGTTGCAGCGCGTCGATCAGCGCCTCGGGAATGCCGCACAGACCGAACCCGCCCACGGCGATCAATTGACCGTCGTGGACGAGGCCCGCCAGTGCCGCATCGGCGCTCGGGTAGAGCTTGTTCATGGGCAGCCTCGTGAAGAGAGGGCGCGAGCTTACGCGAAACCACCCGTAATGCTGCAGTGCAGCACTGTCCGTCTTTCAGGCACACCCCTGCACAGGCGAAGCCAGGCTTTGCCTGGAGACAATCCGGCCTCCAACCCTCTGCTGCCATGACCCAACCCTGCCGGGCGCTGTCGCTCATCCCGCCGATGACGCAGCTCAACACCCCCTACCCCGCCACCGCCTACCTGACCGGCTTTCTGCGTGCCCAGGGGGTCGATGCCCGCCAGGCCGACCTGGCCCTGGGCCTGGTGCTGCGCCTCTTCAGCGCCGCCGGCCTGAGCGCCTTGCGCCAGGCGGCTGCGCGGGTACCCAAGCCGGGTCCGGCGCTGCAGTTCCATTTGGCCGAGGCCGAACGCATCGCCGCCGTCACCCCACGCGTCCTGGCGTTCCTGCAAGGCCGCGACCCCACGTTGGCGCACCGCATCAACAGCCGCGCCTACCTGCCCGAGGGCCCGCGCTTTGCGCAGGTCGATGCCAGCATCCCCGGGCAGGAGGATGAACCCGACCCGCTGAGCTGGGCCTTCGGCACCCTGGGCGCGCAGGACCGCGCCCGCCACCTGGCCACCCTGTTCCTGAACGAGCTGGCCGACACCGTGCGCGAGGCCCTGGACCCACGCTTCGAGTTCGTGCGCTACGCCGAGCGCCTGGCCATGAGCCAGCCCAGCTTTGATCCGCTGGCCGAGGCCCTGGCTGCGCCGCTGACCGTGGTGGATGAAGCGCTGCAACAGCTCGCGCTCGAAACTGTAGAAGCCCACCAGCCCGATGTGGTGCTGCTCTCCTGCCCTTTCCCCGGCAGCGTGTACGGCGCCTTCCGCATCGCCCAGGCCGTGAAGCGTGCCCACCCGCAGATCACCCTGGTGCTGGGCGGAGGCTATGTGAACACCGAGCTGCGCGAACTGGCCGAGCCGCGCGTGTTCGACTTCTTCGACTTCGTCACCCTGGACGCTGGCGAGCGCGTGCTGCTGGCGCTGCTGGAGCACCTGAAGGGCAAACGGGGCAAGAGCCGGCTGGTGCGCACCTTCTGGCGCGAGGACGGCCAGGTGCGCTACAGCCCCGGCCTGGGCGAGCCCGAAGTGCCCTTCGAGGACGTGGGCACCCCCACCTGGGATGGTCTGCCGCTGAACCAGTACCTGAGCCTGCTGGACATGCTCAACCCCATGCACCGGCTGTGGAGCGACGGGCGCTGGAACAAACTCACCGTCGCCCTGGGTTGCTACTGGAAGAAGTGCAGCTTCTGCGATGTGGGGCTGGACTACATCGGCCGCTACGAGGCCACCACCGCCCAGGTGCTGGCCGACCGCATCGAGGCCATCGTGGCCGAGACCGGGCAGACCGGCTTCCATTTCGTCGACGAAGCCGCACCGCCCAAGGTCCTGAAAGCCCTGGCGGACGAGCTGATCCAACGCCGGCTGGACATCAGCTGGTGGGGCAATGTGCGCTTTGAAAAGACCTTCACCCCCGCCCTGGTGGAGAAGCTCGCCGAAAGCGGCTGCATCGCCATCAGCGGCGGTCTGGAAGTGGCCTCGGACCGGCTGCTGAAGCTGATGAACAAGGGCGTCACGGTGGAGCAGGTGGCGCGCGTCACCAAGGCCTTTGCCGACCAGGGCGTGCTGGTGCACGCCTACCTGATGTACGGCTTCCCCACCCAGACCGCGCAGGACACCGTGGACGCGCTCGAGTACGTGCGCCAGCTGTTCGAAGAAGGCTGCATCCACAGCGGCTTCTTCCACCGCTTTGCCTGCACCGTGCATTCGCCGGTGGGGCAAAAGCCCGAGGACTTCGGCGTGCAGCTCATCCCGCTGCCCGAGGGCCGGTTCGCCAAGAACGACATCGGCTTCATCGACCCCACCGGCACCGACCACGACCGCTTGGGCCTGGGCCTCAAGCGCGCGCTCTACAACTTCATGCACGGCGTGGGGCTGGATTGGGACACGCGGCGCTGGTTCGAGGAGATCCGCGTGCCCAAGCCCACGGTCAAGCGCGGGCATATCGCGCGCGCGCTCGGCGTCAGCGCCTGAAGGCGATCTCCACTTCCACCTCGCGGGCGGCCGGCAGCGGTTCGAAGCGCCACTGCAGCACCGCGCGCTCGGCCACCTGACCCAGTCGGCGAGGCACCCCCTCCACGGCCCGCGCGCTCTGCACCTTCCCGTCGGTGCCCACCATGAAGCGCAGCTTGACCACCGGGTTGCTCGCCCCCAGGGTGGCCTGGATCTGCGGCGTCAGTTCCGGCGCCACGAAATCCACCAACTTCAGCTCCACCTCCTGTTCCTCGGGCTCCGGCTCGGACATGGCCGGCGCCGCCGCCGGGGGCTGCTGAACCGGCGCCTCAAGCATCGGGCGGGCCGGGGCTTCCCCCGCGCCCAACGGCCGGCTGGCCTCCTGGGCAATTTGCGGCACGGGTGGCGCCGCGGTTGGCGGCGCGGAGGCCACGCTTGGCGCCGAGACCTGCGCCCCGGCAGCGCTGGGCTCGGGGGCACTGGGCTTGATGCGGGCTGTCGGCACGGCGTCCGAGCGGGCGGGGGCCGGCCGGGGGCTGGGCGCCGCAGCAGCGGGAGCCGCTGCCGGCGCGGCGCTCGGCTTTTTGACCGTCTGGAACTTGATGAAGCTGAACACTTTTTCCGCGTCGCGCTTGGCGCGATCGGCGTCACTGATTCCCTTGCCGCCGTCTTGCGCCAACGCCGAACCCATCAATCCTGCTCCCAGCAACCACCACCACCGCATGACCATGACCCTTTGGATGCAGCCCCGATGGGGCAACAGCAGGAACTTAACGTCAGAACGATGACAGGCGCTAGCGCACGGCCATGTCCTGCGCACCCCAGCCCACAGCGAGGATGAAAAGCACGGGTTTGCCCGCATCGCTCGAATCGATTACATCCGTAAACTTTATTCGTTTACACAAGTAATCGAACCCATGAAGCTCCCCATCAGCGAAGCCGAGGCCCAGGTCATGGAAGTGCTGTGGCAGCGCGCGCCGCTGGCCACTGATGAAATCGCCGCCGCCCTGGCCGGCCAGCAGGACTGGCAGCTCGCCACCATCAAGACCCTGCTGAACCGCCTGCTCAACAAGGGCGCCGTGGCGGCGGACAAGGACGGCCGGCGCTATCTGTACCGCCCGCTGCTGGCGCGCGAAGACTGGGTGGGCAGCCAGAGCATTGGCTTGCTCGATCGGCTGTTCGGCGGCCAGCTGGCACCCCTGGTGGCGCAGTTCAGCAGCCAGAGGAAGCTCAGCGCGGCCGACCGCGCGGCGCTGCAGAAGCTGCTGGAGGAGAGTGAAGATGAGTGAGACCCTGCTGCTCCAGCACACCCTGCTGTTCAGCGCCGCGGCCCTGGCCCTGCTGCTGCTGCGCCCGCTGCTGCGCCACCTGGGCGGGGCGAGCGCGCAATACCTGGGCTGGCTGGCCCTGCCCATGGTGCTGGCGAGCCCCGCCCTGCCCCGCCCTGCGGCGGCCAGCCTGCCGGTCCCGTACAGCGTGCAGTTCGAGGCCTTGGCCCGGCTGGAGGCCCCGCAGGCACTGACCGCCGCGGCACCGGCCGGCCGGCCCTGGCTGGCGCT
>JBDHSJ010000093.1:0-14326 GCA_039808065.1 Burkholderiaceae bacterium | reverse complement strand
TTCTTATGGGTGTTCATCCGGCTCGGGGTCTGGAGTTGACTGGGGGTTTGGCGATTTCCAGTCTCTCAAGATCCCCCCGGGTGAACACCCGCAACAACCTATTGAACCTTCACAGCTAGCGGCGGCCGGCCGAGCCCCGCAGGCTCCAGCCCTCCCTCTGACCAAAACCCGCTCGTGCGCGCCGGCCGGCCACCGCACCGCGAACGCCGGGGCCACCCCGGCTGGGGGCGCTTGAACATGCAGCGGCGCCATTGGCTCGCTTGGTCGGCCGCCGCGCTCGCCGGGGGCGCGCAAGCTCGTCCCACTTCGGCCGCGGCGCTGGATGCGGTGGTGCGCGAGACCCTGGTCCGGGAGCGCATTCCCGGCCTGGCCGTGGGCGTGCTGCAGCAGGAGCGACTGCTGCTGGCACGGGGGTATGGCTGGGCCAACCTGGAGCATCGGGTGCGGGTGACCCCCGCCACCGTGTTCCAGGCGGGCTCCCTGGCCAAGCAGTTCACCGCCGTGGCGGTGCTGCTGCTGTGCGAAGACGGCCTACTCGCCCTGGACGCCCCGGTGCTGCGCTACCTCGCGGACGCGCCGCCCAGCTGGAACGGCATCACCGTGCGCCATCTGTTGACGCATACCTCGGGTCTGGCGGACTACGGCGAGCACACCCTGGATTACCGACGGGACTACAGCGAAGCCGAGCTGGCGCAGCGCCTGTTCGGCCTGACCCTGGACTTTCCACCCGGCACAGGCTGGCGCTACGGCGACACGGGCTATGCCCTGCTCGGCATCCTGGTGCGCCAGGTCAGCGGGCGCTTCTACGGCGACCTGCTGCAGGAGCGGGTGTTCCGCCCGCTGGGTATGCGCAGCGCACGGGTCATCAGCGAAGAAGACCTGGTGATGCACCGGGCCGCGGGCTACCGCCTGGCCGGCGCGACGATCAAGAACCAGGAGTGGGTGGCGCCCACGCTGAACACCACGGCGGACGGCTCGCTGTACCTGTCCCTCACCGACTGGCTGCTGTGGCGCCAGGCCCTGCGCCGGCGCGCCGTGCTGCGGGCCGAGAGCTGGCAGCAGGTTTTCACCCCCGTGCAGCTGAGCAGCGGCCAGCACCACCCCTATGGCCTGGGCTGGGAGCTGCCCGCCGGCCCCCAGCCCCTGGCGGGCTACCGGCACGAGGGGGCCTGGCAGGGTTTCAAGGCCGCTTACCTGCATGCCGCCGCTGCGGAGCTGACGGTGATCGTGCTGTGCAACCTGGCACAGGCAGAGCCCATGGCCCTGGCTGAACGCCTGGCGCATCGCCAGCTGGGCCTTTGAGCGCCGCGCGGGCCTTGCCCCGGCCGGGCGGCTGGCGCGGCGCGCCACCCCGCAAGCCACGCCGTTTTTCGGACGCTGGCACCATGCCGGGCATGCGCTTGCCCGAACCCATCCCGCCGCACCTGGAAGCCGCCGTGTTGCATTGCCGCCGCCTGGTGCGCAAGCGCGCGCTACTGGCCGCGGGGGTGGCGGTCGTGCCGGTGCCGATGCTGGATTGGGCCACCGATGTCGGCATCCTGCTGCGCCTGATCCCGCAGATCAACCTGGCCTTCGGGCTGACGCCCGAGCAAATTGAGCACCTGGCGCCGGAGCGCAAGGTGGTGGTGTTGAAGGCGGTGAGCGCGGGGGGCAGCCTGCTGATCGGGCGGCTGATCACGCGCGAGCTCATCCTGAAGGCGCTGGCCGCCGTGGGCGTGCGTCTCACCACCCAGCAGGCCGCCAAGTTCGTGCCGGTGGCGGGGCAGGCGGTGTCGGCGCTGCTGACCTACTCGGCGCTCAAGTGGGTGTGCGACCAGCACATCCGCCAATGCCTGGCGGTGGCGCAGCAGCTGCAACTGCCGGCGCCCGAACCCTTGCGCTGAGAGCGGGCGCTCAGCGCTGCAAGCGCACCGGCCGCGCCAGCGCGTACTCCCGCTCCGCCAGACTGGGCCCCAGAAAGTCCTTCAGGCTCGGCCCCTGGCGCAGCCGCCGGGTCTGGAAGAAGAACTCGAACACCTCACGGAACCAGACACGCCGGCCCATCTGCTTAGTCCTCTTGCAGTCGTGCCTAGCCGCTCGCCTCACTTGCAATGTTCTCGCACCACGCAGCTGGCAAGCTCGGCATCACCCAGCACTAGCTCGAGCCATTGAAAATGTCCCTAGTCGTGCTTTCGTTCAGCCCCACTCACATCTCCTTCCCATGAATCGCCCCATTCAACTCGCCCTGTCACTCGGCGCGCTACTAATTTGCAGTGCCTGTGCGGTCCCAGCTATGCACCAGCAAAGCCGGGTGGTATCGGCGCCAGCCGCCTCGGTTGACCGTGTGCTGCTTCTTGAGCACACCGGCAATTCGCCCTTAGAAAGGCAGGCGAAGTTCCACCTGTGGAATCTCGAGAGGGCACTTAAGTTGTGCGGTCTGACAACTCATCGACATGTGGTTAGGCCGGTGGATCTTGATGCAATGGCGAAGCTCGCCAGTGCGATCGAGGAGTCCCAGTCTCAGGCAGTGATCACTGTGGCGATTCCGAAAGCACTCGTTCGCGGCGGCAACTCAGTAGAAGCGCCCTACGAGGTCTTCACAAAGCTGCTTGACGCGAAATCGCGAAAAACCAACTGGGAGCATGTAGCAATGATCTATAGCTTTCAGCAGCCTTGGGATCTTGAGATCGTGGGGCAGCTGAGAGCCGCAGGGATCCTGGACTCGAGCAAGGCTTGCATCGACCCTTCCACGCTTCCACGCAAGCCTGTCCCCTGAAGCTGCAACTCAGGCAGGTCACGCCTCGCCGACTAGGGGCTCACCCATCGACCGCTGCCTCGTGATTTGGAGCTGAACCACGGCATCTCGCGGGGTGCTTCTGTCATGGGCACTTTTGTCCAGCAGGTACTCGCGCTCGTCCAGCGTCACGCCCAGAAAGTTCTTCAGGCTCGGCCCCTGACGCAGCCGCCGGGTCTGGAAGAAGAACTCGAACACCTCACGGAACCAGACCCGCCGGCCCATCTGCGAGTACCAGCGCATGGAGTGGCGCTGCACCGGATCCGGGTGAAAGAGCAGCCGACCCAAGGCCTTGGGGCGCAGTTGCAGCGTCAGCTCCATCGCCTTGAACCACAGGAACAGCCGCCAGGGCGGCATGTGGCGGGTGGCCAGCACCTGGTGCTTGTAGTCCCAGCGCCGCGTGTCGGGTTGGATCACCGCGCGGTGCTCGGCCGTCTTGTAGAAGGGCGTCCAACGGTGCGGGGTCACGTAGAGCAGCTGGATCTGATCGGGGTCGTAGCGCAGCAAATGGCGCAGCGAGCGCCACAGATCGGCATCGCGCTCTTCCTCGAAGCCGACGACGTAAGTCGCCATCGAGAGGATGCCGTGCTGGCGCAGCAGCTGGATGGCCTGCCGGTCCTCGCTCATGCTGGCGCCCTTGACGATCTGCTGAAGCGTGGCCTCGCAATAGCTCTCGATGCCGAGCAGGAAGCGGATCACGCCGGCCTGGCGGTAGAGGTGCAGGATGTCGGCGTCGCGCACGATGTCGCCCGCCCGCGTGCTGCCCACCAGCAGCACCGGCACGTTCTCGGCGATCAAGGCCTCCAGAAAGGCGCGCCAGAGCTTGCGTGAACCGGTGGGCAGCTCGTCGGCGAAGTTGATCAGCTCGACGCCCTGCTCGCGGTGCAGGCGGGCGATTTCCTTGGCCAGCTTGACGGGGTCGCGATGCCGCCATTGCGTCCAGAAGCCGCGCTGGCCGCAATAGCTGCACAGATGCGGGCAGCCGCGCGAGAACTGCAGTACCACGGCGCGCTTGCCGCCCCAGTAGCTGTAATCGCGGTGCTCGATCAGTTCCCAGCCGATGCGGTAGTCGTCCAAATTGCGGATCATGGGCGCGGCCGGGGTCTCGACCACTCGGGCGGGATCGCCGGGGTCGCGGAAGGCGATGCCGCGCAGCGCGCGCAGATCGGTCTGGCCGGCCAGGGCCCGCATCAGGTCCAGCGCCGTCTGCTCGCCCTCGCCGCGGACGATGAAATCGATGCTGCGGTGCTCGCGCAGGATCTCGTCCCAGTGGTAGCTGGGGTGCACACCGCCGTAGACGGTGATGAGCCGAGGCCGGCGCTGCTTCAGGGCCGCGCACATCGCCACCACGGTGGCATGCGCCGAGCTGGAGCCGGAGTGACCCAGCATCACGACATCCGCCTCTCGGCGGGCTACCTCGTCGACGATGGCCTCAAGCGCCAGATTCAGGCGGTCCGCATCAATCAGCTCAACCGCGAAGCCGGCGTCCAGCAGCGGCCCGCCGATGCTGAGCAGGCCCAGCGGCGGCAGGTGGTCGTCTGGAATGCGGCTGCCGATGGCGGTATGCGGTGGGTTGATCAACACGACCTTCAAGACTTCCTCCTTGGGCTTGCGGCGCACTGTGGCGAGCCCTTGTGTGCTGAACATGAAGTGCGTGAAGTCAGCCCAGGCGGCGGGCGCCGGGACAATGGCCCCGATGTCCCGCCTGCTGACCATCCCCCAAGCCGCCAACGCCACGCTGAGCCCCGCGCAGCGCAAGTTCAACCAGCTGCAAAAGCAGATCGAAACCGCGCGCCAGCAGCTCGATGCCTGGCAGGCCGCCCTGCCCGCCTTTGCCCAGGCCTATGCCAGCCAGGTGCTGCCGCTGCGCAGCCAGGCGCGCGAACTGCGGCGCGAGCTCGCCGAGCGCCTGGACGGCTGGCTGGCCGAGAAGGGCTGGTCGGCCGGCGAGCGCGCGGTGATGCAGGACATCGTCTGCCACCTGGCCCGCGAGGCCCTGGACGACCCCGAGCTGCCGGCCGATCAGCGCGCCCATTGGCGCGCCCTGCACGACCGCCATGCCGAGCAAGACCTGGCCAGCGCCGAGGCGCAGCGCCTGGCGCTGCTGCGCCGCATGGTGGAGCAGCAGTTCGGCCTGGACCTGGGCGACGAGCCCTTCGAGAACGAGGACGCGCTGCGCCAGCAGGTGCAGGCCAAGCTGCGCGAGCAGGCGGAACAAGCCGAACAAGACGAAGCCGTGAAGCCCGCCCCCAAGCGCAAGCCCACGGCCGCACAGCAGCGCCGCCAGGCCGAACGCGAGGCCGTGGCCGCCCAGGCTCAGCAGGGCCTGCGCGAGGTCTTTCGCAAGCTGGCCAGCGCCCTGCACCCCGACCGCGCCAGCGACGCCGAAGACGCGACCCGCCGCACCGCGCTGATGCAGCGCGTCAACGCCGCCTACGCCAAGGAAGATCTGCTGACGCTCTTGGGCCTGCAGCTGGAGATCGAGCAGATCGACGCCGACCATCTGCAGCGCGCCAGCGAGGCGCAGATCCGCCACTTCAACGCCGTGCTGCAGGAGCAGCTGGAGGAGCTGCGCGCCGAGCTGCAGATGCAGGCGCGGCGTTTCTGCGCCGAGTACGAGCTGCAACCCGACCGCGCGCTCGATCCACGCCATCTGCGCCTGCACCTGAGCGAAGCGCGCACCGCCTGGCAGCGTGAGCTCTTCGATGTGGAGCGCGACCTGCAAGCCCTGGTGGCGCGCGACAGCGCCAAGCGTTGGGTCAAGAAGCTCAAGGCGGCAGCGCGGATGGGCTGACAGCCCCCCAGTGCGCCGCCACCGCGCGGCGCACGGCGGCGTTCTCCACCGCCAGCAGCAGGTGCCCGCCGCGCTCGAAGACCTGCAGCCGCGCGCCGGGGATGTGGCGGGCGGCGAACTCGGCGTTGTGGACACGTTGCAGACCGTCGTCGCGCGCATGCAGCACCAGCGTGGGCGCTTGAATGGCGGCGAGCAGGGTCGCATCGGGCAGCGCGGCCTGGTTGTCGAAACGCGCTCCGGCAGCGCGGGGCTCAGCCGGGTTCATGGCCTGCAGCAGGGCGTCGGCCAGGCGGCGCTGCTCGGGCTGCAGGCCGGCGCGCACCTTCGCATCCACGCCCATCAGATCCAGGAAGCGATCCGGCCAGAAGCGGGTCAGCGCCCAGTAACTGAAATCGCGCTGAAACAGCTGCATCAGCGCCCGGCCCTTGCCATCGGCCTGTTGCTGGGCCGCCTCGGCCGAGCGCGCCACGCCGGCGGAGAGCAGCACCAGGGCCGACACGCGCTGCGGGTACAGGCGCGCAAACCACAGCGCCGAAGGCCCCCCGTGCGAGAAGGCCAGCACCGCCACCCGCGGCACGCCCAGGTGGTCGAGCAGGCGGGCGTAGGCATCGGCCTGCGCCTCAAAGCTGGCGCCTGCCGGCAGGCTGGAGCCCAGGTAGCCGAAGCGCGAGGGGATGATGCGCCGCCCGCCCGGCGCCAGCGTGGCCTGGGCCAGCAGCTCGCCCTGGTCAAAGCCACCGCCGCTGCCATGCACCACCAGCACGGCCGGGCCCTGGCCGGCATCCAGGTACTCGATCGCGCCCTGCGGCGTCTGCAGCCGCTGTGCGCGGCCTTCGAGTCGGGCATAGGCCGAGTCCATGTCGGCACGGAAGCGCTGCGCCACCCAGGCGGCCAGCAGCAGCAGGGCCGTGGTGATGAGCAGCAGCGTCCACTTCAGCATTTCATTACCCGGTCAACAGGCGGCACCCATCCGATCCAATCTGGCTCGACCAAGCAGCCGCCGCGGAACCGGCTTTGCCGGGCCGCTGGCGGCGCCCCCTGGGGGGCCGAAGGCGCTTCGGAGGGGGTCATGTCCCGCAGAAGGTGCGGTAGCAGGCGGTTTGCGCGGGCGGGGCCGGTTCGGTGAAGCGGTTCAGCGCCGGGTCATCGTCGAAGGGCCGGCGCAGCGCGGTCAGCAGTTCTTCGAAGGGCCCAAGGTCGTCATCTTCTGAGGCCGCCGTGAGCGCCTCTTCGACGCGGTGGTTGCGCGGGATGACCGCCGGGTTGGCGGTGCGCAGCGCGGCCGGCGTGGCCGTGCAGGCGGCGCGCCAGCGCGCCAGCCATTCGTCCAGGCCCAGCGTGCTTTCGAAGCGCCGGCGCAGCGGGGTTTCGTCGCCCTCCAGCGCGGCGGCCAGCGCGCGATGACTGGCCGTGAAGTCGGCCTTGCCCTGCTGCAGCAGCGCGTACCAGTCGTCGATCAGGGGCGCGTCCGCCACGCCCAGCTTGGCCTGCTGGCCCGCGCGCAGCGCGGTCTCGTACAGCGCGGGGAAGCCGTCCAGCACCTCGGTGACCTGGGCCACGGCGGCGTCCATCGCGCTCTCGGGGCCTTCGGGGTCGGCCAGCAGGGGCAAGAGCGCCTCGGCCAGGCGGGCCAGATTCCATTGCGCGATCGGCGGCTGGTTGCCATAGGCATAGCGGCCGCGCTGGTCGATCGAGCTGAACTTGGTGGCGGGGTCGTAGGCCTCAATGAAGGCGCAGGGGCCGTAGTCGATGGTCTCGCCCGAGATCGTCATGTTGTCGGTGTTCATCACGCCATGGATGAAGCCGAGGTTCATCCACTGGGCGATCAACCTGGCCTGGCGTGCGGTCACGGCACGCAGGAAGGCGAGCAGGCGATCTGGCGCCTCTTGCAGCGCGGGGTCGTGGCGCGTGATGGCGTAATCAGCCAAGCGAGCCAGCTTGTCGAGTTCACCGCGGGCGGCGAAGTACTGGAAGGTGCCCACGCGCAGATGGCTGGCGGCCACGCGGGTCAGCACGGCCCCGGGCAGGGCCTGTTCGCGGTAGACCGGCTCGCCCGTGGCCACCACGGCCAGCGCGCGCGTGGTCGGCACCCCCAGGGCGTGCATGGCCTCGCCGATCAGCACCTCGCGCAACATCGGGCCCACCGCGGCCTTGCCGTCGCCGCCGCGCGAAAACGGCGTGCGGCCCGAGCCCTTGAAGGCGAGGTCGCGGCGCTGGCCCTGGGTGTCGATCAGTTCACCGATCAGCAGTGCGCGGCCATCGCCCAGGCTGGGCGAGAAGCCGCCGAACTGGTGGCCGGCATAGGCCTGGGCGATCGGCTGGGCGCCAGCGGGCAAGGCATTGCCAGCGAACAGCGGGGCGGCCTGCGCGGCGTCCAATGCGGGCAGGCCCAGCTCGGCGGCCAGCGCCGGGTTCCAGAACAGCACACGCGGCGCCGGCGCGGCGGCCGGCGGCCAGTCCACGTAGAGGCCGGGGAGCTCGCGGGCGTAGCTGTTGTCGAAGGGCAGGGTCAGGCTCATGGGTCAGCAGCTTGCCAGGGAGCGAATACTCAGGTGGCCGGCCAGGCGAAGGCGGGGTTCAGCCGCTCCACCAGCTGGTGATCCCGCCAGGCCCCGTTGATGAACAGATAGCCCCGCGCCAACCCGATGGGCGTGAAGCCCAAACGCTGCAGCAGGCCGGCGCTGCGCTGGTTGCTGGGCTGGAGCGCGGCCTGCAGACGGTGCAGCTGGATCTCGGGCCCGAAGGCGGCAGCGATGACGGCCTCGGCGGCCTCGCGCATCAGGCCCTGGCCCTCGTGCGCGTGGTCGATGGCAAAGCCAAAGAAGGCGCTCTGGTGCGGGCCGCGCGACACCCCGCTCACCTCCAGCTTGGCCATCACCACACCGGGCGCATCCCGCTGCTCGACATACCAGCGGTAGCAGGAGCCCTGCGCAAAAGCCTCGGCCTGCAGGGGCAGGGCTTCGCGCTGGTACGCCGCGGTGGCCAGACCCGCCGGCCGCGGTGGGTCCCAGGGAGCGAAGTGGGCGGTGTTGCGGGCCAGGAAGTCCGCCACCGCGTGCGGATTCGCGCGGCCGGGAGGCAGGAGCAGCAGCCGAGACGATGCGAGCGGGGTCATCGCCGGATTCTCCGATCCACGCCCTGCCAGGACCGGATGGCAAGATCCGCTGCCCCAAGCGCCGGAGGTTCACCATGCCTGTGCATCTGCAATGCCTGTCACGGCGCGCTGGCACCAGGCGCCTGGCAGCGGTGACGTGGCAGTCTGTTCCTGTGCGAGCGCGTTGAGGATGTCCGATGGCGATGCGCGCGCGGAGCTGGTCGCGCTGGGCTTCACCCAACTGACGGGTCTGCTGACGGCGAGCGAGTGCCAGGCCCTGGGAGCCCAGTGCGGCGAACTGCCGCCCGGCGCGGCTGGCAGCCGCAACCTGTTGGGCGAGACCTGGTGCCGAGACCTGGTGCGGCGCCTGCGAGGCCATCCTGCCCTGGCCGGCCTGTTGCCAGCCGCCGCCGTGCAATGCAGCCTGTTTGAAAAGTCCAGCACGCGCAACTGGCTGGTCAGCTGGCATCAAGACCTCAGCCTGCCGGTCGCACGCCGGCTCGAAGTCGAAGGCTGGAGCGGCTGGTCCACCAAGCAGGGCCAGCTCTTCGTGCAGCCGCCCGCCGCCCTGCTGGCGCAATGCCTTGCCCTGCGCCTGCACCTGGACCCCTGCGGTGCGACGGACGGCCCGCTGCAGCTGCTGCCCGGCACGCAGGGCTTCGGCCGACTCGACGATGCACAGATTCAAGCCCTGCGGCCAGGGCGAACGCCACTGAACGCTGTAGCCGCCCCGGGCGACGCCCTGCTGATGCGCCCGCTGCTGCTGCACGCCTCGTCCAAATCCACCGGCCAGAGCCGCCGCCGGGTGCTGCACTTTCTGTTCGGCCCGGCGCAGCTACCCGGTGGTTTGAGCTGGGCGGATGCGGTCTAGGGCTCGCCACACCCATGACCGATGGACCTCAGCGCGGCGGCCCGCAGACTGCGCCGCCACCATCGCCCGTCGCCCCACCATGCGCCTTCGCATCGTCGCCAGCCTGCTGGCCCTGAGCAGTGGCTTCAGCGCCGCCGCCGCACCCGCACCCCAGCAGCAATCGCAAGACCTGCTCGATGCCCTGCGCGAAGCCAGCGGCGTGCCCGGCCTGGGCGCGGCGGTGTGGCGCCAGGGCGCGCCGGTCTGGCAAGGCAGCAGCGGCCTGCGCGATGTCGAACAGGGCCTGCCCGTGCAGGCCGATACGCGCTTTCGCCTGGCCAGTGTGTCCAAGCTCTTTGCCGCCACCGCCGCCGCCCAGCTGGTGCAGCAGGGCCGGCTGGACCCGCAGGCGCCGCTGCGCGAGTTGCTGGGCGACACCCTGCCGGCCGACTGGCCGGCCCTGAGTGCGGCCCAACTGGCCGCCCACAGCGCTGGGCTGCCGCATTACCAGGCCCAGGACATCGGGCGCGGCCACCAGGCGCACACCAGCGCGCTGGAAGCGGCGCAGACCCATCTGCAGGGCCGCAAGCTGGTCAGCCCACCGGGCCAGCGCTACCTCTATTCATCCTGGGGCTACACCCTGCTCAGCGCGGCGGTGGAGGCCCGCAGCGGCCAGAACTACCTGGACTTCCTGAGCCGCCGCACCGCACCGGGGCTGGCGATCGGCGTGGACCGCAGCGACGAGCCCCAGGCCCCCGGCATGAGCCGGCCCTACGAGCTGACGCCCCAGGGACCGCAGCTTGCGGCGCCGCATGACTACAGCTACAGCTGGGGCGGCGCCGGCCTGGCCGCCACGCCGGGCGCGCTGGCCGAATGGGGCGCACGCGTGCTGCAGGGCCGGGTGGTGGATGCCCCCACGCGGGACTGGATGTGGACGCCGCAACGCCTGAACAACGGCGAGCCCGCCGGCGACCGCGAGTTCCAGATGGGCTTTGGCTGGCGCCTGAGCGAAGACCTGCAGGGCCAGGCCCTGCGCCACCATGCCGGCGTCACCAGCGGGGCGCGCAGCGTGCTGCTGCTGTGGCCCGAGCAGCAGCTCAGCGTCAGCCTGCTGTCCAACGCGCTGTGGGTCTCCGCCATCGAGCGCACAGCGGAGTTGCTGAGCGCGCCCTTCCGGCCGTTGCCGGCCGATCTGGTGGCGGCCGAATGCCCGAGCAGCCGCACGCGGTTCCAGGCCGAGCTGGAGGGTCAGCGCTTCGAGGGCCGGCTGCGCTTTGCCAGCGTGCAGGGCCAATGCCAGGGCGAGGTGGACCTGCCACCCGCCTTGGCCGACCGGCTCAACGCCAAGCCGCAGCCGCGCCGCGAGCGCCTGCGCGTGCTGGCCCTGGCCCCCGGCCTGGCGCGCGCGGCCCTGGTCAGCCCGATCGGCTTGCTGGAGTGGCGGGCGCTGGGAGCGGACGAGGCACAGGTCTTGCTGCCGGGGCGGCGGGTGCTGCGGCTGCAGCTGCAGGCTTGACGGCCGCGACGCCCGCCGCCTGCGCACCCTCAGCGCAACGCCGCCACCGCCGCGCCCAGCAGCGCATAGGTCTCCAGCTCGGCCGCATCCACCCAGGGGAGCGGCCAGGCGCTGCACAGCACCGCCACCAGGTTCTCGCGCGGGTTCAGGTAGATGAACTGGCCAAAGATGCCCATCGCCGCGAAGGCGCCATCGTGGCCGGGCAGGGCCGCGGCCCCGCCGGGGAAGGACCACCACTGGTAGCCGTAGCCGAGCGGGTAGCCGGGGTAGAGGCTGCCGCAGGCGGTGGGGGCGCCCTCGGGCTGGCTGGCCTGGCGCAGCCAGCCGGGCGGCAGCCGGCTGCCGTCCTCCTGCAGCAGGAACAGGCCCAGGCGGCCGTAGTCGCGCAGCGTGGCGCTGAGGTTGTCGCCGCCCATCTCCAGGCCGTCGGCGGATTCCAGCATCCAGTAGGCGTCGGCCTCCATGCCGGCGCGGCGCCAGATCGTGTCGGACAGGTAGTCGCTGAGCGTGCGGCCGGTGGCCGCCGCCACCAGGGCGCCGAGCACGAAGGACTCGCCGGTGCTGTAGTTGAAGACCGTACCGGGCGCGGCCGCGCGCGGGCGGCTGGCCAGCAGCTCCAGCACCGCGCCGCGCCGGTTCGCCTGCACGGCCTGGACCAGGTGGCCGATGTCCGAGCCGGCCCCCATCGCATAGTCCTCGGCCCAGGCCACGCCCGAGCTCATGCGCAGCAGCTCGCGCACCGTGTTGGCCGCGTAGGCGCTGCCGCGCAGCGCGGGCAGGCGCTGCGCCACCCCCTCGTCCAGGCTGGCGAGATGGCCCTCGCGCAGCGCCGCACCCACCAGGGTGGCGGTGATGGATTTGGCGACCGAGAAGCTGGTCCAGAGCGAGTTCGCCGTGTTGCCCAGGCCGTAGCGCTCCAGCGCCACTGCGCCATCCTTCAGGATCAGCAGGCCGCCCACGCGGTGGCGCGCCAGGTAGTCGTCCAGGCCCACCGGCTGGCCGCCGAACTCAAACTGGAGCCCGCCGAGCGAGCGCGCATGGGCCGGCAGCGCGCGCACCGCGCCGCCCCGGTGCACCCGCCGCGTGGGGGCGATGCGGTCGACGTTGCGGTAGGTGGCGGCCTGGTTCGCGGGGGTGGTGAGCAGCAGATTGGCGGCCAGGGCCTCGGCGGGTTCGGGCGCCGCCGCCTCCGCATCGGCGCCGCCGCCACAGCCGGCCAGCAGGCCGCCCAGGGTCGCGCCGCCCAGCAGCTGGATCAGTTCTCGTCTTGTCGTCGGCTGGCGCATGGCAGGCCCTCGCGGTGATGAATGAAGGGCCGCGAGCCTAGGGAGGGCCGGCGGGCGCCGCCAGATCCGCAAATGCAGACTGGCCGAGCGACCGCGTCCCGGCCTAGCATCCGCCGCCGCCCATTGCCACCAGCGCCTCGATGCCCTGCCCTGAACCCACCCTCGAGCACCTGAGCGCGCAGCTGCTGACCCTGGGGGGCCTGGCACGGCGCCTGCCGGCCGGCGCGTTTCTGACCGAGGCCCTGCAACGGCTGCAGGCCCTGTTGGGCTTTCGCAGCGGCTGGTGGGGCCTGGCCGTGGACGCCGACCGCCAGGGGCCGCCCGCCATCTACCAAAGCCAGAGCCTGGGCCTGCCAGCCGCCTTTGCGGCCGACTGGCTGGCCATCGCGGCGGAGGACCACTTCGGCGATGCCATCCGCGCCCAGCCGGGCCAGGTGCAGCGCGGCAGCGATGCCGGCCTGCCCCTGCCCGAGGCGGTGCGCGCGTTCGATCGCCGCTACGGCATCGAGCACGCGATGGGCCTGGCCCTGGAAGAGGCCGCGACCGGCCATGGCTTCTTCATCTGCCTCTACCGCGGCCCGGCGGACGAAGCCTTCAGCGACACCGAGGCGCGCTGCTTCGGCGTGTGGGTGCGGCATCTGCTGCAGCACTGGCAGTTCGCGCTGCAGGACGCGCTGCGCGCCGGGCCGGGTGGTGCGCTGGCGCGGGCCGCTTGCGCGCAGCGCAGCGGCCGGCTGCAGTATGTCGGTGCGCAACTGGGCGAGTGGCTGCTGGCGCGCTGGCCGGATTGGGACGGTCAGCGCCTGCCAGCCGCGTTCGACGCCGCGCTGCAGGGCGGCGCCCCGCCCGCCAGGGCCGCTGGCCTGCGCTGCAGCCTGCAGGGCGAGCAGCTCTGGCTGCTGCTGGAGGAGACAGGGGCTGGCGACATCAAGCTGTCGCCACGCCGCCTCCAGGTGGCCCAGCTGTTTGCCCAGGGCCTGTCGAACAAGGAGATCGCACGCCAGCTGAGCCTGACGCCGGCCACCGTGCGCACCTATCTGCGCGACGCCTATCTGGCGCTGCAGGTCCGCAACAAGGTGGAGCTGGGCGGGGCCCTGGGCTGGCCACGATGAGCGGCCCCTAGACTGCGCGCGCCGGGCCACCGTCCGCCCCTTTGCGATGCCGCTGACACGCTTCCTCTTTTGCAGGCCGCCCGCTCCCGACGCCTCGCCGCCCGCGCTGCCCTGCTCCTGGCTGCAGGGCCCGCAGCCGCTCGCCAGCGCGCCCCTGCAGGACGACCGGATCTTCAAGTCGCGGCCCGGCAACAGCAGGCTCGAGGCCGACCACGCGGAGCAGGCGCTGCTGCGCCTGCACTTCGCCCAGGCCCGGGCCCGCTTTCCAGGGCCGGGCTATCTGGAGTGGCTGCAGTTCTTCCAGCAGCTCGTCGCGCCCGCGACCTACCTGGAGATTGGCGTCGAGTCGGGCGCCTCGTTCGCCTTCGCCGAGCCCCCCACGCTGGCCGTCGGGGTCGACCCCCAGCTGGAGATCCGGTACGCGCTCAGGGCACGCAGCAAGCTGTTCCCGCTCACCAGCGATGCGTTCTTCGCGCGCCAGGATCTCGACGCGGTGTTCGAAGGTCAGGGCATCCAGCTCGCCTTCATCGACGGCCTGCACACCTTCGAGCAAGCCCTGCGGGACTTCCGCAACATCGAGGCGCACGGACGGCGCGACTCCATCGTGCTGTTCCACGACACGTTTCCCGTTGACCCACTGACGGCCAGCCGAACCAGGCAATCGATCTTCTGGTGCGGTGACACCTGGAAGGCCATCGTGCTGCTCCGGCGCCATCGGCCCGAGCTCCAGATCGCCACCCTCCCCACCTACCCCAGCGGGCTGACCGTCGTCACCCGACTGGATCCGCAGTCCAAGGTGCTGGGCGAGCGCTTCGACGCACTGATCGACGAAGCGATGCGCTGGAAGTTCGAGGACTTCCACGGCGAGCTGGGCCGGCACCTGAACGAGATCCCCAACGAG
>JBDHSJ010000092.1:0-14421 GCA_039808065.1 Burkholderiaceae bacterium | reverse complement strand
CAGCAGCAGCTCGTTGGCGGTGGAGGCGATCTCGGCGACAAAGGTCGCATAGCCCGAGGTCTCGTAGGGCTGCTTCTCGTTCACCAGCGCGGTGTGGATGCCATGGCCCCATTCATGCGCGAAGGTGCTGACGGACTCGAAGTCGTTCTGGTGGTTCAGGAACACGTACGGCGTCTTGCCGTAGACGCCCCATTGGTAGGCGCCGCCGCTCTTGCCCTCGGCCGGTAGCGCGTGCATGGTGCCGCCGGCCAGCGCGCCCTGCAGCAGGCGCTGGTAGTCGGCGCCCAGGGGTTTCGTCGCCTCCTGCGTCAGGCGCGCGGCCTCTTCCAGGCTGTAGCTCTTGTCCTGCTTGACCAGGGCGGGGTAGATGTCGTGGTAGGCCAGATCGGGCAGGCCCAGCATCTTCTGGCGCAGCTTGAAGTAGCGGTGCAGCGTGGGCAGGCCCTTGTGCACCTCGGCCACCAGGGTGCGGTAGACGGCTTCGGGAATCTCTTCGCCATCGAGGCTGGCGACCACGGCGCTTGGGTGCTTGCGCAGGCCGGCCATCACGGTGCCGTCCTGCACGGTGTTGGCCAGGGTCGCGCCAAAGCTGTTCTCGTACTGGCCCAGGGCGCCAAAGAAGGCCTTGAAGACCTGCTCGCGCACCTTGCGGTCGGGGTGCTGGCGCAGCAGGCCGTAGCGGGTGTCGTCCACCTTCTCGGTCTTGCCGTCGATCTGCAGCTCGGGCCAGCGCATGTCGGCGTCGACGATCAGGGTGCGCACCTGGGCCGTGGCGGCGCGAATCGGCGCCAGCGCGGCGATCGCCGCCTCGGTCTCGGCGCTCAGCGTGTGGGCCTGGCGGCGCAGGATGTTGCGCAGGCGCTCGGCATGGCGTTGCAGCGCGGGCTCGGCCTTGACGAAGCCCTGCACCTTGGCGGCACCGATGGTCTGGATCTCAGGCTCCAGCCAGGCGGTGGCGGCGGCGTACTGGCCACCCAGCGCGGCCACCAGATTGCCGCGCTCCTGGTAGCTGGCGTTGCGGTTGTCGGTGCTCTGCTGCAGGTAGGCGTAGACCTGCACCTTCTCCCAGGCCTGGGCGGCGCGGCTCAGGCGCTCCAGGCCAGCGCGCAGCGCGGCCGGGCTCTTGCCCAGCGTGCCCTTCAGGGCCTGCAGCTGCGGCAGCTCGGCAATCAGGGCCTTGCGGGCGCTGTCCCAATCGGCATCGCTGGCGAAGATGGGCTTCAGGTCCCAGACCGTGGGCAGGGGTGCGGCGGCCGCTTGGGCAGAGGCGGCGGTGCCCAGGGCGAGACCGAGAGCGAGCAGGAGGGGACGCAGATGGGGGCGCAGGGCGAGCATGGTGCGGGTGGGGCTGAATTCGGAAGGCGCGCAGTGTCGCGGCGCGCCGGCCGCATGACGGCCCTCACAGCGGGCAAACCCTGCCCCTATGCTGCGCCGCCATGCCAAATCCAGCGCCCCAGGCCCAAGCCCTGAACCCCGTGCCGCAAGGCCTGCTGCTGCAGCACAACCCGCCCGGCGCCTTTGCCGATGCCTATGCGCTCGAGCTGCCGCAGACCATCCCGCTGGCGGACTTCGTCAGCGCCTTCTATTGCACGCCCTTGTTCAAGCTGGAGCGCGGCCTCATCGGCCTGCTGCTGCGCCGGCCCGAGAACGACGCCGGCGCTGCCGCGCTGGGGCGCGGCGAACGCTCGGCGTTCTCCGCCTGGCAGGTGCTGGACCGTAACGCCACCGAACTGCTGCTGCAAGACCAGAGCGGCCGCACGCGCTCCTGGCTGCGCGTGGAGCCGGTGGCCGGGGGCACGCGCCTGGTGTTCGGCTCGGCGGTGCTGCCGCGTGCTGGTGGCGGCTTCGGCTGGGGCTTCCGGGCCTTGCTGGGCTTTCACGAGTGGTACTCGCGGGCGCTGCTGGGCGCAGCGGCGCGGCGCTTGTGCAAGCCAAAGTCAGCAGGGGTGAATGCGGCCCCCTGATCCTGCTTATGTGTTGGCTGCCTGAGCCTGCAAGGCGTGTAGGGCATTGCTGGCGTGATGCCCCCAATGAACCTCAAAGAGCAGCAACCATTGCCAGGCTGCAGCATCCGCATGGCCTTGCTGATAAAGCCATAGACCATCCTTCAAGTCCCGGTAAATGCTCTGCAGGTCGTCGATCAGACTTGCGACGACGGGATCCGACTGAAGGTCTGCTGGCCAGAAGTACACGCCGTACTCGTCGACCGGAAGCTCAGCCAGTCGCAGGGCCAGAGCCTTCAATTCGTCATCCGTGGCGCGGACTGCATCTGGCGCGTCGTCCGGGCTTGTCTCTGGCAGCGCCAGTGCATCGGCGATCAGGCGAGCAAGCAAGCGCCTCACTTCGCGGGAATTCAGTTGCTTGTCCGCCCGATCGTTTGGCGCGGCTTCGCACCAGCGGCAGAAGCTTGAAACGCTGGCGGCGAACTGATCAATGGAGTTCGGTGGTTTCATGCGAGGCGATCATCGGCGAAGCCCTCTTCAGCGCGCCAACGGGCTCCCCGCCTTCCACCCCGCATCCACCCCGCGCTGGAAGGCACCGAGCAGCGTGAACTCCCCGGCCCAGCGCTGCGGCTGCAGCAGCTCGGGGCCATAGACCTCGAAGCGGCGCAGGGTCTTGCCCTCGGGGCTGATGGCCTCGCGCGCCACCAGCAGTTGCGGGCCGACGAAGCCGGCGAACTCGGCCACGCCCAGGCCGGGGCCGCTGGCCGAGGGCGGCAGCACCTGCAGGCTGCCGTCGGCGCCCAGGCGCCAGAGTTCGGTCCAGCCGTCCAGGGGCTGCACGGCCAGCATCAGGCTGCGGCCGTCCGGGCTCAGGCGGGTGCTGGCCAGATGGATGGCGCCATGGCTGCAGCGCAGCTCGCCGCGCGCCTCGGCCTTGCCGTTTTGATGCGCGAGCAGGCGCAGGCAGGTCTGGCCCGGGCCGGCGGCTTCAGGCCGCAGTTCCAGATGGCCCCAGCGCAGGCTGGCCGGGCGCGCCAGCACGGCGTGGCGCATCGGGGCCAGGCGGATCGCGGCTTCGCGCAGCGCAGCGGCATCGTCCTCGCCGAGCTCGGCGGGGATCAGCTGGCTCCAGGCCTGCAGGGCCAGGATGGCGGCGGGGCGCATGTCGCGGGCACGCTCGGCAAAGGCCAGGCTGGCCCAGGCACCGGCGCGGCGCAGCAGCAGGCGGTTGCGCAGGGTGGGCGGCAGCTCGTTCAGGGCGATGCCTTCCAGCCAGGCCGTGCGCTGCTCGTGCAGGGCCAGCAACTGGCTGGGCAGCAGCTCGGCCGGTGTGCAGTCGGGGCGGCTCAGGGCCAAGGCGGCGCGGGCCTGTTGGGCGGCGCTGGCGCTGGCATGGGCGCGCAGCAGGCGCGCCGGCTCTTCGTTGGGGCAGAGGCGCTGGCTGCCGTCGGCCTGGGCCAGGCTGCGCAAGGGGTAGCCGTAGCGCTTGGCCACTTCGGCGTGCGCGGCGCTGCTGGTCTGCTGGTTCGGGCCGGCGCTGTGGACGCGCTCGGCCAGGCGCTCCTGCAACTGCACCAGGGCATCGAGCAGCTCGGCCCCTTGCGGGCCGGCCAGCCAGTCGGCATCGGCGCGTTCGATCAGCGCGGCGGCCAGGCCCAGGCCCAGGCTTTCGGCGCCGGGCTGCTGGCGCAGCAGGCGCAGCTGGGCCAGCAACTCGGGCAGGGCGGTTGCGCCCTCGGCCAGGGACAGCAGGCGATCGGCGCGCACGAAGCCGCCGCGCTCGCGGGCGTGGTCCCAGACCTGCAGCCAGTCGCCCTTGGTGCCGCGAATCTCCAGCGCCTCGCCGCGCCACAGCGGGGTCAGCAGCGGGGCGCTGTCCTTGGCGGCGGCGCGCAGCGGGGTGCTGTCCTGCAGCACCAAGGCGCTGGCGGCCTGGGCGGGTGAGGGAGCAATCAGGGCCAGGGCGACGGCCGTGGCGCTGGCGATGAGAACGGCCAGGCTGTTGCGCAGGGTGTTCATGGTGCGGGGCTTTCGGATGAGCAGGAACGAGGGCTTCACTCGGCGCTGGCTTCGGCTTCTTCCGCCTTGGCCTTGACGGGCTGGGTCTCCAGCGGGCCGCCCATCAGGCTGCCGGCGATGCCGGGGGGCGCGACGATGACGCGCACCTTGTCGCTGAGCTTGTCGGCCAGGGTCTTCTGCACCAGCAGGGGGTGGCGGGTGATGAGCTGGCCCTCGCGCTCCATCTGCAGGGCGTTGACCTTGCCGAGTTCGGCGACGCGGTAGGCCTCGGCATCGGCCAGCTTCTGGCGCGCCTTGGCTTCACCTTCGGCTTCGATCTGGCGCGCCTGGGCGGCACCCTCAGCCAGCTTGACGCGCGCCTGGCGCTCGGCCTCGGCTTCAAGCTGGCGCTGCTCGATCTGGCGCTGCTTGAAGGGCAGCACATGCTTCATCGCCTCTTCCTGCGCCTTGGCGGCGATGAGCTGCTCGCGCGCCGCGGCCTCGGCGGCGATCTCGCGCTGCTTGCTGGCGGCCTTGGCCTCGATCTCGGTCTGCAGGCCTTCCTTCTCCTTCAGCTCCAGCGTGTAGCGCATCTTCTCGGCGGCCAGGCCTTCGCTGAGCAGCGAGTCCATGCCGCGGCGGTAGTCGTCCGGCAGGGTGATGGCGCCGAACTGCAGGTCCTTCAGGATCAGGCCGTCGGCGCCAAGGCGCTGGCGCAGCTGCAGCAGCACCAGCTGCTGGATCTCCACCCGCTTGCTGGAGAACAGCTCGCGCACCGTGTGCTGCGCCACTTGGGGCAGCAGCACCGCGGTCAGCGCGGGCTCGATCAGTTCCTTCTCGAAGTGCTCCGGCAGGTCCTTGGCCAGCTGGGCATAGCGCCGCGGGTCCAGCTGCACGCGCAAGGAGACTTCCAGGCCGACCGACAGGCCCTCGACGGTCTGCACGGCCAGCGAGCCGCTGCGGCGGATCATCAGGTCGCGGGCCGGCAGCAGCCGGGCCTCGTGCAGGCCGGGCAGCACCCAGGCGCGGCCGTCCTGGATGACCTCGGGGGCGCCGAGGCCGCTGCGCACCAGCACGTTGCCGCGCGGCACCGTCTGCACCTGCTGCAGCAACCAGCTCGTGCCGCCGTACAGCGCGGCCACGGCGGCCAGGGCCAAGGCGCTGCGGCGCAGGGTGCGCGACTGCAGCGCGGCCTGCAGGCCCTGGCCCAGCTCGGCGAGTTGCTCGCGCAGGCGGGGCTTGGGGGGCAGGGGGTCTTGGAGGGTGTTCGTCTCGTTCATGGTCGGCTCCGGTTGCGGTGCCGCCATGGTTCCCTTGGGGGCCGCGAGGCCGCCATGCCGGGGGTGGGAGGGTGTGGGGCGGGGCGCGGAAGAAAAGTTCCGCGGCCGGGTTCAGGCCTCGATGCGAAACCGGCCGTCCACCACCGCTGCAGCGCGCACGGCCCGCAGCAAGTCGACGAGCTCGGCACGCCGACGCGGGGCCTTCAGCGCCGCCGGCAAGCGGCTCAGCCAATGCCCATTCGGCCCGGCCCCGCTGCCGCGCTGGGCCGAGAGCTGGCGCGTGGTGGGCAGGGGTTGGCGTGCCAGCACATCGATGCAGTGGTCCAGCTGCGCGGGCGAGCTGAACACCAGCTCATGCGCGCCGCAGGCCACCTGCAGCAGCACGTAGCCGCGGTGGGGAATGGGCTCAGGCGCCGGTGGCGTGAAGCCGCCCGCGCCATCCGGCCGGTGCACCCAATGGGCCAGCGGCGCGTGCTGCCAATGGCGGACGAAGCTGAAGTGGTGGGGCATGCGGGTGGTGGGGGTCGGCGCTTCTGGCAGTCTTCCGGCGGGCCGATCTTCTTCCATGCCCGGGCCGCCGCGCAGGCGCGACACTGCGCCCATCGCCCCGCCGGGAACCCCCATGCGCCAGTTCCGCCATCTGCTGCGTGCCCTTTTGCTGATGCTGTGGGTCTGTGTGGGTTCGGCCCATGCCGAAGAGCCCCGCACCCTGCGCGTGTGCCTGAACGACGTGCCCCATATCCCCTGGCGCATGGCCGATGCCGAGGGCCGCATTCAGCGCGAGGGCCTGGATTTCGTCTTCCTGGACCTGCTGAGCAAACGCAGCGGACTGCAGATCCAGATCGCCCTGCTGCCCTGGAAGCGCTGCCTGGCCGAGCTGAAGAACGGCGAGCGCGATGCCGTGCTGAGCATGAGCCATCTGCCCGAGCGCGAAGAGCTGGGCGTGTTCCCGACCCGGCGTGGCGCGCTGGATACCAGCCTGGCCCTGCGCCACAACCGCTACAGCTGGTATGTGGTCAAGGCCAGCCCGCTGCGCTGGGACGGCCAGCGCCTGAGCGGGCTGCCGGCTGACAGTCTGCTGGTGGGTGTGCAGTCGGGGTACTCAATCGCCAGCGTGGTGCGCGAGCTGGGTTTCAAGGCCGATGAGGGTGCGCGCACGGCCGAAGCCAACCTGGAGAAGCTGGCGCGTGGCCATGTGCAGGCGGCCGCGCTGCAGGTCAACGAGGCCGACCGGGTGCTGCGTGCCAACCCCGCCCTGGCGGCGCGCCTGCGCAAGCTGGAGCCCCTGTTGCAGGAGCGCGCCTACTTCACGGTGTTCTCGCATGCCTACTGGCGGCGCAACCCGCGCCAGGTGCTGGACCTGTGGCGCGACATCGCGGCGGTGCGCGACTCGGCCGCCTACCGGCAGGCCGAGGCGCGCGCCCTGGAGTAGGCCGGGCATGCCGCGCCCTGAGGGGGCGCCGCGCGCTCAGAAGCCTTCCAGCACGATCTTTCCGCGCGCCGTGCCGCTTTCCTGCAGCGCGTGAGCGCGCCGCAGATTGCTGGCGTTGATGCGCCCGAAATGCTCGCCCACGGTGCTGCGCAGGGTGCCGGCGTCCACCCGGCGCGCGGCCTCGCTCAGCAGCTCGCCCTGGCGGAGCTTGTCGGCGGTGTTGAACAGCGAGCGCGTGAACATCATTTCCCAGTGCAAGGAAAGGCTCTTGCGCTTCAGGGCCATCACGTCCAGCTGACCTGGCTGCAGGTCGTCGATCAGCGCCAGCTTGCCCTGCGGCGCCAGCAGCTCGACGATCTGCGCGAAGTGCTGGCCGGTCTCGGTCAGGCTGGCCACCAGCTGCGGCGCGGGTAGGCCCAGGCGCTGGATCTCCTCGGCCAAGGGGCGGCGGTGGTTGATGACATGGTGGGCGCCCAGTTCGCGCACCCAGGCCTCGGTTTCGGGGCGCGAGGCGGTGGCGATCACGGTGAGCTGCGTGAGCTGGCGTGCCAGCTGCACCAGCACGGAGCCCACGCCGCCGGCCGCGCCGATCACCAGCAGGCTCTGCCCCGCGCCGCCCCCTTGGGGTACGCCCAGGCGCTCGAACAGCAGCTCCCAGGCCGTGATGGTGGTCAGCGGCAGCGCGGCCGCACTCGCGAAGTCCAGGCTGGCGGGCATGGCGCCCACCAGGTGCTCGTCCACCAACTGCAGCTCGGCGTAACTGCCCGGGCGGTCGATGGCGCCGGCGTACCAGACGCGGTCGCCCACCTTGAAGCGCGTGACCTGCTCGCCCACCGCGCGCACCACGCCGGCGGCGTCCCAGCCCAGCACCTTCCACTGGCCGGGCTCGGGCTGTACGCCCTGGCGGATCTTGTGGTCCACCGGGTTCACGGCGATGGCCCTGACCTCGACCAGCAGGTCATGGCCTTGGGCCTGCGGCGCGGGCAGGTCCACGTCCTGCAGGGACAGGGGGTCGGTGAGGGGCAGGCTGTGTTGGTAGGCGATGGCTTTCATGGTTCGGGCTCTCCGGTTGCGATGGGCGGACTGTGTCTGCTTGCAATCAGAAGAAAAAGCAGCGAACGATTCATTCAGTTTCAAACACTGTTTGAAAATAAGCTGATGAAAGCCCTCCAGGACCTGCAGCTCTTCGTGCGCACGGCCCGCGCCGCCAGCTTTTCCGAGGCCGCGCGGGCGTTGAACCTGAGCCCGGCGGCGGTCAGCGCCGCCATCAAGCGCCTGGAAGCCGAGCTGGGCCTGCCGCTGTTCCTGCGCTCCACCCGCCAGCTGCGCCTCACGCTGGCGGGCGAGCAGTTCCTGCAGTCCTGCGAGCAGGGCCTGGAGCTGATCACCCAGGGTCACGAGGCTTTGTGCGCTGGGCACTGCCAGATCCAGGGCCGGCTGCATGTGGCCCTGCCGTCCGACCTGGGCCGCAACCTGGCGCTGGACTGGTTGCTCGAATTCCGCCACCAGCACCGCGGCATCGAGCTGCGCCTGCAGGTGGCCGACCGCCTGGCCGGCCTGCTGCGCGAACAGCTGGACCTGGCGCTGCGCTATGGCGCCCCGCCCGATTCCGGCCTGGTGGCCCTGCCGCTGGCGCCGCAGAACCGCCGCCTGCTGGTGGCCGCGCCCGCCTACCTGCAACGCCGCGGCCGACCCACGCACCCCGAACAGCTGCGCGAACACGACTGCCTGTGCTTCGCCATCCAGGACCAGCTGCACCGCGTCTGGCGTTTCGAGCGCGGCCCCGAGTCGCTGAGCATCGAGGTCGGCGGCCCGCTGGCGGCGGACGACGGTGACGCGGTACGCCGCCTGGCTGTCGCCGGCGAGGGCATCGCCTACAAGAGCGCACTCGATGTGGCCGCCGATCTGCAGGCCGGACGCCTGGAGCGGCTGTGCCCCGACTGGCTGGGCGAGCCCACGCCCCTGGTGCTCCTGATGCCCGAGCGGCGCAGCCTGCGGCCCGCGCTGCGGGCCTTGATCGAGCACTTGCAAGGCTGTGTGCAAGGTTGTGTGCGGGCCCTGGCCTGAGCCGGCTTCGCGGCGGGGCGCTCTGCTTCTATGCTGAGACCTGCGCCACCCATCAAGCCCATGAGTACCCGCCATTCCTTGATCCAGCCCGGGCGCCGGGGCCGCTGGGCCCTGGGGCTGCTGGCTGGGCTGATGGCGCAGGCCGCTGCTGCCGCGCACCCCCTGCTGCGCGTCTGCGTGAACGAAACCGCGCACCCGCCCTGGCGCGAGTCCGACCCGCTGGGGCGACCGCTGCGCAGCGGTCTGGACTATGTGTTCCTGTCCCAGTTGGGCAGCCGCAGCGGCTACCGCATGCAAGTGGAGCCCATGCCCTGGCGGCGCTGCCTGGAAGCCGTCCAGGCCGGTCACCAGGACGCGGTGTTCGGCATCAGCTACTTGCCCGAGCGGGCGTCACTGGGTGTCTACCCGCCGCCGGCCGGTGCGCCCGATGTGCGCTATGCCGTGCGCCATTTCGACTTCAGCTGGTATGTGCGCCGCGACAGCCCCGCGCGATGGGACGGCGAACAGCTCATGGGTTTGCCCCATCCCGTGCGGGTGACGGCCCAGCCGGGCTTTTCTATCGCCCAGGTGGTGCGGGGCAAGGGCTTCAAGGTGCGCGAGACCGCGCGCAGCTCCGAGGGCAATTTGCACCTGCTGCTGCAGGGCGAAGCCGATGCCGCCGCATTGCAGACCCACGAAGCCGACCGGGTGCAGGCCCTGGACCCCGCGCTGGCGCGCGGCGTGCGCAAGCTCGAACCCATCCTGCAGCAACGCGCCTACTTCGTCGTGTTCTCGCGCCGCTTCCATGACGCCGACCCCCAGCGCGCCCTGCGCCTGTGGCAGCAGATGGTGGAGGTGCGCGATTCCGAGGCCTACCGGCAGGCCGAAGCCAAGGTGCTGCCCTGACAGGCGCGCTGCTCGGACGCGCGCAAGCCCTACATTGCGCGCGAGCCCCGTCCCGCACCATGTCCAAGCCCCTCCTGCTCGACCTGCCCGCCGCCCTGCAATCCGAACGCCTTGAGCTGCGCCCGCCGCGTGCGGGCGACGGGCCCATGCTCTGCGCCGCCGTCACCGAATCCCTGGTCGAGTTGCGGCGCTTTGTCGCCTCGGTGCCCTGGGCCGCGGCCGAGCCCAGCGTCGAAGCCTCCGAGACCTACTGCCGTCAGGCGCAGGCCAACTTCCTGACCCGCAGCGACCTGCCCTTTTTGCTGATCGAACGCGCCACTGGCGAACTGGTCGGCTGCGCCGGCCTGCATCGACCGGTCTGGGCCACGCCGCAACTGGAGGTGGGCTACTGGTGCCGCAGCTCGCACAGCGGGCGCGGCTTCATTTCCGAGGCCGTGCGCACCCTCACGACCCTCGCGTTCGAGACCCTGGGCGTGGTGCGTCTGGAGCTGCTGTGCGACGCCGACAACCCCGCCTCGCGCCGGGTGGCCGAGCGCTGCGGCTTCGAACTGGAGGGCATCCTGCGTCACGAGCGCCGCGCACCCAATGGCGAGTTGCGCAACACCTGTGTCTACGCGCGCATCGGCCAGCCCGCCTGAGCCGGCATGCCCACGCACTCAGCCAGGCCTGATGGCCGCGGTGGCATTGCTCCTGCTGCTGCCATGGGCCGGCCATGCCGCCAGCCAATGCTTTGGCACGGTGGCCCAGGGCCGCATCGAAGGTGCGGTCAAGCTGCCGCTCGAAGGCACCAACTTCCGCGCCTACAGCCCGCTGGCCGCCGGCTTGGGCCGCACCCATGTGCACGAGCGCGTGGCGGCGGTGCTGGCGCAGTCCTTCGCCTCCCTGCAGCGCGAACGGCCCGAGCTGCAGCTTGTGTACGGCGAGACCGGCAAGAAGCACGGCGGCCCGATGCCGCCGCACCGCACGCACCAAAACGGCCTCTCGGTCGACCTGTTCGTGCCGGTGCGCGACGCCGCCGGCCGCTCCGTGCCCCTGCCCACACCGGCGACCCTGCGCTTTGGCTACGACATCGAGTTCGATGCCCAGGGACGCTGGCAGGACTACCGCATCGACTTCGAGGCCCTGGCCCTGTGGCTGCGTGCGTTGCGCGAGGCGGCCCGTGAATTGAACACGCTAATCGCGCGCGTGATCCTCGACCCGGCCTATCAGGCGCGGGCGATTGCCATCGATGCCAGTCTGAAGGATCTGCCCTGGATGAAGGGCAAGCCCTGGGTGCGGCATGACGAACATTTCCATGTTGACTTTGGAGCGCGGTGCCGAGCTGACGCGTAGCGCATTGCTCGTGTGTGTCCAAGGCCTGTTATCGGTAGCACCTGTGGCCCCGACTCCGAGCGGCGCCTCGAACGGGAGCTTCAGCGCTTGCGCGGCCCGGTTCACGATAGGGTTTGATCAGACACCTACAACCTGCCCCAACCGGTTGGATTTGTGTTCCGCCGAATGCGGGGAAGGTGCTGAGCGCCTTCGCTTGGAGCGCTCGCAGCTCGGGAACTGACCGCGCAATCTGTTCGATTCCGACCAACGGGGTTCAGGTTCAGACGGTTCGTGCGCCTTTGGGGGCTGGACTGCAACCAGAGCCAATGCGCGGCAAGAATCCCCCCGCTGCGGCCAACCGACCGCATCGGAGACTCCATTGAGCGATCAAGACAACCCCAGCACCGCGGCCTTGTTTGCCGCCATTCAGAACGGCGAACTCCAAGCTTTGGAGGCGGCCGCCGCGCAGGGAGCGGACTTGAATGCTTACGACGCCGATGACAACACCCCCTTGATCGCCGCGCTGCGCGCGCAGCAGAACGGACTGGCCCTGCGCCTGCTCGCGCTGGGGGCCGATGTCAACAAGACCACGGATCGCAACCACTACAGCGCCTTCTGCTACGCCGACGCGGCGCTGATTCCGCAGCTCAAGGCCGCGGGCGGTGATCCGAATTTCGTCAGCAGCGCCGGTCCGGCCCTGGCCGTCGTGCTGCGTTCGCACACCGAAGACCTGGAGCCTCGCGTGCGGGCCTTGATCGCGGCCGGCGCCGATCTGGCGGACCCGAAGGTCCTGCTGCAGGCCCTGCGGGGCGATGCAGCCCGCCAGAAGGCATTGCCCCTGCCGGTGCTGCAGGCCCTGCTCGCGGCGGGCATGCCCGTCGACCGCGTCAACGATGGCGGCCACGAGCCCCACTGGATCAGCCCGCTGGAGCTTGCGCTGTCTGAACCCTACCGCGCGCCGCTGTTCCAGCCGCTGCTGCAGGCGGGGGCGCCCTTGAACGTTGTGGGCGTGTTGCAGGCCCTGGTGCGGCAGCCCTTTGGCGAGTACGGCCGCTATGCCGAGCAGGCGTTGAGAGCCGGGCTGTCGCCCGACAGCCGGCACTTTCCGTCGAGCGACACCGCGCTGCACATTGCCGCGCAACGGAACGATGAGGCTTGGTTGGAGCTGCTGCTGGCACACGGTGCGTCGCTGGATGTGCCCAATGGCCGTCTGGAAACCCCGCTGGGCGCGGCTGTGCGAGCCGGTGCCCTGCGGGCCGCGCAGTGCCTGCTCGAGGCCGGTGCCAACGCGGATGCGCGCCTCGACCACTCCACGCTGTTCGACTGGAGCCGGGACCACCGGCCCATGCAGCGCTTGCTCGCCAAGGCTGGCGCCAAGAGCGAGAGGGCGCCCAAGCGCCCGAGCAAGCTGGACAAGCTCTGGGACGGCTGCCATGAGGCCGAGGGGCCGGAGCAGCAGGTGAGCGCTTTTGCAGCCTTCTTACAGGCAGCAGAGATCGAACCGGCCTGGCTGGATGCGGACGGCGCGCTGGCGCGCGCCCGGGCCAGCCAGGATGCGCGCTGGAGTCTGCTGGAACTGACCGAGGCCTTGCTGCCCTCGCGTACCTTGCTCATCGACCGCGACAAGGACGCGCTGGGCACCGACTTCTATGCCGATCTGGTGCAGCAGCTGGCCGGCGCGGGCGGGCCGCCAGTGGCGCGCTTGAGTCAGCAACTCGACGAGCGGGGCGCCGTGCAGCTGCACTTCGAGGCCCAGGGGCAGGCACAGCAATGGCGCCTGAACCCCGTCGAGGAGGGTTTCGACAGCGGCTTCTGGTACGAGGCGGATGCGCTGCTGAAGTCCTACGACAAGAACCTGCGCTACTGGCGCATGGACTACGACGCCATCGAGCTGGTGTGCTGCGTGCCCAAGAAGCTGGCCCAGCTCTGGGAGGCTGACCCCATTCGGTAGCCAACCCCGGGGGGCGCGCTGCCCGTGCGGAAGAAAGCTTCCGCGCTCCTGCAGCGCAGCGGCTTTGACAATCCGCCCCATGAGCCCAGCCGCCCCCCGCATCGCCGTCGTCGAGGACGACCGCCCCACCAGCGCCCAGCTGCAGCAATGGCTGCGCGCCGCGCGGCCCGATGCCCTGATCGAGCCCTTCTTTGAGCGCGAGGCCGCTGAAGCCGCGCTGACCACGCAGCGCTTCGACCTCGTCACGCTCGATCTGGAGCTGGGCCGCGAGCGCCATGCCGGCATCGCGCTCATCAACGCGCTCAACAAGCGCGGCCTCGGCACGCCGGTGCTGGTGGTCAGCGCCATGCCGGCAGCCGTCTACCGCTCCATCATGAAAGCGCTTGATGCCTGGGACTACTTGCAGAAGACCCAGTTCGAGGAAGCCGAATTCATCGAGACCGTGCTGGCCCTGCTGCGTGCCAACAAGCCCGCCGCGGCCGACGACGCCCCCACGCTGGACCCGCTGTGGCAGCGCAGCCCGCTGTGGCGAGGCCAGAAGCTGAATCTGCCGCTCACCGCCCAGCGCATCCTGGCCACCTTGCTGGAGCGGCGCGGCGAGGTGGTGAGCTACGAGGAACTGTTTGACGTGGTCAAGAGCGGGCGCAGCAAGGACAACGTGCGCAAGCATGTGGCCACCATCCGCGACGCGCTGCGCGACGTCGACCCCGGCTTTGACGGCCTCGAGAACGTGCCGATGCGCGGCTTTCGCTGGTCGGCGCGGTGATCCGCCACTTCGACAAGCTGCCGCGTCTGCCGCTGGCGGCCTTTCGCCGCCGCGTGCTGCTCCGCCTGGTGTTTCTGGCTCTGCTGGCGGGCAGCGCAGCCCTGGCGCTGCAGCTGCTGACGGATGAGAAGCAACGCCAGCGCGATGCCTTCGAGGCCGGCTTTCGTGGCCAGCTGGAGGTGCTGGCCGAGCGCCTGCGCCACCCCAGCGGACAGCTGGCCCTGCTGAACGCCGAGCGCCCGGCGCCCGATGCCGAGGGCTGGGTACCGCTGCGCCTGCCGGTGGGGGCGATCGATTTCGACGACCCCACCAAGGCCGAGCGCGTGATGGAGCTGAGCGGCTGCGCCGCGCGTTGGGCTGACGGGCGCGAGCTCTGCCTGGGCCTGGGGCAGCGTGCCAGCGCCGGAGCGGTGGTCTACGCGGTGGCGCGCCTGCCGCTGGAGGGCGCGCTGCAGGGGCGCGAGCGCGGTGCGCTGCAACTCGCCGGCCTGCACCGCGTGCAGGTGCGGGTGCTGCACCCGCAGGGGCGCCAGCTGTGGAGCGCCCCGTTGGAACTCTTGAGCGCGCGGCGCGGCCAGTTGCCGGGCTTTGCGCTGCCGCTGCAGGCCGACCCCGACCAGCTGCCGCCGAAAGCCCGGCCTGACCGCGACTTCCGCGCCTGGCTGTGGCAGGACGAAGCCTGTGACGCGGCACCCGGCTGCGCCCGCCGCGCGCTGCTGAGCCTGCGCATTCCGCTGCCGCTGGAGACCTGGCGCGAGGCGGCGCGCGCCGGCGCGGCCTGGCCGCCG
>JBDHSJ010000091.1:0-14498 GCA_039808065.1 Burkholderiaceae bacterium | reverse complement strand
TGCAGCAGCTTGGCCACCCAGCCCTCGTAGCCCTTGGCGGTGGCCGAGAAGCCGCGGTTGAACCACCCGAAGAAGCCCTTCTTGGCGTGCCCGCTGCCCGGTTCCACCGGCTTGAGCAGCGTGGCGCAGAGGGCGGGCGTCAGGCTCAGGGCCATGAAGGCCGAGAGCAGCATCGAGGCCGCCATGGACAGCGAGAACTGGCGGTAGATATTGCCCACCGAACCCGCAAAGAAGGCCATGGGCACGAAGACCGAGACCAGCACCACGGTGATGCCGATGATGGCGCCCGAGATCTGGCCCATCGCCTTCTTGGTGGCTTCAAGCGGCGTGCGCCCCTCCTCGTGCATGATGCGTTCGACGTTCTCCACCACCACGATGGCGTCGTCCACCAGGATGCCGATGGCCAGCACCATGCCGAACAGCGTCAGCACGTTGATGGAGTAACCCAGGCCCAACATGATGGCGAAGGTGCCCAGCAGGGCGATCGGCACCACGATGGTCGGAATCAGGGTGTAGCGCCAGTTCTGCAGGAACAGGTACATCACCAGGAAGACCAGCAGGATGGCCTCGAACAGGGTCTGCACCACCTGCGAGATCGAGATCTGCACGAAGCGCGAGCTGTCGTAGGGGATCTCGTAGACCACGCCCTCGGGGAAGTAGCGCTGCAGCTCGACCATGCGGTCCTTCACCGCCTGGGCCGAGGCCAGGGCATTGCCGCTGGGCGCCAGCTGGATGCCGATGCCGGTGCTGGGCTTGCCGTTCAGGCGCGAGTAGCTGCCATAGCCCTGCCCGCCCAGTTCCACGCGGGCCACATCGCCCAGGCGGACGGTGGAGCCATCCGGGTTGGCACGCAGCACGATGGCCTTGAACTGTTCGACCGAGTCGAGCTGGCCCTTCACCACCACGGTGGCGCTGACGGTCTGGCTGCCCACATTGGGCAGCTCGCCGATCGCGCCGGCGGGCACCAGGGCGTTCTGGGCGCGGATGGCGGCGTTGACCTCGGTGGCGTTCAGGTTGTAGGCGCGCAGCTTGGCTGGGTCGATCCAGATGCGCATGGCGCGCTCGGTACCGAACAGCTGGGCCTGGCCGATACCGGGCAGACGCTGCAGCTCCGGAATGATGGAGCGGGCGGCGTAGTCGCCCAGGGCGATCGGGTCCAGGCGGCCGTCTTTGCTGGACAGCGTGACGAAGAGCAGGAAGTTGTTGCGCGCCTTGTCCACGCGCACGCCCTGCTGCACCACCGCCGCGGGCAGGCGCGGCGCGGCGCGCGACAGGCGGTTCTGCACTTCCACCTGCGCCAGGTCGATGTTGGTGCCGGGCTCGAAGGTCACCGTGATGGTGCCGCTGCCATTGGCCTGCGACACCGATTCGATGTAAGCCAGGTTCGGCGAGCCGTTGAGCTCCTGCTCCAGCACGGCGAGCACGGACTCATCGAGCGTGCGCGCCGAGGCGCCCGGATAAAAGGCCGACACCACCAGCGAGGGCGGCGCCACCGTGGGGTACTGCGCCACCGGCAACTTGGTGATGGAAAGCGCGCCGAACACCAGGATGAAGAGCGCGATCACCCAGGCAAAGATGGGCCGATCGATGAAAAAGCGGGACAGCATGGGTCAGGCTCCGATCAGCGGCTGGCAGCGGAGGCGGGGCCGGAGGCCGGCGCGGAAGCGGCGGGCGTCCAGGGCACGGGCTTGACCGGCGCACCAGGCACGAACATCTTCTGGAAGCCATCGACGATGACCTGCTCGCCGGGCTTCAGGCCATCGAGCACGACCCAGTTGGACCCCTGGCTGCCGCCCAGCTTGACCGGACGCGGCTGCGGCTTGTTGTCGGCGCCGACGACCAGCACGGTGTCGCCCTGACTGCCGCGTGTCACCGCCTGCTGAGGCACCAGCATGCCCGCGGGCAGTTCAGCCTGCACCAGGCGCACACGCACGAACTGGCCCGGCAGCAGCTGACCCTGGGCATTGGGGACCTCGGCGCGCAGCTGCACCTGGCCGGTGCCAGGGTCGACGCTCAGATCCGTGAACAGCAGCTTGCCCGGCTCCTTGGCTTCGCGGCCGTCGTCCAGCAGCACGCGCACCTGGGCGGCGTCCTTGCCCGCCGCGCGCAACTGGCCCGCGGCCAGGGCCTGGCGCAGCGCCTGCACCTCGTTGGCGCTCTGGGTGAAGTTCACATAGACCTTGTCGGTCTGCTGGATCAGCGCCAGTTGGGTGGCCTCCACGGCGCTGACCAGGGCGCCCTCCGTGACCAAGGCGCGCCCAATGCGGCCGGCGATCGGCGCCTTGACGGCGGCGTAGTCCAGGTTCAGGCGCGCGGTTTGCACGGCCGCCTTGGCGGCGGCCACATCGGCTTCAGCCGCCTTGGCGGCGGCCACCGAGGCCAGGTATTCCTGCTGGCTGATGGCCTTGGCCTCGACCAGGGGCTTGTTGCGCTCGGCCTGCGCCGCGGCCTGCGCCACGTTGGCCTGGGCCTTGGCCAGCTGGGCCTGAGCGGCTTCCAGCGCGGCCTGGTAGGGGGCAGGGTCAATCTGGAACAAGGACTGGCCGGCGCGCACCTCGGCGCCTTCGCTGAACAGGCGGCGCTGCACCACCCCGTTCACGCGCGCCCGCACCTGGGCGGTGCGCAGCGCCTCGACGCGACCGGGCAGCTCCACCTGAAGGTTCACTGCCTGGGGCTGCACCTGCAACACGCCCACGGCCGGCGGCGGCATGCCGCCCCCCTGCGCCTGGGCGTTGCCGCCTTGTTGGCCGCAAGCGGCCAGGGCCAGCAGCAAGGGGAGGGACAGCAACACGGGCCGCGCCAGCGGCTTCTTCTTCGAGGCAGAGATCACGGGACATCCTTTCGGGCGGCACGCTGGGGTGCGCGGCGATGACAGCAGGGCTTGGCTCACCCGAGACGACGAAGCAGATCGCACCGCTTCGACACCCTCCGGTCCATCGGGGCGAGCAAGGCGGCGGAGTCTACATACATTCACGCATGTATGTAAACGAGCCTAGAATTGCCCTCATGGTGCGCAAGACAAAACAGGAAGCCCTGGAAACCCGACAGAAGCTGCTCGACGCCGCGGAACAGCTGTTCCACGCCCAAGGGGTTTCGCACACCTCGCTGCAGGACATTGCCAGCGCCACCGGCATGACGCGCGGCGCCGTCTACTGGCACTTCAAGAACAAGGCCGAGCTGTTCACGGCCATGATGGACCGCGCCACCCTGCCCTTGGAAGCCGCCCCCCCCGACGCCCCCTGCCTGCAACAACCTGGCTTGGCGGCGCTGCGCTGGAGCCTGCTGCACCTGTTCCACCTCACAGCCTATTGCACGCGGACGCGTCGGGTGTTCGAAATCGCACTGCAGAAGCTGGAGTTCAGCGGTGAACTGGCGGCCCTGCAGCAGCGCAAGGTGGAAGCCCATCAGCGCTGGGTGGAACGGCACCAGGCCAATCTGGACGGCGCCGTGCGCGCCGGCCAGCTGCCGGCCACGCTGGACACGCGTCAGGCCGCCATCGGCCTGGTTGCCCTGTGCCACGGCCTGCTGCACCAATGGCTGCTGCAGCCCAGCACCTTCGACTTGACGCAGGTGGCCGAGGCCGCCAGCGAGGCTTACCTGCAAGGCCTGGCCCACCAGGGCGCCAGCCTGCTGCCGGCCATTCCAGCGACTGAGCGCGCCCGCCTCCTCGCCTGCGTGCAGTCCCAGGCCCCCAACTAAGCACGCCACAAGCCCCGCCATTGCGCAGGGGCTTCCACTGGAAACGGCGGCGCCCAACGACAATTGCGGGTTTGCCCGAAAGCCAAGGCCTGCCCGTGACCGCCACCCTGACCCGCGACGACGCCCACAGCCACCAGACTGTGAAGCCGCCCAAGGCCGAGCGCGCGCTCACGGCCTACCGACCCTACTGGGCCAAGCGCTTCGGCCCGGCGCCCTTCCTGCCCATGAGCCGGGAAGAGATGACGCAACTCGGCTGGGACGAGTGCGACATCATCATCGTCAGCGGCGACGCCTATGTGGACCACCCGAGCTTCGGCATGGCGGTGATCGGGCGCACGCTGGAAGCCCAAGGCTTTCGCGTCGGCATCATTGCGCAGCCGGACTGGAACTCGGCCGAGCCCTTCAAAGCCTTGGGCAAGCCCAAGCTGTTCTTCGGCGTGGCGGCCGGGAACATGGATTCGATGATCAACCACTACACGGCCGATCGGAAGATTCGCAGCGACGACGCCTACACCCCCGGCGGCGAGGCTGGCAAGCGACCGGACCGGGCCACGCTGGTCTACACCCAGCGCTGCAAGGAAGCCTTCAAGGACGTGCCGGTGATCATCGGGGGCATCGAGGCGTCCTTGCGCCGCATCGCCCACTACGACTACTGGAGCGACAAGGTGCGCCGCTCCATCCTGGTGGACAGCAAGGCCGATCTGCTCCTCTACGGCAACGCCGAGCGCGCCATCATCGAGATCGCCCATCGTTTGGCGCAGAACAAGCCCATCGAATCCATCACCGACGTCCGCGGCACGGCGTTCATGCGCCGCGTGGACGACCCGGCATTGGCCGGCTGGTACGAGATCGACTCCAGCAGCGTCGATCAACCCGGCAAGGTGGATGAACTGATCAACCCCTACGCCACCACCGAGGAAACCGGCAGCGCGCAGGGCGCGGCGTGCGCCACCGCTGAAGCCCCGAAGACAGAGGCAAAGCCGATCCAGATCGTGCGCCGCACCGTGGCCAAGACCGACGCGCGCGCCGTCACCCCACCGCGTGAGCGCTCCGTCATCCGGCTGCCCAGCTTCGAGCAGGTCAAGAGCGACCCGGTGCTGTACGCACACGCCAACCGCGTGCTGCACCTGGAGACCAACCCGGGCAATGCGCGCGCCCTGGTGCAGCGCCATGGTGATGGCCCGTCGGTCCGAGACGTCTGGCTGAATCCGCCGCCGATCCCGCTCAGCACGGCCGAAATGGACCATGTGTTCGACCTGCCCTACGCGCGCAGCCCGCACCCGCGCTATGCGGACGAACACGGCCGTCACGACGGCGCCACCAAGATCCCGGCCTGGGAAATGATCCGCTTCAGCGTCAACATCATGCGTGGCTGCTTTGGTGGCTGCACCTTCTGCTCGATCACCGAGCACGAGGGGCGCGTGATCCAGAGTCGCAGCGAAGCATCCGTCCTGCGCGAGATCGAAGACATCCGCGACAAGGTGCAGGGTTTCACCGGCGTGGTGTCCGACCTGGGCGGCCCCACCGCCAACATGTGGCACATCGGCTGCAAGAGCAAGGAAATCGAGGCCGCCTGCCGCAAGCCCAGCTGCGTGTACCCGGGCATCTGCCAGAACCTGCACACCGACCACGGCCCGCTGATCCAGCTTTACCGCAAGGCGCGCGCCATCAAGGGCGTGAAGAAGATCCTCATCGGCTCGGGCCTGCGCTACGACCTGGCGGTGGAAAGCCCTGAATACATCACCGAACTGGTGACCCACCATGTCGGCGGCTATCTGAAGATCGCCCCCGAGCACACCGAAGGCGGGCCGCTGAGCAAGATGATGAAGCCCGGCATCGGTACCTACGACCGCTTCAAGCAACTGTTCGAGGCCGCCAGCGCCGCCGCCGGCAAGAAGCAATACCTGATCCCCTACTTCATCGCGGCCCACCCCGGCACCAGCGATGAGGACATGATGAACCTCGCGCTCTGGCTGAAGAAGAACGGCTTCCGCGCCGACCAGGTGCAGACCTTCTACCCGAGCCCCATGGCCACCGCCACGGCGATGTACCACTCGACCAAGAACCCGCTGAAGAAGGTGACACGCAGCAGCGAGACGGTGGACATCGTCAAGGGCGAGAAGCGCCGCCGCCTGCACAAGGCCTTCCTGCGCTACCACGACGCCAACAACTGGCCGCTGCTGCGCCAGGCCTTGCAGGACATGGGCCGTGCCGACCTGATCGGCAACGGCAAGCACCACCTGATCCCGAGCTGGCAGCCGCAGACCGACGGCAGCTACAGCAGTGCGCGTCGCACCAACAGCACACCCTCGGTCAAACCCGGCGCCAAGACCAGCCAGCGGCCGCGTGCCGGCACCTTGCTGACCCAGCACACCGGACTGCCCCCGCGCGAGCAGGGACAACCCGGACGGGGGGCCGCCAAAGGCCGCCGCAAACCCGGCTAAACCCGGGGAGCGCGGCCCCCTGGCCGCCACATGAACTGGCGCATACTCCAACGAACCGTCCGTAACACGCCAGCATGTCCGACCTCTCTCAGTCCTCTGACGCGCGGCTCGATCCCGACGACGATGTGCTCGAACTCATCGACGAGCACGATGCCCACGCGGACGAGCACGCCGGCGCGCCCTGGCGGGTGCTGATCGTTGACGACGACAGCGACGTCCACAAGGCCACCGAGCTGGCCATGCAAGGCCTGCTGATCGAAGGCCGCAAGCTCGAGTTCCTGCATGCCAGCTCGGCCGCCCAGGCGCGCGAGCTGCTGGCCCGCGAACCCAATCTGGCCGTGGCCCTGCTCGACGTGGTGATGGAGAGCGAGGATGCCGGCTTGCAGCTGGTGCGCCACATGCGCGCCGACGCCTGCCACGATGCGACCCGCATCGTGCTGCGCACCGGCCAACCCGGCTACGCACCCGAGATCGAGACGGTGCGCTCGCTGGACATCAACGACTACAAGACCAAGAGTGAGCTGACGCGGACGCGCCTGTACACGGTGCTGACCGCCGCCATCCGCTCCTACAAGCAGATCTGCGAGCTGCAAGTGGGCCGCCGCGGTGTCTCGCGCATCCTGCAGGCCGCCAACGAGCTGAGCCAGATCCGCACCCTGCCGCGCTTTGCCGAGTGCGCGCTTGAACATCTGTGCGGCTTGTTTGAGAGCCCGCCCGCCGGCCTGGTGTGTGTGCAGCATCGCTCCGACGCCGTCGAGCAGGCTCGCATCGTCGGTGCCCTTGGCCCCTTTGCCGAGCTGATGGGTGCCAGCCTCAGCCTGCTGGATGCCGGCGCCAGCCGGGATGCCATTGAACGCAGCTTTGGGTTTGGCCAGCCGCATATCGGCAACCCGCTGACCCTGCACTTCCGGCTCTCCAACGAGCGCAGCCTGGTGATGCACGCCCTGCTCAGCCGCGAGCCCGACGAGGCCGAGCTGCCGCTGCTGCACACCTTCAGCTCCACGGTGGCCATCGGCTTCGACAACGTGGCCATGTACGGCCAGTTGCTCGACCACGCCTACAACGACCAGCTGCTGCAGCTGCCCAACCGCAACCGCTTCATCGAGCTGCTGGAAAAGCACCTGCAGGCGCCCGAGGGCCTGTCGCTGGCCTTGATCGACATCGACGACTTCTCGGACATCAACGACGCCTTCGGCCACCGCTTTGGCGACCAGGTGCTGCAGGCCGTGGCCGCGCGTCTGACCGATCAGTTGGGCGAACGCGCCGAGATGGCGCGCATCTCGGCCGACACCTTCGGCCTGATGGGGCCGACCGAACGCATCAATGCCGAGGGTGTCTCCAGTGTCTTTGTGGAGCCCTTCACGGTGGCCGGCGAACGCCTGCAGCTGTCGGCCACCACGGGCTTGGTGAACCTGGCCGACAGCAGCGCGCTCGGCTCGGAACTGCTGCTGGACGCCCACATCGCACTCAAGCGCGCCAAGCTGATGCACCGCGGCGCCGCCCAGTACTTCAGCGCCGAAATGGGCGTGGACGCCCGCGAGCGCTTCAAGCTGCTCAAGGGCCTGCGCGCCAGCTTCGAGGCGCGCCGCCTCTTCGTCGTCTACCAGCCGCAGGTGCACCTGCCCACCCGAAAGGTGGTCGGTGCTGAAGCCCTGCTGCGCTGGCGCAATGAAGAAGGCAAGTTCGTGCCGCCCGACCAGTTCATTCCGTTGGCCGAGCAGAGCGGGCTGATCATCTCCATCGGCGAGTTCGTGCTGCGCACCGCCTGCTTCCAGGTGGCCCGCTTGCGCGAGCTCGGCTACATGGACTTCCGCATGGCGGTGAACATCTCGCTCGCGCAGTTCCGCCACCCACACTTCATCCCCACCCTGCAGGCCGCGATGCGCGACGCCGAGGTACCCGGTGATGCGCTGGAGCTGGAGATCACCGAATCCATGGCCATGGAAGACGTGGACATGGTGCTGCATGTGCTGGCCGACATCCGCGCCACCGGCGCCACCGTCGCCATCGACGATTTCGGCACCGGCTTCTCGTCGCTCAGCCAGCTACGCCAGCTGCAGGTTGAACGCCTGAAGATCGACCGCGCCTTCGTGCAGGAAGCGCAGAGCTCGGCGGCCGGCTCGACCATCGCCGCCATGGTGGTGAACCTCGGCCGCAGTCTGGGCATGCAGGTGCTGGCCGAAGGCATCGAGACCGAGGAGCAGGCCGCCCAGCTGGTGGCCCTGGGCTGCCACGAAGGCCAGGGCTATCTGTTTGCCCGCCCGATGCCGGGCGAGCTGTTGGAAGGCTGGATGGCGCAGAGCGGCAGCGCCGCTCAGTGATTCAGCCCGCGCGCTTGGCCAGCACCGCCCGCGCCACGCGCGACACCGGCGGGCGGCCCAGCACTTTGCTGATGAACTCGGCCGCGTCCACCAGCCCGTCCAGGTCCACGCCGGTTTCGATGCCCAACCCGTTCAGCATGAAGACGATGTCCTCGGTGGCCACATTGCCGGTGGCACCCTTGGCATAGGGGCAACCGCCCAGGCCGCCGACGCTGGCATCGAAGGTGGCCACGCCCAGCTCCAGGCTGGCGTAGACGTTGGCCAGAGCCTGGCCGTAGGTGTCGTGGTAGTGGCCGCTGACCTCCTGCAGCGGGAAATGCTTGAGGGCGCGCTCCAGTGCCGCTTGCACCCGGCGCGGCGTGCCCACGCCGATGGTGTCACTCACGCCGATGTGGTCCACACCGATCGCCTTCAGCTGCGCGGCCACGCGGTCCACTTGGTCGGGGTGGATCTCCCCCTCATAGGGGCAGCCGAGCGCGCAGCTCAACGCCGCACGCACCTTGATGCCGCGTGCCTTGGCTTCGGCCACCACGGGGGCGAAGCGCTCGATGCTCTCGGCGATCGAGCAGTTGATGTTCTTCTGCGTGAAGGCCTCGCTGGCCGCGGTGAAGACGACGATCTCGTCGGGCTTCATCGGCAGCGCGGCTTCCAGGCCCTTGGCATTGGGCACCAGCACCGCATAGGCCACATCGGGGCGGCGAGCGATGCCCCGCATGACTTCGACGTTGTCGCCCATCTGCGGCACCCATTTGGGGCTGACGAAGCTGGTCGCTTCCAGGCGCCGGATGCCGGCCTCCTGCAGGCGCTGGATCAGCTCCACCTTGTGCTCGGTGGCCACAAGCTGCTTCTCGTTCTGCAGGCCGTCGCGCGGGCCGACGTCACAGAGGGTGACCCGGGTCGGAAGTGCCATCTCAATCCTCCAGGCGCAGCAGCTCGGCGCCGTCGCTCAACTGGTCGCCGACTGCATACAGCAGCTCGGCCACCTTGCCATCGCGCGGGCTGTTCAGGGTGTGCTCCATCTTCATGGCCTCCATTACTGCCAGGGCCTGACCGGCCTTGACCGTATCGCCCGCCTTCACATGCAGGGCGACCAGCTTGCCCGGCATCGGGGCCGTCAGGCGGCCGGCCGCGCCGCCGCCCTCGCCGGCATGGGCGATGACATCGATTTCGGTCAGGGTGGCGCTGCCCTGCGGGGCGAACACCGTCACCTGCTCGCCACGCGCATAGGTGTGCACGGGAATGCGGCGCAGGTCCAGGGCCTCGCCCAGCAGCAGAACATGGCGCTCGAGGCTGCTGGAGTCCACGGCGAAGGCAAAGGTCTCACCACCCACCGTCAGCTGCATGCCGCCGCGGTGCAGGCGGCGCAATTGCACGGCATGGTGCTGGCCATCCAGCTCCAGGTCGAAGCCGCGCACGGCGTCGCCGGTCAGGCGGAAGCCGTCGCGGCGACTCCAGGGGTCGGCGTCCTGGGTGCTGGCCTCCAGCGCCAGGGTGTGCGCCACCACGGCAGCGGCGGCCACGTCCAGCGGCAGGCCGGGCTGGCCGAACAGGGCGGCGCGCTCGCGCTCGATCAGGCCGGTGTCGAGGTCGGCATGGGCGAAGCTCTGCGTGGCGGCGCAGCGGCGCAGGAAGGCGACATTGGTCTGCAGGCCGACGATGTGGGTTTGGGCCAGCGCGGCATCCAGGCGCGCCAGCGCCTGGGCGCGGTCTTCGCCCCAGACGATCAGCTTGGCCACCATCGAGTCGTAGTACGGGCTGATGGCATCGCCCTCCACCACCCCGGTGTCGACGCGCACGTCGGCACGCATGAAGCTGCTGTGCGCCGGCCAGCGCAGTACATCTAGCGAACCGGTGGCCGGCAGGAAGCCGGCCTCGGGGTTCTCGGCGCAGATGCGCGCCTCGATGGCATGGCCGTGGATCTTCAGTTCGTGTTGCTTGAGCGGCAGCGGCTGGCCGGCGGCCACACGCAACTGCCACTCCACCAGGTCCAGGCCGGTGATGGCCTCGGTCACCGGGTGCTCGACCTGCAGGCGCGTGTTCATCTCCATGAAGTAGAAGCGGCCATCCTGCTCGGCAATGAACTCCACCGTGCCGGCACCGACATAGCCCACCGCCTTGGCGGCGGCTACGGCGGCCTCGCCCATCTCACGGCGGCGCTCGGTCGTCATGGCCGGCGCGGGCGCCTCTTCCAGCACCTTCTGGTGACGGCGCTGCACCGAGCAGTCGCGCTCGAACAGGTAGACGCAGTCGCCTTGCGTGTCGCCGAACACCTGGATCTCGATATGGCGCGGGCGCTGCACATAGCGCTCGATCAGCACCGCATCGTCGCCAAAGCTGTTGATGGCCTCGCGCTTGCAGCTGGCGAGCGCAGCGTCGAACTCGTCGCCGTTCATCACCGCGCGCATGCCCTTGCCACCGCCGCCGGCGCTGGCCTTGATCAGCACCGGATAGCCGATGCGATCGGCCTCGCGCTTGAGCAGCGCCGGGTCCTGGTCGGCCCCGTGGTAGCCGGGCACCAGGGGCACGCCGGCCGCCTCCATCAACCGCTTGCTCTCAGCCTTCAGGCCCATGGCCAGAATGGCCGAGGCGGGCGGGCCGATGAAGACCACACCAGCGTCCGCGCAGGCCTGCGCAAAGCCCTCGTTCTCGCTCAGGAAGCCGTAGCCCGGGTGGATGGCCTGCGCGCCCGTGGCCTTGGCAGCCGCCAGGATGCGCTCCCACTGCAGATAGGAATCACGCGGCGCCGGGCCGCCGATCAGCACTGCCTCGTCACAGGCCAGCACATGCTGGGCCCGGGCATCAGCCTCGGAATAGACGGCGACTGTTTGAATGCCCATCCGGCGCGCGGTGGCGGCGACACGGCAGGCGATCTCACCCCGGTTGGCGATGAGGATCTTCTTGAACATGGGGGCTCCTTGTGGGAGAGGCGGCGCCAGTGCCGGCGCGAAACCCGGAGTATCGAGGACACCCCCATCGAGCTGGGGCTGGCGCGGCTACAGGCCGATCAGTTGGTGCGCCCCGGGCAGCAGGCGCAGTTGCCATTGCGGGCGTTCACGCGCCCAGCCCTGCGGGCAGTTCAAGACCACGGTGCCTCCACCCTGCAGACTCAGTTGGACCGAGGCGCCTTCTCGGCAGGCCGCAGCCGCTGCCGCCTGCGCTTCCAGCGGCCGCTCGAGCAAAGACTGGCCCTGCAGAGCGATCACCTTGCCTTCGCGGGGCAGGCGCGTACAGCTGAGTCTGGGATCGAGCTTGAAGCCATCGTCCAGCGTCCAGAAGCCCACGGCACCCGCGCAATCCGCACGCATCAAATCCGCGAGCAAGTCCCCTGCCCGCGCTTGCCGGTCGGCAAGGCCCAGGGCTTCACTGCTTTGCAGCCGTTCGGCCCGGGCCACCCCGAGGCGCTGCAGGAGCTCGCTCAAGCCGGTGCTGAACTCCTGTTCCGGGTCCAGCAGCAGCCGACCGAACGCCCCTTCGGCCGGGTTCGCGAGCGGTCCGTCCGCCCATTCCAACAGCCGCTCCACGGTGAGCCTGGCCGCTCCCGCATGCAGGCTGGCCAGGCCTTGCAGGCCCCTGGATGCATCGGGCTGGCGCTGGGCGCGCAGGGCCTGTGCCGTCAGGAAGAGACTCATGCCGCAGTCGTAATCCTCACGGCTCTTGCGACCGGTAGGCAACCCCGCTGCCACCTGCCCTGCACGCAGGCGCAGACAGGCGTTCAAGGCCCGCTCCACCCGGGCGTTCCAATCCGCCTGCGGGTGGTGGGGGCGCTGTTGCACATGAGCGAGCCACTCCGCATGGCCCTCATGCAACCAGGGCCGCAGCTCGTCGCTGCTGTACAGGCCGCTATTCCACCAATGCGCCGTCTCATGGGCCAGGAAGTACTGCAGGTCGGCCTGCGACAGAGCCGCCGCATTCATCGGCAGGCGCAGCCGCATCATGGGCCCCACCGTGGTGTCACCGTGATAGCCGCGCAGCTCGCTGGCCACCGCAACCACCAGCCCGCCCGGCGGCGCGTCGCCATAGGCCTGCGCGTAATCGGCGTGAATCTGCGCCAGCAACTGCCGGAGCTGATGCACACGTTCGGCACCCAGGCGCCCGTCCAGCACGGCGCCGGGCGCCCGCTGCAGTTCGCTGCGGCCCAGCAGCAGGTAGTCCCACAGGCCCAGCTGCTCGGGCAGCGAACCCTCGCGGGCCTGCTGGGCCAGGGCTTGGTTCACTTGCTCGGCACTGAGCTGCCGCACCACCGGGCCCTGTGCGCGCAGCGTGCCGCCTTCGGCCACCCAAGGCGCCCGCCATTCCCAGTGCAGTGCGGTGTCGGGCAACAGCACCAGATAGTGGCCGGTGTGCAGCAGCACGCCCTGGCCATCGCTCAGGGGTTCGGCGGGCTGATAGACCGCATAGGCCTGCAGGGTTTGCGGCCGGATGGTGAGCGTGGCCGCCACGCAGCCCGGCCGCAGGCGCAGGGCCGAGGGCAGCAGTTCGGTGCAAGCGTCGGGCTGCAGCTGCAGCTGTTTTCGCCAGGCCGCCAGGCCGTGCTCCTGGAGCTTGGCAAAGGGCAGTTCCTGCACGCCCGGCGGCGGCTGGTAGCGCAGCTGCAACTCGCCCTGCTCGGTCAGGCTGCCTTGGATCAGCAGGCTGCGCTCGGCCTGCGCCGGCGCGGCCGTGGCCGCGGCCAGCAGCAGCGCCCCCATGACGTTCTTCATCGTTCCCCCTGAAGTTGGCGGCGCAATCTAGCAGCCGCCCGCCCGCACCGACGCGCCCTCATGGCGCGGTCGCCGCGCTGGACGGAAGGCGAGGCCTGCGCTCTACTCGGCCTCCAGAGCCGCAAAGGCCGAGCGACGCCCCCGGCGTCGCAGTCGTGTGCACAGCCAGTCGGGGAGGAACCGATGCGAAGCCTTTCGAGCGAGGGCCTGGGCGGGCTGCTGAGCCCCCAGGGCGAGGACACACCGCAGCTGCTGCAGCGCTGCCTGCGGGCCATCCGCACCCATCTGGACATGGAGGCCGCCTTCGTGTCCGAGTTCAAGGATGGCCGGCGCTGGTTCCGGCAGATCGATCAGACCGAATCGGCAGCCCTGCTGCAGGTCGGCGGCTTCGACCCCCTGGAAGAAAGCTACTGCCAACGCGTGGTGGATGGCCGGCTGCCGGAGCTGATTCACGATGCCCGCCAACTACCCGAGGCCCTGCGCCTGGCCGCTACCCGCGCCCTGCCGGTGGGCGCACATTTGAGCGTGCCCTTGCGACTGCGCGATGGCTCGCTGTATGGCACCTTCTGCTGCTTCAGCCGCCTGGCTGACCCCAGCCTGCGCGCCCGCGACCTGCGCCTGATGCGGGTGCTGGCCGACCTGGTGGCCGATGGCCTGAGCACCGAGCTGGAGTCCGCCCGTCAGAGGGCGCAGGCGCGCGCCCGCATCTGTGCCGCCCAGCGGGATGGTGCGCTGCAGATGGTGTACCAACCCATCCGGGACGTTGCGCGCGGCCATGTGGTGGGCTTCGAAGCCCTGGCCCGCTTTTGCACCTTGCCGCCGCGCACGCCCGACCTGTGGTTTGCCGAGGCCGCCGAACTGGGCTGCAGTGCCGAGCTGGAGTTGCAGGCCATTGCCGCCGCCCTCGCCCCGCTGGCGCGCATTCCGGCGCCAACCTATCTGTCCATCAACGCCTCACCCAGCACCCTGCTGCACCCGGGCCTGTCCGCCCTGCTGGAGGGCTGCCCGCTGGAGCGGGTGGTGATTGAGATCACCGAGCACGCGGCCGTCGAACACTACGAAGCACTGGTGACAGCCCTGCGGCCGCTGCAGCGACGCGGCCTGCAACTGGCCATCGACGATGCGGGCGCCGGCTACGCCAGCTTCCGCCATGTACTGAACCTGGCCCCGCAGCAGATCAAGCTGGACATCAGCCTGACCCGCAACATCCATGGCGACCCGTCACGCGCCGCCCTGGCAGCCGCGCTGTGCAGCTTTGCACGCGCCACCGGCTGCCTGATCGTGGCCGAAGGCATCGAAAGTGCGGCCGAGCTGCAGGCTCTGCGCGAACTGGG
>JBDHSJ010000090.1:0-14510 GCA_039808065.1 Burkholderiaceae bacterium | reverse complement strand
ACGTCTTCGACGATCCAGAGCGCCTCGCCCTTGGGCTCCTGCCAGTCCAGCGGGCTGGCGCTGAGCTTGCCCCAGAAGCGGCCGCCGTCGCGCCGCACGAATTCGACTTCCTCGTTCAGCGGCTGCCCCGACTGATAGGCCGCTGCCAGGCGCTCGGACACGGCGGCATGGGATGCGTCGGACACAAACACGCCTCGAACGGGCTGACTGCCCAGGTCATGGTCATCACCCTGACCGAACAGATGGTTGAAGGGTTCGCTGACGACCGTGAACTGCCCCTGGCTGACAAAGGCGGCGGCCACGGGGGACCGCACCAGCAGGGCCTGCAGGCGGTTGGCGGCGAGGGGGTCGGTCATGACGGCTCCTGGCAGGGGAATGGGGCGATCTTCACCCAAGAAGTGGGGCGGTCAAGCGGCGCTATCCCGCAATTCATCTGGATGCGGCGGCGCAATCCCTTCCACCCAGTCCACCAACGCCTCCAGCAGGGCCTGGCTGCGCTCATCCTCGTGCTGGGCCTGCAGCTGATCCAGGCGCTCGAGGTAGTCGGCCAGCGGCAGTCCCCCGCCTTCACCCAGGTGCAGACGACGGGAACGCTGCGCCAGCCAGCGCTGCCGCTCGCCTGCATCCAGGTGCTCGGACTGGTGCCGGGCGCGGTAGCGCCACACCAACTCTTCGAGGCGCGGGGCGGCGAGGTGCAGACGACCCGAGCGCGCGCGCTCGGCCAGCTCGGCCGGGCTCCAGCCGCGCAGCTGGGTCAGAACCTTCCGGTCGGCGTCACCCACGAACCCGCCGTACAGATCGGCTTCGGGGTCGGCTCGCTCGTCGGAGGCGCTGGCATAGACCTCGGACCAGAGCCCGTCCAGCTGGCGGCCGCGCCCGCGCAGCAGCTCGGCGTGGCCCAGTTGCGCCGGCAAGTTCAGGCCCCAGCGTTCGGCCAGCTCCGGCCGCAGCGTCTGCAGGCTGCTCACGACGAAGGGCGACTTGTTGGCATGCAGGGTCTTGATGGGCAGGCGCAGCACGCCCTCGGGAAGGTCGGCCTGGCGTACGAACAGCCGGGCGCGGATCTGCTCGGGGCGCAGGTCGAAGAGTTCGGCCGGATCAGCGGCCAGGTCCCAGAGAATCAGCTCGTTCTTGTTGCGCGGGTGCATGCCCAGCGGCCAGACCAGCGCCAGGCAACCGCGCTCGACCCCGTACATGCCTGAGACATGCAGCAGTGGCCGCGGCGCTTCTCCCACCTCGGCCCAGACGGCGTCTTTGCGGCGCAGCTTGAGTGCGAAGTCAAAGAGGCGAGGCTGCCGCTGCTTGAGCAAACGCGCCAGTGCAATGGTGGCGCGCACGTCGGACAGGGCATCGTGCGCCGCCTCATGGATCAAGCCGTTGGCGGCTGAGAGCTTCTCCAGCTTGAAGCTGGTGCGCCCGTCATCGCCCAAGGGCCATTCGATGCCTTCCGGACGCAGCGCGTACGCGGCACGCACCAAATCCAGCAGATCCCAGCGGCCGCAGCCGTTCTGCCATTCGCGGGCATAGGGGTCGAGCAGGTTGCGCCAGAACAGATGGCGAGTGAACTCGTCGTCGAAGCGCAGGGTGTTGTAGCCGCAGCCCACGGTGCCGGGCATGGCCAGCTCGCGCTCGATGGCAGCAGCAAAGGCCGGCTCGGGCACACCCTTGTGCTGACAGGTCTGCGGGAGGATGCCCGTGATCAGGCAAGACTCCGGATCGGGCAGCGTGTCGTCGCCCGGCAGGCAGTACTGCATCAGCGCGCTGCCGATCTCGTTGAGTTCGGCGTCGGTGCGGATACCGGCGAACTGGGCCGGCCTGTCCAAACGCGGATTGCGACCGAAGGTTTCGTAGTCGTGCCAGTAGAAGCTCAGGGGTGCGGACATGGGCTCAGCATAATTCGCGCCCCCATGGCCTGTCCGGCTTGCCGGTTCCACCTGTCTTGAAACGCCTGCTGTACTGGGTCATCGGCCCCCTGCTCGCCCTGTGCCTGATCACCGCCCTGGCGGCCGCCTTCATCTGGCAGCAACTGCCGGATCTGGATGCGCTGTCGGATTACCAGCCCAAGCAGCCGCTGCGGGTGCTCAGCGCCGAGGGAGAGCTGCTGGGTGAATTTGGCAGCGAGCGTCGGCGCTTCGTGCCCCTGGCCCAGATCCCCAAAGGCCTGCAGGACGCGCTCCTGGCGGTGGAGGACGTGGACTTCTGGAACCACCCCGGCCTGGACTTCAGCGGCATCCTGCGCGCGGTCTGGAACAACCTCTGGAGCGAACGCCGACAGGGTGCCTCGACCATCACGCAGCAGCTGGCGCGGGACATGTACCTGACCAAGAAGCAGATCCTCAGCCGCAAGCTGGTGGAAATGCTGCTGGCCCTGAAGATGGAGCGGGAACTGGGCAAGGCCAAGATCCTGGAGGTCTACATGAACCAGATCTACCTGGGCCATCGCTCTTACGGCTTTGCCGCCGCCGCCGAGCGCTACTTCGGCAAACAGCTCGACCAGCTCAACACTGCCGAACTGGCGATGCTGGCCGGCCTGCCGCAGAACCCGCAGCATGTGAACCCGGCCGTCAACCTGCCGCGCGCCATCAAGCGCCAGCACCATGTGCTGGGGCGCATGCAGGCGGTGGGGCTGATCACCCCCGCGCAAGCTGAAGCCGCGCGCAAGCTGCCGCTGAAACTGCGCCAGCCCTCCGCCCTGGCTGGCAAGTCCGACCACGCATTGGAGATGGTGCGGGCGGAACTGTTCGAGCGCTACGGCGAGGAGCTCTACACCCGCGGCTTGGTGGCCCACACCACGCTGATGGCGAACGAGCAGCTGGCGGCCCACCAAGCGCTGCACAAGGCCTTGTGGGCGCTGGAGCGACGTCAGACCTACCGCGGCGTTGAAGAAGGCATGGCCGAGCTTGAAGCTGACGGCGACATCCACGATGCCAGCTTCAGCGACTTCCCAGATATCGACGACGCACTGGCCGGCATCGTGCGGGCAGTGAGCCGCGACGGGCTGGAGGTGCAGCTGCGCGATGGACGCCGGGTGGCGCTCAGCGGCGCGGCGCTGCGTCCCGCCCTGCCCTTCATCGGCGCCCAGGTGCCGGTGGCCAAGCGCCTGCAGCGCGGGGCCAAGGTGCGCGTGCAGGAACTGGCACCTGGGCGCTGGCAGCTCGCGCAGCGGCCACAGGCCGAAGGCGCTGTGGTGAGCCTGGATCCGCAGGACGGCAGCATCCGGGCGCTGGTGGGCGGATTCGACTTCCAACGCCTGCAGTTCAACCACGCCACCCAGGCCTACCGGCAGCCCGGTTCCGCTTTCAAGCCCTTCGTCTACTCGGCCGCGATCGAGAAGGGGGCGCACGCACGGACCCTTGTCAGCGACGAGGCCCTGCACATCGGCGACTGGAGCCCTCAGAACTATGACGGCGAATACCTGAGCGAGCTCACCTTGCGCGAAGCCCTGGCGCGCAGCAAGAACATGCCCACCATTCGCCTGGTGCAGGAACTAGGCCCGCAGGAGGTGCGCGCCTGGGCCGCTCAGTTCGGCCTGGAGGCCGAACGACAGCCCCTGAACCTGACGCTGGCACTGGGCTCGGGCGCCGCCACCCCGCTGCAGATGGCGCGTGCCTATGCGGTCTTCGCCGCCGGCGGACAGAAGGTGGAACCGCGTCTGATCACCAAGGTGACCGACAGCAAGGGCGAATTGCTCTACAGCGCCGCGGAGCCGCGGCGCGCGCAGGCGATTTCAGCGCGCAATGCGTTCATGACGGCCCAGCTGTTGAATGGGGTGATGTTGCAGGGCACCGGCGCGCGCGCCAGCGCGGCGCTGCAGCGCCAGGACCTGTACGGCAAGACGGGCACCACCAACGACGCCGTGGATGCCTGGTTCGTGGGCTTCCAGGCGCAACGCGCTGCTGCGGTGTGGATCGGCTACCCCCAACCCCGTTCCTTGGGCGAGCGCGAATCGGGCGGCGGCCTGGCCCTGCCGGTTTGGGTGGACACGCTGCGCGCCGCCCTCAAGAGCGCCGCCCCCGCCCCGCTGCAGCCCCCGGAAGACGGGCTGGTGCAGCTGGATGGCGAGTGGTTCTACGAAGAGTTCGCCGGCAGCGCGGCACGCGCCTGGATCGGCAGCCCGGCGCCCGCCGCCAGCGCGGCCTCGGCTACTGGCGGGTGAGGACCACGCTGCCGATCGAGTAGCCGGCGCCGAAGGAGCAGATCACGCCACGGTCGCCAGGCTGCAGATCGGCCCGGTGCTCGTGGAAGGCAATGATGGAACCGGCCGAGGCGGTGTTGGCCCACTCGTCCAGGATCAGTGGCGCCACGCTGGAGCCGGCCTCGGCGCCCACCAGCTTCTTCATGACCAGCTGGTTCATGCCCAGATTGGCCTGGTGCAGCCAGAAGCGCTTCATGTCCGCCGGCTTGAAGCCCAGGCGCTGCAGATGCGTCTCGATGTGGGCAGCCGCCATCGGCACCACTTCCTTGAAGACCTTGCGGCCCTCCTGCCGGAACGTCTTGTCGCGCTCCTGCCAGTTGCTGTCCTCACAGCGGTTCATGAAGCCGAAGTTGTTGCGGATGTTGTTCGAATACTGGGTGGCGAGCTGCGTGCCCTCCACCTTCCACCGCTCGGGGCTGACGGCCTGATCAGCGCGCTCGATCAGCACCGCCGTGCAGGTGTCGCCAAAAATGAAGTGACAGTCGCGGTCACGCCACTCCAGGTGGGCCGAGGTGATCTCGGGGTTGACCACCAGCACGCACTGCGCACTGCCGGCCTTGACGGCATTGACCGCCTGCTCAATGGCGAAAGTGGCCGAGGAGCAAGCCACGTTCATGTCGAAGCCGTAACCCTTGGCACCCAGTGCCGCCTGGATCTCGCAGGCCATGGCCGGGTACGCGCGCTGCATATTGGCGGCGGCGCAGTAAACGGCGTCGATGTCGGAGGTCTGCCGCCCCGCGGCAGCGCAAGCCTGGCGTGCAGCGTCCACGGCGATCTCGGCCATCAGCGACAGGGCGTCGTCCGGCCGGGCCGCAATGCGCGGGTACATGCGCGCCGGATCCAGCACGCCCTGCTTGTCCATCACGTAGCGGCTCTTGATGCCGCTGGCTTTCTCGATGAACTCGACGCTGGAGGGCTGCAGGGCCTCGCGCTCGCCGGCGGCGATCGCGGCCGCATGCTCACGGTTATGCCGCTCGACGTAGGCATTGAAGGCCTCGACCAACTCGGCATTCGAAATCTGGTGCGGCGGCCGGTACAGGCCGGTGCCGGTGATGACGGCGTCGAACATGGGGGTCTCCGGGTGTCGATGTTGTGGCGGCGCAGTGTAGGCAGGGCCCCGAGGCCGGCAGCCCGCGAGCCTGGAGCCGCAGCTCCAGAACCTGCCGGCCAGCACAGCCGCAGGCCCCGCCCCTCCCTAGAATCCGCCTCCCTTTGGCCCGCTCTGGGCCGCAGTCCCCATTCGCGCCATGACCGAACTCGCCAAGTCCTTTGAACCTGCCGCCCTGGAAGCCCATTGGGGCCCCACTTGGGAGCGCGAAGGCCTGTACACCCCGACCCTGGACAAGGCCAAGCCCAGCTTCTGCATCCAGCTGCCGCCGCCCAATGTCACCGGCACGCTGCACATGGGTCATGCGTTCAACCAGACCATCATGGACGCGCTGACCCGGCTGCACCGCATGAAGGGCCACAACACCCTGTGGATACCGGGCACCGACCATGCCGGCATTGCCACCCAGATCGTGGTCGAGCGCCAGCTGCAGGGCCAGGGCGTGAGCCGCCATGACCTGGGCCGCAAGAACTTCGTCGCCAAGGTCTGGGAGTGGAAGGAAGAGTCCGGCAACACCATCACCACCCAGATGCGTCGCATGGGCGCCTCGGTGAGCTGGAAGCACGAGTACTTCACGATGGACGAAAAGCTCTCGGCCACCGTGACCGATACCTTTGTCAAGCTGTACGAGGAAGGGCTGATCTACCGCGGCAAGCGCCTCGTCAGCTGGGACCCGGTCCTGAAGTCCGCCGTCTCCGATCTGGAGGTCGAAAGCGAAGAAGAGGATGGCTCGCTCTGGCACATCCGCTATCCGCTGGCCGAAGGCTCCGAGAGCCTGGTGGTGGCCACCACCCGCCCCGAGACCATGCTGGGTGACACCGCCGTCATGGTGCACCCCGAGGACGATCGCTATGCCCATCTGATCGGCAAGCAGGTCCGGCTGCCCATCACCGGCCGCCTGGTGCCGGTGATCGCCGACGACTACGTCGACAAGGCCTTCGGAACCGGTGTCGTCAAAGTGACGCCCGCGCACGACACCAACGACTACCAGGTCGGCCTGCGCCATGGCCTGCCGATGCTGACGATCTTCGATCTGGAGGCCAAGGTCAGCGCCCATGAGGCCGCGGACATCCCGGCTGCCTACGTCGGCCAGGACCGCTTCGCCGCCCGCAAGGCCATCGTGGCCCAGCTGGAGGGTGAAGGCCTGTTGGTCGAGGTCAAGAAGCACAAGCTGATGGTGCCGCGCTGCGCCCGCACCGGCCAGGTCATCGAGCCGATGCTGACGGACCAGTGGTTCGTCGCCATGAGCAAGCCGGGCACGAGCGGCAAGTCAATCGCCCAGGGCGCGATCGAGGCAGTCGAATCGGGCGAGGTGAAGTTCGTGCCCGAAAACTGGGTTAACACCTACAACCAGTGGATGAAGAACATCCAGGACTGGTGCATCAGCCGCCAGCTCTGGTGGGGCCATCAGATCCCGGCCTGGTACGACGAGGACGGCAAGGTCTACGTGGCGCGCAGCGAAGCCGAGGCGCAGGCCCAGGCCCCCGGCAAGACGCTGACGCGCGACCCCGATGTGCTCGACACCTGGTATTCGTCGGCCCTGGTGCCCTTCTCAACGCTGAACGAGCAAGAGCAGGACCTGTTCCTGCCCAGCTCGGTGCTGGTCACCGGCTACGACATCATCTTCTTCTGGGTGGCCCGGATGATCATGATGACCAAGCACTTCACCGGCAAACCGCCCTTCCGCCATGTCTACATCCACGGCCTGGTGCTGGACGCGCACGGCAAGAAGATGAGCAAGAGCGAGGGCAATGTGCTGGATCCGGTCGATCTGATCGACGGCATCGAGCTCGCCCCCCTGCTGGACAAGCGCACCACCGGCCTGCGCAAGCCCGAAACCGCACCCAAGGTGCGCAAGGCCACCGAGCAGGAGTTCCCCGAGGGCATCCCCGGCTACGGCGCCGACGCGTTGCGCTTCACCTTTGCCTCGCTGGCCACACTGGGTCGCTCGATCAATTTCGACAGCAAGCGCTGCGAGGGCTACCGCAACTTCTGCAACAAGCTCTGGAACGCCACCCGCTTCGTGCTGATGAACACGGAAGGCCAGGACTGCGGCTTCCAAGAGCACCCGGGCGGTGTGTGCCCGCCGGGTTTCAACCACTTCAGTGCGGCCGACCGCTGGATCGTCAGCCGCCTGCAGCGCGTCGAGGCTGAAGTGGCCAAGGCCTTCGAGGACTACCGACTCGATCTGGTCGCCAACTCGCTCTACAGCTTCGTCTGGGACGAGTACTGCGACTGGTACCTGGAAATTGCCAAGGTCCAATTGCAGGAAGCCAAGGCAGCCGGCAACGAGGCCGCCGCGCGCGGCACGCGCCGCACCCTGATCCGCGTGCTCGAAACCGTGTTGCGCGCCCTGCACCCCATCACACCCTTCATCACCGAAGAGCTCTGGCAGACGGTGGCCGTGGTGGCGGACCGCAAGAAGCCCGACGACGGCCGCCGCATCGTCAGCGCCGCCTACCCTCAGGCGCAACCGGAAAAGCTGGACGAAGCCTCGGAAGCCTGGGTTGCACGCCTGAAGGAGGCCGTTGGCATCTGCCGCAGCTTGCGCTCGGAGATGAAGCTCAGCCCGGCCGAGCGCGTGCCCCTGCTGGTGAGCGGCGACACCGCCTTTTTGAGCGAAGCCGCTCCCCTGCTCAAGGCCCTGGCCAAACTCAGCGAGCTGCGCGTGTTGGATGACACCGCCTTTGCCGAGGCCAGCCGCCTGGCCCCGGTGCTGGTGCTGGGTCAGGCCCGCCTGGCATTGGAAGTGCAGATCGATCTGGAGGCCGAGCGTGCCCGCGTGGCCAAGGAAGTCGCCCGACTGGTAGGCGAGATCACCAAGGCACAGGCCAAGCTGGGCAACGAAAGCTTTGTGGCCCGCGCCCCCGAGGCCGTCGTCGCACAGGAGCGCCAACGCCTGGCCGACTTCGAAACCCAGCTGACCCAGCAACGCGAACAACTGGCCCGCCTGGGCTGAGGACTCCCATGAGCGCACCCGTCACCAAGGCCGTCTTTCCCGTTGCCGGGCTCGGCACCCGCTTCCTGCCAGCCACCAAGGCCCAGCCCAAGGAGATGCTGCCGGTGGTGGACAAGCCGCTGATCCAGTACGCGGTCGAAGAGGCCTATGCGGCGGGCGTGCGCGAAATGATCTTTGTCACCGGCCGCCACAAGCGCCCGATCGAGGACCATTTCGACATGACCTTCGAGCTGGAGGTGGCGCTGCAGCAGGCCAACAAGCAGGAACTGCTGGACGTCGTTCGTTCGGTCAAGCCGGACGACATGGAGTGCATCTATGTCCGCCAGGCCCAGGCCCTGGGCCTGGGTCATGCCGTGCTGTGCGCCCAGCGCCTGATCGGCAACGAGCCCTTCGCCGTGCTACTGGCCGATGACCTGATGGTGGGCGAGAAGCCCATCCTGCAACAGATGGCCGAGCAATTTGCCGAGTGGCGCGCCAGCATCATTGCGGTGCAGGAAGTGCCCGCCGAGCACACGCGGCGCTACGGCATCGTGGCGGGGACCGAGGTCAACGAGCGCCTGATGGACATCAACCGCATCGTTGAGAAGCCTGCGCCAGAAGACGCACCTTCACGCCTGGGGGTGGCGGGCCGCTACATCCTCACGCCGGGTGTGCTGCGCGAGATCGCCAACCAGCCGCGTGGCGTCGGCGGCGAGATCCAGCTCACCGACGGCATCGCCGGCCTGCTGCGCCGTGAAAAAGTGTTCGCCTACCGCTACGAGGGCCGGCGCTACGACTGCGGCAGCAAGGAAGGCTTCTTGGAGGCCAATGTCGAGTTGGCCTTGGCGCACCCTCAGTTGGGCCCAGGCTTCCGCCAATACCTGCAAAGCCTGGCGCTCTGATTCAGCGGCCTTTCAGGCCGCGTTCACCACGGCGGACGTGGTGAATCCTTCTCGATGCGTCGGTGAGCACGCAGGGCGTGCCTGGGTGTTCGCTCAGCGTCCGCGCCGCCAGTAGCGCATCAGGCCGTAGGCGCCCAGCATGCCGCCCAGGTGGGCGAAATGCGCCACGCCGCCGCCGCCCGTCAGCCCCATCAGCAGTTCCAAACCGCCGAACACCGCCACGAAGACCTTGGCCTTCATGGGGATGGGCGGGAACAGCGGCATGATCACCCGCTCCGGGAAGAGCATGCCAAAGCACAGCAGCAGGCCATACAGGGCGCCGGAGGCGCCCACCGTGGGCACATTGCTGCCAATCGCCGCCGTGAACACCAGCTGCACCGCCGCCGCGCTCAGTACACCCGCCAGCAGCAGTTGCCCATAGCGCTTCTGACCCAGCACACGCTCCAGTTCGGTTCCGAACATCCACAGGCCGAGCATGTTGAAGAACAGGTGCAGCACGTCGCCATGCAGGAAGGCGTACGTGAGCGGCTGCCAGGGGAGAAAGAAGCCCGAGGCGATCGGGTACAGCGCCAGCCAGCCCGCCAAATAGGGCCACAGTTCACCCAGGCAGAACATGCCGACGCAGATCAGCATCAAGGCCTTTGTGACGGGCATCATTGGGGGCATGGGCAGACTCAGCAGCGCGCCCCGGGTTTTGGGGCGGCGTGAGTGTATGAGCGGGAATCTTGGTGCCCAGGGCCGGACTCGAACCGGCACACCTTGCGGCGGGGGATTTTGAGTCCCCTGCGTCTACCGATTTCGCCACCTGGGCAGGTGAGCAATCCGTGTGCAGATTGCTGGCAAGGCATCGCCTTGCTCGGAGGGGCGCGATTCTGCCATAGCAAAACGAAGTCTTTGCGACGGCCGGCACAATGCTTCGCATGAGCATCCCTTACCCCACGCTGGAAGACGTGATCGGCCGCACCCCGCTGGTGCGCATGCAGCGCCTGCTGGGCGCCGACAGCCGTGGCAATGTGCTGCTGGCCAAGCTGGAAGGCAACAACCCGGCCGGCTCCGTGAAGGACCGCCCCGCCATCAGCATGATCAAGCGCGCCGAGGAGCGTGGCGAGATCAGGCCCGGCGACACCCTGATCGAAGCCACCAGCGGCAACACCGGCATCGCACTGGCCATGGCCGCCGCCATCCGCGGCTACCGCATGGTCTTGATCATGCCGGAGGACCTCTCCATCGAGCGCGCCCAGACCATGAAGGCCTTCGGTGCCGAGTTGATCCTGACCCCGCGCAGCGGTGGCATGGAGTACGCCCGCGACCTGGCCGAACAGATGCAGAACGAGGGCAAGGGCCGCGTGCTCGACCAGTTCGCCAATGCCGACAACCCGCGCGTGCATTACGAAACCACCGGCCCCGAGATCTGGCAGGACACCGGCGGCCGCATCACGCACTTTGTGTCGGCCATGGGCACCACCGGCACCATCACCGGGGTGTCGCGCTACCTGAAGGAGCAGAAGCCCGACGTGCGCATCGTTGGCGCACAGCCGCAAGAGGGCTCACGCATCCCCGGCATCCGCAAATGGCCCGAGGCCTATCTGCCCAAGATCTACGACCCGCGCGGGGTGGATGAACTGGTGCTTGTGAGCCAGTCCGACGCCGAGGCGATGGCGCGCCGCCTGGCGCGCGAGGAAGGCCTGTTCGCCGGCATCTCGGCCGCCGGGGCCTGCTGCGTGGCCCTGTCGATCGCCCGCGTGGTGCGCGATGCCACCATCGTCTTCGTGGTCTGCGACCGTGGTGACCGCTACCTTTCCACCGGGGTGTTTCCGGCATGAAGTTTTGTCCGGACTGCGCCACGTCGCTGGCCCACATCGAGTTGCTCGAGGATGGCGGAACCAAGACCCGTTTGCGCTGCCCGGCCTGCGGCTTCACGCATTGGAACAACCCCACACCCGTGCTGGCCGCGGTGGTGGAGTGTGTGGACCGCGAAGGCCAGTTGCTGCTGGCCCGCAATGCCGCCTGGCCGGGGCGCTTCTTTGGTCTGATCACCGGCTTCATGGAGGCGGGCGAAAGCCCCGAGGCCGGCATCCTGCGCGAGGTGGCTGAGGAGACCGGTCTGCAGGCTGTGGCCACTCCGCGCCTGCTGGGCGTGTGGGATTTCCAGAAGAAGAATCAAGTCATCGTGGCCTATCACGTGCCTGCCACTGGCGAGATCGTGCTCAGCCCGGAGCTGGCCGAATACAAGCTTTATCCCCCGCAACAAGTCCGCTGCTGGCCGCAAGGCACGGGCCAGGCCCTGGCCACTTTCTTGCGCCAGCGCGGCATCGAACCCGAGTTCTTCGAATGACCCAAGCCATCGACCGCGAACTGGATGTGCGTGGCCTCAACTGCCCGCTGCCCATCCTCAAGGCCAAGAAGGCGCTGGCCGAGCTGGAAAGCGGCCAGGTGCTGCGCATCCTCGCCACCGACCCCGGCTCGACCCGCGACTTCCAGGCCTTTGCCCGCCAGACCGGCCACGAGCTGATCGAACAGGCGCAGCAGCAGGACGAATTCGTCCACGTGCTGAAGAAGAAGTAAGCCTTACCAGCCGAATTCGGGCAGCGGGTAGCGCAGGCGCAGGCGCAGCTCGCGCTTGAGGCGCTGGTTACCGATGCGCCGGCTTTCGCTGAGAAAGCTCAGCTGCATGGGCGTCATCTGGGCTTGCGCTTCGGCGCGACTGATGCGCGCCGGTCTTGGCAGGCCCAGACGGTCGGCGGCCCGATCAAAGTGATCGCCCATGCGGCGCTCGCTGTCGTCCACCACATTGATGGCGCGCAGCGGCTTGCCCAGGAAAACGGCGCGCCAGCAGGCACGTGCCAGGTCATCGGCCTGAATGTGGTTGGTGAACACATCGTCCTCGGGGCGCAGCACCGGCCGGCCGGCCAGCAAGCGTTCACGCGGGTGGCCCTCGCGGTCGGCGGCGTAGATGCCGGGCGCCCGCAGCAGGCTCAGGCGCACGCCCTGCTCCCGTGCCCATTCACGCAAGCGGTCCTCGGCATCCACCCGCCGCAGTGCCCGCTCCGTCTGGGCCTTGCGTGCGGCGGTCTCATCAATCCGCGCCCCGCCCCAGTCGCCATACACGCCGGTGGTGGAAACGTAGACGAAGGCGCGGGGCGCACGCCCACGCGCCAACGCAGTCAGCAGGGCCGCGGTGCGGGGGTCGCCCTCGCCCTGTCCCGGCGGCGGCGCCAAGTGCAGCACCGCATCGGCCAGGCCGGCCAGGCGGCGCAGGCTGGGCGGATCGTCAAGATCGCCGCGCAGCAGGCGCACGCCTTGCGCGCGCCAGGCGGCCAAGCGCTCAGGCGCGCGTGCCAGCACCAACAGTTGCACGCCACCTGGCACCAAGCGCAGCAGGCGCTGCCCCACATCCCCGCAACCCACCACCAAGACCCGCATCGCCTGCATTCCTCCCGGACAATCGCCGCCCAGTCTAGGTTTCCCCTGCCCTCTTTCCATGACCCTGACCGTCACCGTCCAACCCGCCGGCCGCACGATTGACGTGCCGCGCGATGCCACCATTCTTTCCGCCGCCATCGAGCAAGGCATCGGCCTGCCCTATGGCTGCAAGGACGGCGCCTGCGGCTCCTGCAAGAGCCGCCTGCTCGAAGGCCGGGTCATCCACGGCGTGCACCAGGCCAAGGCCCTGAGCCCCGAGGAGGAGGCCGCCGGCTACATCCTGACCTGCTGCGCCACGCCGCAGACCGATTGCACGATCGAGGCGCGCAGCGTGCCGGCCGAGGGCCTGCACCCGGTGCTGAAGCTGCCAGTGCGCGTGATCTCCGCTGAGAAGCCCGCGCCCGATGTACTGCGCCTGCGCCTGCAACTGCCGGCCACGCAGAACTTCCAGTTCCATGCCGGCCAGTACCTGGAGTTCATCCTGCGCGACGGCAGCCGCCGCGCCTACTCGATGGCCACGGCTCCAGCCCATCTGGGCGACCCGCCGGCCATCGAGCTGCACATCCGCCACATGCCGGGCGGCAAGTTCACCGACCACGCCTTCGCCAATCTGAAGGAGCGCGACATCCTGCGCGCCGAGGGTCCGTTCGGCAGCTTCTTCCTGCGCCGCGAGTCCGACAAACCGATGGTCTTCCTGGCCAGCGGCACCGGCTTTGCGCCCATCAAGGCCTTGATCGAGCAACTGGAAGCCGACGGCAACACGCGCCCGGTGAACCTGTACTGGGGCGGCCGCCGCCCGGCCGATCTGTACCTCGACACCTGGGTGAAAGAGGCCTGCGCGCGTCTGCCCTGGCTTCGCTACGTGCCGGTCTGCTCGGACGCCCTGCCCGAGGACGGCTGGAGCGGCCGCACGGGCTTCGTGCATCAAGCCGTGTTGCAGGACTTCCCCGCACTCGGGGGTCACGAGGTCTACGCCTGTGGCGCCCCCATCGTCATCGAATCCGCCAAGCGCGACTACGCCGCTGCCGGCCTGCCCGACGACTGCTTCTATGCCGACGCGTTCACTTCGGAAGCCGACAAGCACGGCGGCACGGCCTGATGTTTCAGCCGCCCTTTGTGGCCGCCAGCGCGGCCGATGAGTCCCTGCTGCAATCGGGCCAGGCGGTGCTGGCGCCCCACGGCACAGCGGAATGGCTGCAACTCCCCCTGGCACAACTGCTGGCGCTGCAGGGCTTCTGGGACGATCTGCGCCCGGATGGCTACTTGAAGGACGGCGGCCGCTACCGCGCACGCCGGCACAGCTGCTTCGTGGTCGACGGCGAGACCATCACCCAGACCCCGCGCCGCGCCCACTGGCAGCCCCTGGACTACAACGCCCTGCACGGCGGCATCGAGCGCTGGTACGAACCGATCGATCCGGCCATGGCCGCCCATCCCGCTTTCCAGGCCTTGCTGCGCCGCCTCGCACGCAGCGCCAGCCGCCTGCGCGGCGACCAACCCTGGTTCGTCGAGGCCCACCCTTTTCGCATCGACACCGAAGGCGGCATTGGCCGCCCCACCCCCGAAGGCGCGCACCGCGACGGTGTGGACCTGGTGGCCGTGCTGCTGCTGGCGCGCCAGCACATCAAGGGCGGCGAGACCCGTGTGTTTGAAGCTGCAGGCCCGGCCGGCCAGCGCTTCACCCTGACCGAGCCCGGCAGCCTGCTGCTGCTGGACGACCCCCGCATGATTCACGAAGCCACCCCCATCCAACCCGATGGGGCGGCGCGCGGCCACCGCGATACCCTCGTGATCACTCTGCGTTCGGGTGGCTTCCAAGGCCCCTGAACGTGCTCCTCGCCCCTGCGCCACAAGCGCGGACGGCGTTTGAACCTCCCCAAGCGAAAGCCTTACCCCATGCCTTCCTTCTTCGGTCTGCCCCACCAGAACCCCCACGAGCGCGTG
>JBDHSJ010000089.1:0-14642 GCA_039808065.1 Burkholderiaceae bacterium | reverse complement strand
GACGGTGACCCTGAGCCGGTCGAAGACACCCGCGTGGCCACCTACCACCGGCTGGCGCAGGCCTTCTACCGCACCTTTCCGCAACTGACCGATGTGCGCTTCTCGCATGCCTGGGGCGGCCCCATCGATTACTGCTCGCGCGGTTCGGTGTTCGCCAGGCCCTACCTGGGCGGCAAGGCGGTGTTCGTGGCCGGCTACACCGGCTTTGGCATCGGCGCCAGCCGCTTCGGTGCGCGCATGGGCTTGAACATGCTGCTGGACCGACCCGGCCCCGAGCGCCACCTCGACATCGCGCGCCGCGGCCCCAGCTGGATCCCGCCCGAGCCGCTGCGCTGGCTGGGCGCACGCATCACCTTCCATGCCTTCGACGGCGCCGATGCCGAAGGCGGCTGGAAACGCGCCTGGATCCGCGGCATCAAGGCGCTCGGCTTCCCCATGTGATCTCCACCATGACCTATTCATCTGACTGCTCCACCAACGCCGACTGGCAGGCCCGCCGCCTGGCCGCCACGCCACGCGGCGTGGCCGTGCTGGAACCCTTCTTCGCCGCGCGCGCGCTGAACGCCGAGCTGTGGGACGTCGAAGGCCGCCGCTACATCGACTTCGCCAGCGGCATCGCCGTGCTCAACACCGGCCACCGCCACCCGCGCGTGCAGGCGGCCTTGCAGGCGCAGCTGGAGCAGTTCCACCACACCGCCTACCAGGTGGTGCCGTATGCCGGCTACGTGCGCCTGGCCGAGCGCATCAATGCGCTGACCCCGGGCGACTGGGCGAAGAAGACCGCCTTCTTCACAACCGGGGCCGAGGCGGTGGAGAACGCCGTGAAGATCGCCCGCACCGCCAGCGGCCGCAGCGGCGTGATCGCCTTTGACGGCGGCTTCCACGGCCGCACGCTGATGGGCATGGCGCTGACCGGCAAGGTGCTGCCCTACAAGCGCGGCTTCGGTCCGTTCCCTGCCGAGGTGCACCATGCGCCGTTCCCGAGCGCGCTCGATGCGGTGAGCGTCGAGCAGGCGCTGCACGGCCTGCGGCAGCTGTTCAAGACCAGCATCGACCCGGCGCGCGTGGCCGCCTTCATCGTCGAGCCGGTGCAGGGGGAGGGCGGATTTCGGCCGGCGCCCGCCGCCTTCCTGCGGGGTCTGCGCGAGATCGCCGACGCCCACGGCATCCTGCTCATTGCCGACGAGATCCAGACCGGCTTTGCGCGCACCGGGCGCTGGTTCGCCAGCCAGCACCACGAGGTCGCGGTGGACCTGATCTGCTTTGCCAAGAGCCTGGCCGGCGGCATGCCGCTGTCCGGTGTGTGCGGGCGTGCCGCGCTGATGGACGCCGCCGAGCCCGGCGGCCTGGGCGGCACCTATGCCGGCAACCCGCTGGCGGTCGCCGCGGCGCATGCGGTGCTGGACGTGATTGCCGACGAGCGCCTGTGCGAGCGCGCCGAGCAGTTGGGCCAGCGCCTGCGCGCGCACCTGCAGGCCTTACAGCCGCGCGTGCCGCAGCTGGCCGAGGTGCGCGGCCTGGGCAGCATGCTGGCGGCCGAGTTCCGCTCGCCACTCACCGGCGCACCCGATGCCGACTTCACGCGCCGCGTGCAGGCCGCCGCGTTGCAGCGCGGGCTCATCCTGCTGAGCTGCGGCAGCCATGGCAATGTGATCCGCTTCCTGCACCCGCTGACCACGCCCGACGCCGTGTTCGACGAAGCCCTCGCGGTGCTCGCCGACGCGCTCCTCCAGGCATGAGCGGCGCGCTGCCGCTGCGGCGCGAAGCCGCCCTGCTCGACGGCCGCTGGGTGCAGGCCGACGACGGCCGCAGCTTTGAGGTGCACGACAAGGCGACCGGCGAACGCCTGGGCTCTGTGCCCGAGCTGGGTGCGGCCGAGACACGCCGCGCCATCGAGGCCGCCGCCCGCGCCTGGCCCGCCTGGCGCCGCCGGCCGGCGCGCGAGCGCGGCCACCTGCTGCGCGCGCTCGGGCAGCTCATGCTGGCGCGCACGGAAGACCTCGCCACCCTCATCACCCGCGAGCAGGGCAAGCCCCTGGCCGAGGCGCGTGCCGAGGTGGCCTACGCCGCCGCCTACCTGGACTGGTACGCCGAGGAAGGCAAGCGGGTGTACGGCGAAACCATCCCAGCGCCCAGCGCAGACCGCCGCCTGCTGGTGTTCCGCGAACCGATCGGCGTCTGCGCCGCCATCACCCCCTGGAACTTCCCGCTGGCCATGCTGGCACGCAAGGTGGCACCAGCGCTGGCGGCCGGCAACCCGATCATCGTGAAGCCGGCCGAGAGCACGCCGTTCTCGGCCCTGGCCATGGGCGTGCTGGCCGAGGAAGTCGGCCTGCCCGCCGGCCTGCTGCAGGTGCTGACCGGCGCGCCGCGCGCCATCGGCGCCGAGCTCTGCGCCCACCCGACGGTGCGCAAGCTCAGCTTCACCGGCTCCACGGCGGTGGGCCGCCTGCTGTTCGCGCAGTCCGCCGCCACGGTCAAGAAGCTCTCGCTGGAACTCGGCGGGCTGGCGCCCTTCATCGTCTTCGACGACGCCGACCTGGACGCCGCCGTGGAAGGCGCCATGGCCAGCAAGTACCGCAACGCCGGGCAGACCTGCGTTTGCAGCAACCGCTTCTTCGTGCAGGAAGGGGTCTACGACACGTTCGCCGAGCGCCTGCGCCAGGCCAGCGAGCGCCTGGTGGTGGGCAATGGGCTGCAGCCCGGCGTGCAGCAGGGCCCCTTGATCAGCGCCGCGGCGCTGGCCAAGGTGCAGCAGCAGGTCGACGACGCCCTGGCGCGCGGCGCCCGCCTGCTCACCGGCGGGCAGCGCCATGCGCTGGGCGGCAACTTCTACGCGCCCACCGTGCTGGCCGAGGTGCGGCCCGAGATGGCCGTGGCGCGCGAAGAGACCTTCGGCCCGGTGGCGCCGCTGCTGCGCTTCCGCACCGAAGAGGAGGTGATCGCGCTGGCCAATGACAGCGAGGTCGGGCTCGCCGGCTACCTGTACAGCCGGGACGTCGGGCGCATCTTCCGTATTGGCGAGGCGCTGGAGCTGGGCATGCTGGGCGTCAACACCGGCCTCATCTCCACCGAGGTGGCGCCCTTTGGCGGTGTCAAACAATCGGGCCTGGGCCGCGAGGGTGGGCGCCAGGGCATCGACGACTACCTGGTCACCAAGTACATGGCGCTGGCGGGTCTCTGAGTTCCCGTGCTGCCCATCCACGCTCAACCGGAGGCCTGCGGTGCGAATCTTGATCCTGTGGTTGGCGCTGTTGAGCGGCTGTGCGCAGCCGCGCTTCGGCACACCCTCCGCTTGGCTGCGGGCGCAGGAAATCGCCCCCGGACTCAGCCATTGGCGGGCCGAACCCGGTCTGCATGCCCTGCGGGTGGACCTGCGCCAGCGCCGTGTGCTCGTCACACCCCACACCGAGCGCGGCCAGCCGCTGGACGCTTTCAGTGGCGCCGCGGCGGGATTGGCCGCGGTGAACGGCAGTTTCTTCGACGCCCAGTTCCGCGCCCGCGGCCACACGGTCAGCGAGGGCCAGCCTTGGCCCGAGCCGCTGCGCCCCGAGGCCAGTCCACTGCTGGCCTGCCAGGTCAAGGGAAGCGGCCAACGCTGCGAACTGGACTTGGAACCGCCTTTCGATCTGCCCCCGGCCACCCACACCGCGCTGGCGGGCACACCCTGGCTGCTGCGCGCCGGCCGCGCCCGCACGGCCGCTGACGACCAGGACTGCGCCGCCTTCTGCGCCGCACCCCACCCGCGCACGGCCCTGGGCCTGAGCGCCGACGGCCAGACCTTGATCCTGCTGCTGGCAGAAGGGCGGCGCGATGGGGTGCCCGGGCTCACCCTGGCCGACACCGCGCGGCAGCTGCAAGCGCTGGGCGCGCATGACGGCCTGAACCTGGATGGCGGCGGCTCCAGCAGCTTGCTGCTGCGGGGCGTGGCCGTGATGAAGCGCCCGGCCCGGGAGCCGGCGCTGCGGCGCATTGCCAACGCGCTCTTGATCCAGTGAACGGCGCGCGTGACGCCGCACTCGACGCCCTGCGCGGCCTGGCCGTGCTGGGCATGGTGCTGAGCGGCAGCATCGGCTTTGGCGCCTCGGCGGCGCTGCCGGCCTGGATGTACCACGTGCAGGTGCCCCCGCCGCTGCACCAGTTCAATCCCGCCCTTGCCGGCATCGGGTGGGTGGACTTGGTGTTCCCGATGTTTTTGTTCGCGCTGGGTGCGGCGCTGCCGCTGGCGCTGCGCGGGCAATCGGTCTCCATGCTGGGCTGGACCGCGCTGCGCAGGGGTGCGCTGCTGCTGTACTTCGCGCTGTTCACCCAGCAGTTCAAGGCCGCGGGCGGGGCCGCTGGCGCGCAGGCGCTGGCCCTGCTGGCCTTTGTGCTGCTGGGGCTGCAACTGGCGCGGGTGGTGCCGCTGTGGCTCAAGGCCCTGGCCTGGGCCCTGGCCCTTGGGCTGTGGTGGCAGCAGGGCTTCGACCTGCAGCGGCGCGACATCATCCTGGCCGTGCTGGCGCTGATGGCCTGCGTGGGCAGCTTGCTCTGGGGCAGCACCCGCCCCGGCAGCGGGCGCGAGCCTTGGCGGTGGTGGATCTTGCTCGCGCTGGTGGCGGTGATGCTGGCGCCGCCCAGCGCCTGGACGCGCACCCTGCAGGCCACCCCCGCTGCCTGGGCCTACCAGTTCGTCTTTCTCAAGTACCTCTTGATCGTCGTGCCCGGCATGGCGGTGGGCGATTGGCTGGTGCGCGGCACGCCGCCCACGCCGGACCGCTGCTCGGCGGCCTTGGCGTTCACTCTGGTGGTGATCAACCTGAGCCTGCTCTACCGCCGCGAGACCGCCTTGAATGCCGCGCTCAGCCTGGCCTTGCTGGCCTGGGGCATGGCGCGTGCCCGCCGCCTGGGCGGCGTGGCCGCGCAGACCTGCTCGCTCGCCACCGCCCTGCTGCTCCTGGGCCTGCTGCTGGAGCCGCTGCAAGGCGGCATCCGCAAAGACCCTTCAACCTTCAGCTACCCGCTCGTCACGGCAGGCCTGAGCCTGCTGATGCTGCTCGCCCTGCAAACCCTGCGCGGCGCCCCGCTGGCCGTGCTCGCTGGCCTGGGCCGCAACCCCCTGCTGGCCTATGTGGCCGGCAGCCTGTGCCTGCTGCCCCTGCTGCACTTGAGCGGCCTCCACGCTGCCTGGGCCGGCCTGGTGGACGGCCCAGCGCAGGCATTGCTCAAGGGCCTGCTGTTCACCGGCGCGGCGGTGCTGCTGACACTGGCGGCGAACCGGCTGGGCTGGATCTGGCGCGCGTAGACGCCATCGCAGCGAGCCCTTTGCTGGAGGGATCGGCCAGCTTGGCAATCGAGCCAGCTCGCAGCGGCTAGGCCGGCGCGCCTCAGCGGACAGGCGAGATTGCGGAGCCAGCAGCATGAATCGCTTGCCTTCTCAGCGCAGCTCCTCAGCCCGTGCGGGCCACGGCCTGGATGGCGCCGATCACCCGCTCGCTGTCCGCCACGCTCATGCCCGCAAACAGCGGCAGGCACAGCACTTCCTGCGCTGCCAGCGTGGCCACCGGCAGCTGCTCCGGCTGGGCGCTGGGCAGATCGGCGTACATCGGGAAGCGACTGATCAGCGGGTGGAAGTACCGTCGCGTCAGGATGCCTTGCTGCTTGAGCCGTTCGTACAGCGCATCGCGGCTGCAGGGGAAGTCGGACTGCACGCGCAGCGGGAAATAGCTGTGGTTGTGTAGCCGCGGATCGGTGGCGGGCGGCAGGGCCAGGCCGGGCAGGCCTGCCAGGCCGGCGCGGTAGGCGGCATCCACGGCGGCGCGCTGCGCGTTGTTGGCCTCATAGCGCGGCAGCTGCAGCAGACCGATGGCGGCTTGCAGTTCATTGAGCTTGCCGTTGATGCCCACGCTGTCCACCGTCAGTTCGTCCACGAAGCCGAAGTTGCGGATCTGCTGCAGGCGCCGCTTCATCGCGGCATCACGGCAGATCACGGCGCCGCCCTCGAAGGTGTGGAAGACCTTGGTGGCATGTAGCGAGAGCACCGACAGATCCCCCGCGCGGAGCAACCCGGGTGTGCGCACGCCAAAGGCATGGGCGGCGTCGTACAACACCTTCAGGCCGTGGCGCGCGGCCAGGGCGTCCAGCGCGGCGGTGTCGCAGGGCCGGCCGTACACATGCACGGGCAGCAGGGCGCGCGTGCGCGGCGTGATCAGCTCCGCCACACGCTTCGGGTCCAGGTTCAGGGTCTGCGGGTCGATGTCGGCAAACACCGGCCGCAGCCCGGCCCAGCGCAGCGCGTGGGTGGTGGCCACGAAGGAGAAGGGCGTGGTGATGACCTCACCCTCCTCCAGATCCAGCGCGCGCAGCGCGGCCAAGAGGGCGATGGTGCCGTTGCAGAACAAGGCCAGCTCCGGCACGTCCAGGAACTCGCACAAGGCCTGTTCCAGCTGCTGGTGGAAGGGGCCGTTGTTGGTCAGCTGGCGGCTCTCCCACAGCGCCTCCAGCGCCGGCATCAGGTCCGCCAGCGGCGGCAGGTCGGGCCGGGTGACGGTGAGCTTGGGGTCATTGCTCAAGGCGCACCTCGAAGGACTCGGCCGGCAGGCCGGCGCACCAGCGGCGCCACATTTCGCGCAGGGCGGCTTGCATGCCGGCGGCGACGGTGCGGGGGCTCATCAGGGGATTGGTCTGCATGCGTTGGCGCAGGCTCATGCGCAGCGCTTGCAGAGCCTGGGTCTGCTGGCTCCAGTGCACGGCCAACGCCACGAAGGTGGTGTCATCGTGGGCGATGAAGGCGTTCAGCCCCATGCGCCCCAGTACGCCTGCACATTGCCAGGAGACCACGGAGTCGCCGGTGCGGGTGAGCGTGGGCACGCCCATCCACAGGCCGTGGTGGGCGGTGGTGCCGGCGGGGTAAGGATGGGTGTCCAGCAACAAGTCCACCTGGTGGTGCAGAGCCAAGTACTCGGCCATTGGCCGGACCGGCTGGCACAGGATGCGGGTTCGCGCCACGCTGGCGGCTTCGAACTCGTCGAGCAGGCGTTCGCGCACCGGGCCCTCGGGCACCGCCCCCAGCAACAGGCGCGCCTGTGGCAGGGACTGAAGTACCTGGGCCCAAAGCTGCACGGTCTGGCGGGAGATCTTGCTGGGTCGCTGGAAGCTGCCGAAGGTGAAGGACGCCCCTTGCAGATGCGGCAGCGGCTGGACCTCCGGCGCTGGGCCGTGCTCGAAGGCGGCTGCGCAGGGAATCCAGACCAGTTTTTCGACGTACTGCGCCGCCAGGGCGGCCGGCGTGCGGTGCCGGTCGGTCAGGCGGTAATCCATGGCCTGCAGGCCGGTGGTATGCGGGTAGCCGATGGCTGTGACTTGCACCGGTGCGGGCTTGCGGGCGAAGGTGAGCAGGCGGTGGTGCGCGGTGTGGCCGGAGAGATCGACCAGCACATCGATGCGCGCGGCGCTGATGCATTCGGCCAGCTTGGCATCGTTCAACTGCCAGATGTCCTGCCACTCGTCGCAGAGTGCGCGCAGCTCGCGGGTGGTGGCGTCGTGGCGGTGGTGGTTGTTGAAGACCACCAGCTCCATGTCCGCATGGTTCCAGGCGCGCCAGATGGGGGCGATGAAGTGGGCCACGGCATGCTGGCGCAGATCGCCCGACACAAAGCCCACGCGCAGGCGCCGCCCGGGCTCAGGCTGCACCTGCGCGGGCTGCCAGCCGGCGCGCAGAGCGGCTGCGTGGCGGGCCTCGAACTGGCGGTGCGCGGCCAGCAGGGCTGCGGGGCTGAGGTGGGCCTCATGCGTCAGCATGAAAAGCAGGTTGCTGTGCGCCTGCACGAAGCCGGGGTCGGCGGCCAGCGCCCGTTCGAAGTGCTGCTGCGCTTCGGCTGCCCGGCCCAGTTGCTGCAGCACCAGGGCCAGCAGGTTGTGGGCTTCGGCGAGCTGCGGCTGCAGGGCAATCGCTTGCCGCAGCTCGTGCTCGGCGGCGTCCAGATCGCCCGCACTGCGTTGCGCATTGGCAAGGTTGAGGCGCGCCACGGCGTCACGGGGTAGCAAGTGGGCGGCCTGGGTCTTGGCTTGCAGGGCCAGCGCAAACTGGTTTTCGCGCTGGGCGGCCACGCCCAGCAGCTTCCAGGCTTCGCCGTTGTCCGGGGCGGCCTGGGTCAGCTCGCGTGCCAGGGCCAGGGCCTCGCGGTCCTGGCCCTGCATCAGCAGGTGGCGCAGCTGGGCGTGCCGGGCTGCCAGATGCGCGGGTGATGCGTGCTTCGCCATGCTCATGTCAGGTCAGTCCGATCAGCAAGACGCTGGCGCTCGGCAAAGATCTGTGCGTCGGGGCGCACGGTCCAGTTGGGAAAAGCGGCTCGAAATGCAGCAGCATCCAGCAGAGGCGTGCGCGGGGTGGGCATCGGGGTGTCGATCAAGGCAGGCCGCGGCTGACCCGGGCCGAGCGAGTCGAGTACCGCGTTCAGCACGCCGCGCAGGGGCCGGCGCGGGCCGGCAATGTGCCAGATATGCCCGCCGGGCGCGGGTGCGGGGCCCAGCGCCAGCATCAGCAGCGCGGCGGCAAGGGCATCCACATCCAGGGCGTCTTCATCGCGCTCCGGCTGCGCCAGGGCCAGCTGCCCCTGGCGCAGCGCCAGCTCGGCTGCGCGGTCCAGAAAGCAGCCGTGGCGATCCGGGTGGCCGAACAGGGTGGGCACGCGGCAGATCGTCCAGGGCTGGCCGCTCTGCTGCAAGCTCCTTTCTGCTGCGGCCTTGCTGGCGCCGTAGTCGTCCCAGGGGGCCACCGGGTGGTCTTCGCGCACGCTGGGCAGTTCCTGTCCTTCGGGCACCAGCGGGTAGACGGAGCGGCTGGAGACAAACACGCCGTGCACCCGTGGGCGCAGTGCGCGCACCAGCGCGGCTGTGGCGGCGGCGTTGTCGTCCCAGACCTGCGTGGCCTGCGCGCGCAGCCGGCCGGCGCAGTGGATCAGGCTGTGGGACTGCAGGCAGCGCGGACCCAGCGCCTGTAGGCGGCCTGGCACCGGCGCCCAGTCAACGCCGCGGGCCTGGGCGGCCGCTGCCACGCGCGAACCCAGATAGCCCGCGCTGCCGGTGATCAGTAGCGTCGCCATGAACCGTGCTCGCTCAGGGCCTGGATGGCGGCGCCATGCACCAGCTGATCGCCCAGCAACTTGTCCACGCGGCCGTCGGCCACGGTCTGCAGCGGGTCGGCGCTCAGCACGCCATCACCCAGCCACTGGCGCAGGCCCAGTGCCACTTCGTCAAAGCCCAGCAGGCGGCGCGCACTGGTGCCGCCCGAGAAGCGGCCGTTGGTCTCGATGACCTGCAGGCCCAGCTCGGGGTCGCGCTTGCCCTGGATGTTGCAGGGGCCGCGCCAGCCCGCCGCGGCAAAAGCCCGGCCATAGGCCAGGGCCAGCTCCAGCAGATCGGGCTCATTGAGCGGCGCCAGTTCCTGCGGCTTGCCGCAGGAGTGGCGGGCGCTGAAGCAGAAGACTTCGCGTACCGTGCCTTGTGGGTCGATCAAGAGCTGTGCGCAGTGCAGGCGCCGCTCCGGAATCTCGAACCACAACGGGATGCCGCCTTCCAGTTCGGCCGCCAGGCGCTGCCAGTCGGGGTGCGGGTCCAGATAGGGCTGGATGGCCAACCCTTGCTTCAGAGCCTGTGCGCTGACCTGTTCGGCACTGACCAGCAGGCGCACGCCGCGCGAGCCATTGCCTGCGCGCGGTTTGGCAATCAGCACCCCATGACGCTGCCACAGCGCCAACGCTTGTTGAGCCGCTTCTGGGCTGCCCGATACCACGGTAGGCGCAAACGCAAGACCTTGGGCCTGCGCGAACTCGGCGCACCACACTTTGTCCTGGAAGGGGCGGGCGGCCGCCACGCTGCCCACCATCAGGCGCGGGGCCATGGCGGGCTCGGCCTCTAGCCACTGCGCCAGCGCCAGCACATCGTCATCGCGGCCGGGGATGACGAGATCGACGCCCTCTTCGTCCATCACCCGGGCATGGAAGGCCCGCCAGGCCGCTGCGTCTGCCACCGGCGGCGCGAGATGCACGGCGTCGCAGCGGAAGTTGTTGCTGGCCTGCGCTGCCGAATTGGTGGCGACGATGCGCAGCGACTGGCGCCGGCCTTCCAGGCTGTCCAGCACGTTCTGGCCGACGAGTGAGCCGACGCTGGTGATCAGGAGGATGGTGGTCATGAGACGAAAAGCAGTTGGGGTCGCTGGGCGGCTTGCGCCAGGGCCTGCTCCAGCGCGGCGGGCAGTTCGGCGATGGAGACGCTGCAGCCGGCCACGCCAAGGCTCTGGCAGAGCGCCGGACCATCGAAGGCCGGGGTGCGGAGCTGTTCACGCAGGGGGCCGGCGCCAGCGCGCTGGAAGGGCGCGGCCAGCACGCCATTGCAGTGCACGACGCCCACCAGGGGCAGACGGGCCTGCGCGGCCGTGCTGAGTTCGGTGGCGTGCATCAGGAAGCTGCCGTCGCCCATCAGGGCCACCACGGCCTGACCCGGCTGCGCGCCGGCCGCGCCCAGGGCGGCGCTGAGGGCAAATCCCATCGGGGCTTCGCGCTCGCACAGGATGAGGTGTCTTGGGTCGTCCACCACCGGCAGCGTGCAGGCCGCTCGGCGCAGCTCGCCGGCGTCGACGAACAGGGGCTGACCCTGGGGCAGCGCGGACCAGATGGCGCGGAACACGGCGTCCGCGGCCAGGCTCAGGTCGCCGGCTGGGGGCTCGCAGTCGGCCAGCTGTCGGTCCCGCACTGGCAGTTCGGGCACATCGGTTGGCATAGGCCATTCGGCCAGCTGCGCCAAGGAGATGCAGTGGACCCTGGGGCCCTGGTCGGTCAGGAACGACGGTGACTGCTGGGCGCCGAGCAGGTGGATCGTGGTGAAGCTTGCCCAGGCAGCAGGCAATTCGGTGTCCAGCTGCCAAACGCCCTGAAAGGCCGGCTCGGCTTCGTCAAACACGCCGCGGGCCAGCAGGGTGCTGGCACAGGCAAGACCGCGCTCTTGTGCAAAAGCGCGCCAGGCCGCACGCTGACGCCCCAGCTGGGGGTGGGCAGCAACCAACAGGTCGCCGGCTCGGGGCAGGGACACGCCGGGTGTCCGCTCGGAAAGGGATGCTGCTGACACGCTGCCGGCGGTTCGTGCGCCCAATTGCACATGCGCTGGCTGTCCCCCCGCCAGCAAAGCCTGTAGGTGCTGGCACTCGGCCACCGTTGGCGCTTTGCCCACCGCCAATGTGGGGATGCCGAGCGCTGCAAAGGCCTTTCCATCGTTAGAGGAGGACTGGAATTGCAGGCTGCTGCAAGAGGTGCCAGTCAGGAAGAGCACCGGCACACGGTCGCTGTGGGCGCAGCGCGCGGCTGCCACCATCAGTTGCGCGCCCGGTCCTCTGGTCGACAGCACCGCCGTAGGGGTCAAGTTGTAGCGGGCGGCTCCAATTGCCATGTAGGCGGCGCACAACTCATGGCGGGCCAACTGCAGCGGCAACACAGGCGCCAGGGCATCCAGCCATGGATCTATGGCTGTGCCAGGGTAGCCAAACGCAGCCTTGCAGCCCAGGTCAGCGATCCAGCCGGCATTCACATCGGCGGGCGGCGCCACGTCAGTCAAATCGAGGGAAGGAGCCACGGTGCATTGTTCCAGCCTCAGAGCGGCAAGTCCTTGAGCTTCCCTGCGCGCTGCCAGACCCCTTGATCGACCAAGCGCTGAACTGACTTTCCACTCACCCGCCGCTCATGGATGACGCGGTCCCCAGCGGCGTTGGATCTGCTGTGCGGAGCTGGCGCCGGCCGCCCCAACCACTGCGCCAGCGCCAGCCCCACCTCGTCGAAACCCAGCAGGCACCGCGCATGGGTGGTGCCAGTGAAGCGCCCGTTGGCTTCAATAACCTGAAGCCGGCCCGCCGCAGGGCCTGCATGGCAGCGCTTGGCCTGCACATTGCCGGCGCCGCGCCAGCCCAGGCGGGCCAGGGCCTCGGCAAAGTCCGCCGCCGCAGCCAGCAGGTCCGGGTCATCGCAGGCGGCCACTTCGGTGGGTCTTCCGGCCGTTTGGGTGGCCATGTAGCCGAAGGGTTCGCCCACCCGCCCGGCCGGGTCGATCAGGAACTGGGCGCCATAGAGCGAGCGCTCCGGCAGCTCGCTCCACAGCGGCAGGCCGAGCTGCCAGGCTTCGGCCAGTGCCTGCCACTCCGGTTGCGGGTCCAAATAAGGCTGCAGCACCCAGCCTGGGCTGTTGGCGGCGGCCAGCACCTGCTCACGCGTCAGCGTCAGCCGCACGCCGCGTGAGCCATTGCCCCGCGCCGGTTTGGCGATCAGAGGCCCGTACTGGCGCCACAGGGCTTCGGCCTGCGCCAGCGCTTCGGGCGTGCCACCCACCACCGTGGGGGCAAAAGGCAGGCCTTGCCCGTGGGCAAACTGGGCGCACAGACCCTTGTCCAGCAGCAGCCACGCGGCTTCGACCGAGCCGACCATCAGGCGATTTGCCATTTGCGGCCGTGCAGCCCGCAGCTGCGCCAGGGCCAGTACGTCATCGTCCCGCCCGGGGATGACCAGATCCACCGCCTCGACCTCAATCAGCGCCGCATGAAAGTCCAGCCAGGCGGAGCCTTCGGCCACCGGTGGCGCCAGAAAGACCGTGTCACAGCGGAAGTTGTTCGGCGAGGCCGCCAGCGAATTGCTGCCCAGCACCCGAAAGCCCTGCCGGCGTCCCTCAAGGCAATCCAGCAGGTTCTGACCCACCAGCGAGCCGACGCTGGTGATGAGGAGGGTGTTCATGCAGATAGGGGCCGCGGGCAAAGGGGCCGCGATTCTCCCTGTGGCGACGCTACTCAGCCTGCGAAATGACACGCCACCCGCCGCCCCTCCACCTCCCGCAACTCCGGCCGCTCCTGCCCGCAGCGCGCCTGCGCCAGCGGGCAGCGCGGGTGGAAGGCGCAGCCGCTGGGTGGGTTCAGGGGGCTGGGCAGTTCGCCTTGCAGGCGGATGCGCTGGGCGCGCTCCTTGGGCTTGAGCGAGGGCGTGGCGCTCATCAGGGCCTGGGTGTAGGGGTGCAGGGGGCGCGCGAAGACCTGGGTCTTGGGGCCGATCTCCACCGTGCGGCCGAGGTACATCACCATCACCTCGTCGGCCATGTGCTCCACCACCGCCAGGTTGTGGGAGATGAACACGTAGGCCGTGCCGGTCTGCTCCTGCAGGTCCATGAAGAGGTTCAGGATCTGCGCCTGGATCGAGACATCCAGGGCTGACACGGGTTCGTCGGCCACCACCAGCGCGGGCTTGAGCATCATGGCGCGGGCGATGGCGATGCGCTGGCGCTGGCCGCCGCTGAACATGTGCGGGTAGCGCGCCGCGTGCTCGGGGCGCAAGCCCACGGCGGCCAGGCTCTGGGCCACGCGCTCCTGGCGCTCGGGCTTGCTGAGTTGGGTGTGCAGCAGCAGCGGCTCGGCCAGGCTGCGGCCGATGCTGTGGCGCGGGTTCAGGCTGGCATAGGGGTTCTGGAACACCATCTGCACGCGCGGGCGCAGGGCCTGGCGCTGGGCGGTGCCCATGGCGGCCAGGTCCTGGCCTTCGAGCGACAGGCGGCCGGCGCTGGGCGATTCGATCAGCGTGAGCTGGCGCGCCAAGGTGCTCTTGCCGCAGCCAGATTCGCCCACCACGGCCAGGGTCTTGCCGGCCTGCAACTGAAAGCTGACGCCGGCCAGCGCCTGCACCCTGGCCTTGGGCGCGAACCAGCCGCGCTTGAGTTCGTAGTGGCGCGCCAGGTCCTGGGCTTCAACAAGGGCTTGGGTCATGACGGAAAGAAGCAGCGCACGCCCTGTTCCAGCGCCGGCTGCTCGGAATGGCAGCGCGCCTGGGCCTTGGGGCAACGGGGGGCCAGCAGGCAGCCGGCCGGGCGGTCGTGGGCGCCGGGCACGATGCCGGGCAAGGCGGCCAGGCGGCGCGCGCCCTGGTTGTGCTCGGGCAGCGCGGCCAGCAGGGTCTGGGTGTAGGGGTGGCGGGGGCGCTCGAACAGGTCGGGCAGCGGGGCGGTTTCGACCAGCTGGCCGGCGTACATCACGGCGGCGCGCTGGGCCAGTTCGGCCACCACCGCGAGGTCGTGCGTGATCATCACCAGCGCCATGCCTTGCTCGCGCTGCAGGCGGGCCAGCAGGTCGAGGATCTGCGCCTGGATGGTCACGTCCAGCGCGGTGGTGGGTTCGTCGGCAATCAGCAGCTTGGGGTTGCAGGCGATTGCCATTGCAATCATCACGCGCTGGTTCATGCCGCCGCTGAGCTCATGCGGGTAGGCGTTGAGGCGGTTTTGGGCGTCGGGGATCTCGACCTGCTGCAACAGTTCCAGCGCCCGCGCGCGTGCCGCGCCGCCGCGCAGGCCCAGGTGCACGCGCAGCACCTCTTCGATCTGGAAGCCCACGCGGTAGGCCGGGTTCAGGGCCGAGAGCGCGTCCTGGAACACCATGGCCACCTCGCGGCCCACCAGGCGGCGGCGGGCACGCTCATTCAGTGTCAGCAGGTCCTGGCCGGCGAAGCGCAGCGTTTGCGCGCTGACCTCGCCGGGCGCGGGGATCAGGCCCATCAGCGCCATCATGCTGACGGACTTGCCCGAGCCCGATTCGCCCACCAGGCCCAGCACCTCGCCAGGCTGCACGCTCAAACTCACGCCATCCACGG
>JBDHSJ010000088.1:0-14850 GCA_039808065.1 Burkholderiaceae bacterium | reverse complement strand
ATGACTCAAAGGGCTTCGAAGATGCCGGCGGCACCTTGTCCGGCGCCGACGCACATCGTCACCATGCCGTACTTCTGCTTGGTGCGACGCAGGTTGTGGATGACCGAGGCCGCGCGGATGGCGCCGGTGGCACCAAGCGGGTGGCCCAGGGCGATGGCGCCGCCGTTCGGATTCACCTTGCTGCGGTCCAGCTCGATGCCCTTACTGTCCAGGTCGTTCAGCACCGCCAGGGATTGCGCGGCGAAGGCCTCATTCAGTTCCACCCAGCCCATGTCGCTGGCCTTCAGGCCAGCCATCTTCAGTGCGGCGGGGATGGCTTCGATCGGGCCGATGCCCATGATCTCGGGCGGCACGCCGCGCACCGCGAAGCTTACGAAACGGGCCAGCGGCGTCAGGCCGAAGCGCTTCAGTGCAGCCTCGCTGACGATCAGCAGACCACCCGAACCGTCGCTGGTCTGCGAGCTGTTGCCGGCCGTCACCGAACCCTTGGCGGCGAACACGGGCTTGAGCTTGGCCAGGCCTTCGAGGCTGGTGTCGGGGCGGGCACCCTCATCCAGCTTCACGGTGCGGGTCTTGATGTTGACCGTGCCGTCGGCCAGGTTGGGGGTGCGCTCGACGATGTCGAAGGGCGTGATCTCGGCATCGAAGTGGCCGGCCTGCATCGCCGCCACGGCGCGGCGGTGCGATTCGAGCGAGAAGGCGTCCTGGTCCTCGCGGCTGATCTTCCACTGCGCGGCCACCTTCTCGGCCGTCAGGCCCATGCCGTAGGCGATGCCGATGTTCTCGTCCTTCTCGAAGATCAGCGGCGAGAGGCTGGGCTTGTTGCCGCCCATGGGGATCATGGACATCGACTCGACGCCGCCGGCGAACATCACGTCGGCCTCGCCGACGCGGATGCGGTCAGCGGCCATCTGCACGGCCGTGATGCCGGAAGCGCAGTAGCGGTTGATGGTGACGCCACCCACGCCATTGCCCCAGCCGGCCAGCACCGAGGCCACGCGGGCGATGTTCATGCCCTGCTCGCCTTCGGGGAAGGAGCAGCCGACGATGGCGTCCTCAATGGCCTTCGGGTCCAGGCCGGGGGCCTGGGCCAGCGCGGCCTGCATGACCTTGACGAGCATCTCGTCCGGGCGGGTGTTCTTGAAGTAGCCACGGCCGCTCTTGCCGATCGGCAGACGGGTGGCGGCAACGATGTAGGCGTCTTGGACTTGCTTGCTCATGATGAGCTCCTTACGGTGTTTAGGCCTGAGGTTTCTTGGGCACCCAGGCCCAGACAAATTCACACTCGATCGGCTGTTCGCCGGCTTCGTCGGTCACCTGGACCGCCACGATCACTTCACCCTTGTCCGTTTCGTGCATCAGCTGGCGCTGCTCGGGCTCCAGCGAGGCCCTGGCCGTGAGCGCACCCTGCGCGCGGCGCTTGAACTTGACCTTCATGGTCTTGCACAGCGGCAGGCAGTCGTCGCGCACGTTCATGCCCACCACCATGCCGGTGGCGGACTCGGCCACCAGCGCCATGGCGGCGGCATGCACGCCGCCGATGTGGTTCTGGATCTTGCGGCGGTTGGCGATGTGGACCACCGCCTGCTCGACCGTCAGCGCCTGGAAGTCCAGGCCGGCCGTGCCGGTGAGGGGCACGGCGCGGCGCAGCACCAGGTTGCGGCCGGCGCGGCGCAGCGGACCGGGCAGGCCGTCCAGCTTGGCCAGCGCGCGTTGCAGGCGGTTAGGGGAAGTCACCGGGCGTCCTTAGTTGCGAACGGGCTTGCCGGTCTGCAGCATCCCCATGATCCGCTCTTGGGTCTTGGGGTTGTCTAGCAGGGCGCAGAAGTGCTTGCGCTCCAGCGCCATCAGGTATTCCTCGGTCACCAGCGAACCGGCCTCGACCTCGCCGCCGCACACCACGTCGGCGATCAGGCTGGCCAGGTGGTAGTCGTGCGCGCTGACGAAACCGCCGTCGCGCATGTTTGCGACCTGGCCCTTGATGCTGGCGATGCCGCTGCGGCCGGCCACCGGGAACAGGGCCTTGTGCGGCGGGCGATAGCCGCTCTCGGCCATGCCCTTGACCTGGGCGGTGGCGACGTGCAGCAGCTCGTCCTTGTTCGGCACGATGACATCGCTGTCGAGCAGGTAGCCGATCTTCTTGGCCTCATGCGCGCTGGTGGCGACCTTGGCGGTCGCGGCGCTCAGGAAGCCGTCCTTCAGGAAGGTGAAGACATCGGCGCCCGAGTTGCCGGCTGCGGCCATCTCGGCGGCGCGGCGGGCGATGTAGGTCAGGCCGCCGGCACCCGGCACCAGGCCGACGCCAACCTCGACCAGGCCGACATAGCTCTCGACGTGGGCGACGCGGCGCGCGCAGTGCACGGCCAGCTCGCAGCCACCGCCCAGGGCCAAGCCGCGCATGGCGGCCACCACCGGCACGTTGGCGTAACGGATGCGCAGCATCGCGTCCTGCAGCTTCTTCTCTTCCGGGGCAATGCCCTTGGAGCCGAGCTTCATGAACACCGGCATCAGGCTTTCCAGGTTGGCGCCGGCGCTGAAGACATCGTCCGGGCTCCAGATCACCAGGCCCTTGTAGCTTTCCTCGGCAATCTCCACGGCCTTCAGCAGGCCCTCGGTCACGGCCGGGCTGATCAGGTGCAGCTTGGCGGTGATGGAGGCGATGACCACCTCGCCGTCGAGCGTCCAGACACGGATCTCTTCGTTCTTGAAGAGTTCGGTACCGCTCTTCAGCGGGTCCTTGGCGGCTTCGCCGACCAGGGTCTCGGGGAAGGGCTGGCGGGCGTAGACCGGCAGCGCGGTGCGCGGCTTGAACTTGCCTTCCGCAGCGCTCCAGGAGCCTTCGGCGGTGTGCACGCCACCGGCGGCGGCCACCGGGCCTTCGGTCACCCAGGCAGGCAGCGGGGCGCTGCTGAGGGTCTTGCCGTCGGCGATGTCGGCGGCAATCCACTGCGCCACCTGCGTCCAGCCGGCGGCCTGCCACAGCTCGAACGGGCCCTGCTGCGAACCGAAGCCCCAGCGCATCGCGAAGTCGATTTCGCGCGCGGTGTCGGCCACGGTGGCCAGGTGCACGGCGCAGTAGTGGAAGCTGTCGCGCAGGATGGACCAGAGGAACTGGGCCTGCGGGTTGGTCGACTCACGCAGCAGCTTGATGCGGTCGGCCGGGGCCTTCTTGAGCATGCGGGCGACGATCTCGTCGGCCTTCTTGCCGCCGGCCACGTACTCACCGGTGGCGAAATCGAGGCGCAGGATGTCCTTGCCGACCTTTTTGTAGAAGCCGCCGCCGGCCTTCTGGCCCAGGGCGCCCTTCTCGATCAGACCGGCCAGCACCTTCGGGGTGGCATAGGTCGAGTAGAAGGGGTCGTCCTTCAGGTTGTCCTGCATCGTCTTGACGACGTGCGCCATGGTGTCCAGGCCCACCACGTCCGCCGTGCGGAAGGTGCCCGAGCTGGCACGACCGAGCTTCTTGCCGGTCAGGTCGTCCACCACGTCCACGGTCAGGCCGAACTTCTCGGCCTCGATCATGGTGGCCATCATGCCGGCGATGCCGACGCGGTTGGCCACGAAGTTGGGCGTGTCATGCGCACGCACCACGCCCTTGCCGACGCTGGTCGTGACGAAGGCTTCGAGCTGGTCGAGGATCTCGGGGCGCGTGGTGGGCGTGTTGATCAGCTCCACCAGGTACATGTAGCGCGGCGGGTTGAAGAAATGGATGCCGCAGAAGCGCGGCTTGATTTCTTCGGGCAGCACCTCGCTGAGCTTGGTGATGCTCAGGCCCGAGGTGTTGGAAGCTACGATGGCGTGCGGGGCGATGAACGGCGCGATCTTGGTGTACAGATCGAGCTTCCAGTCCATGCGCTCGGCGATGGCCTCGATGATGAGGTCACAGCCCTTGAGCAGTTCCAGGTGCTCTTCGTAGTTCGCCTGCTGGATCAGCGCGGCCTCGGCCGCATCGCCCAGGGGCGCGGGCTTGAGCTTCTTCAGGCCGTCGACGGCCTTGGCCACGATGCCGTTCTTCGGGCCTTCCTTGGCCGGCAGGTCGAACAGCACCACTGGCACCTTGACGTTGACCAGATGGGCGGCAATCTGTGCCCCCATCACGCCGGCGCCTAGCACGGCCACTTTGCGAACTTGGAATCGACTCACGGGAATGCTCCTAGCGGAGGTTGGAGAACCCGGCGGCTGTGAACACCGGGTTCAAAAAAACGATTTGCAGTAAGCGTGGAGATTCCGTAGCGAGCGGCGCCAGGATGGGTCGAGCAGCGCAGCCGTACTCCCGTACGGCGAGCAGCACAGGCCCGTCATGGCGTCGCGCAGTAGGAAGATCCATGCTTATTCGACGCGCTCCCAGACTTGGGTGCGATAGAAGAAGCCGACATAGCCGCGCACTTCCATGCGCTTGCCGCCGTCCACGGGCTTGAGGCGGGTCTTGTAGACCTTGCCCTTGGCGGAGTCGAGGATGGTGCCGCCACCCCAGACATCGTCGTCCTTCTTGACGTCACGGATGATTTCCATGCCGACGATGGGCTTGTCCTTGCGATCGTCCTCGCACTTGTCGCACTTGGCGTCGGGCTTGGCATCGGCCGCCAGCAGCTTCTCGATATGGCCGCGCACCACGCCACCGCTTTCGGTGATGCGGACCAGGGCCTTGGGCTGCTTGGTCTCGTCGTCGATCGTCTTCCACACACCCACCGGGCTCATCTGCGCGTGCGCACCCAGAGCGAACAGACCGAGAACTGCAGCGGCGATCAAGGACTTCATGGCTTCTCCTGAGGGGCCCCGGTGACGCCGGGGCATTGAGGTTTAGAACAGGGCCTCGTCCATTTCCATCAGCGGCTTCAGGCCAGCGCGAGCGGTGCGGATCAGGCTCGCGGTCTCCGGCAGCAGCTTGGCGAAATAGAAGCGGGCCGTGGCGAGTTTTGCACGGTAGAAGGGGTCACCGGAACCCTCTTTTTCGAGCGCCACTTTGGCCATGCGGGCAAAGAAGTAAGCGAATGTCATGTGGCCCACGACACGCAGGTAGTCCACCGCCGCGGCGCCCACTTCGTCGGGGTTGCCGAAGGCCTTCATGCCGAGTTCCTGCGTCAGCTTGTTGACCTTGTCGCCCAGGTCGGCGAGCGGGTTGATGAACTCCTGCATCGCCTCGTTGGTGCCCTCCTCTTCGATGAAGGCAGCGATCTTCTTGCCGAACTTCTTCAGGGTGGCGCCGTTGTTGCCCAGCACCTTGCGGCCCAGCAGGTCGAGCGACTGGATGGTGTTGGTGCCCTCATAGATCATGTTGATGCGCGCATCGCGCACGAACTGCTCCATGCCCCACTCGTGGATGAAGCCGTGGCCGCCGTACACCTGCATGCAGTGGCTGGTGGCGATCCAGCCGTTGTCGGTGATGAAGGCCTTGATGATGGGCGTCAGCAGGGCCAGCTCAGCCTCGGCCTCCTTGCGCTCGTCCTCGTCGTCGCTGCTGATCGACTTGTCGGCCTGCAGCACGGTGTAGGCCTGCAGCGCACGGGCGCCTTCGGCGTAGGCACGGGCGGTCAGCAGCATCTTGCGCACATCGGGGTGGACGATGATGGGATCGGCCGGCTTGTCCGGGGCCTTGGGGCCGCTGAGCGCGCGCATCTGCAGGCGGTCCTTGGCATAGGCCACGGCGTTCTGGTAGGCCACTTCGGTCAGGCCCAGGCTCTGATTGCCCACGCCCAGGCGGGCGGTGTTCATCATCACGAACATCGCCGCCAGGCCCTTGTTGGGCTGGCCCACCAGGGTGCCGATGGCGCCGTCCAGCGTCATCTGGCAAGTGGAGTTGGCGTGGATGCCCATCTTGTGCTCCAGGCCGGAGCAGAAGATGCCGTTGCGCTCACCCAGCGAGCCGTCGGCATTGACGTTGAACTTGGGCACGATGAAGAGCGAGATGCCCTTGCTGCCGGCCGGCGCGTCCGGCAGGCGCGCCAGCACCAGGTGGACGATGTTCTCGGCCAGTTGGTGCTCGCCGGCGCTGATGAAGATCTTCTGACCGGTGATCTTGTAGGTGCCGTCGGCCTGCGGCTCGGCCTTGGTGCGCAGCATGCCCAGATCGGTGCCGCAGTGCGGCTCGGTCAGGCACATGGTGCCGGTCCACTGGCCGTTGGTCAGCTTGGGCAGGTAGGTGGCCTTCTGCTCCGGCGTGCCGTGGGCGTGCAGGCACTCGTAGGCGCCATGGCTCAGACCGGGGTACATGGTCCAGGCCTGGTTGGCGCTGTTCAGCATCTCGTAGAAGCACTGGTTCACCAGCAGGGGCAGGCCCTGGCCGCCGTAGGCGGGGTCGCAGGCCAGCGCGGCCCAGCCCCCGTCGATATAGGTCTGGTAGGCCTCCTTGAAGCCCTTGGGCGTGGTGACCTCGTGGGTGGTCTTGTCGAGCTGGCAGCCCTCCTTGTCGCCGCTAAGGTTGATCGGGGCGATCACCTCGGCGCAGAACTTGCCGCCCTCTTCCAGCACGGCGTTGATGGTGTCGGCGTCGATGTCCGCATAGGGCGGCAGCATCTTGAGCTCGTCCACCACATTCAGCACTTCGTGCAACACAAACTGCATGTCACGCAGAGGCGGGGTATAGCTGGGCATGGTGGGTCTCCTTCGGGGGTTATCGGGCTTTGCGACGGCGCGGCGCCACGGGTTCGGTGGCCGCTCCGGCCGGGGTGATGCAGGCGTGAATCACGCGGTCAAAACCGCGTGCGGCCCGCTCCAGCGCGCCTTCGCTGCGCAGGAAACGGGCGTCGTGGTGCAGGGACAGGATCAGCCCATGCAGCTCGAAAAGGATTTGGTCGACATCGCAGTCGGGGCACAGGTGGCCTTCGTCGCGCGCCAGCACGATGGCTTTGTGCAGCGCAGCGTGCCAGGCCTTGACCATGGTGACGAGTGCATCGCGCACCGGGCCGGGGCGGTCGTCGAACTCGACCGCGCCGCTGATGTAGATGCAGCCGCTTTCCAGCTCCACCGCCACCTGGCGCACCCAGCGCTGGTAAAGCGCGCGCAGGCGCTGCAGGCCGCGCGGCTCGCGGATGGCCGGGAAGAACACCTCTTCTTCAAAGCGGCGGTGGTATTCAGCCACCACGGCGATCTGCAGCTCTTCACGGGAGCCGAAGTGGGCGAACACACCGGACTTGCTCATGCCGGTCTGGTCGGCCAGGGCGCCGATGGACAGGCCTTCGAGCCCCATGTGCGAAGCCTGGGCCAGCGCCGCCTCCAGAATGGCGGCACGGGTTTGCTGCCCCTTGGGCAGGGGCACCCGGGCGGCAGGCGCACGCGCGCCGCGGCTGGCGGCGGGGTGGCTGGGGCTGGGGCGGCTGCTCATGAAAGGTCGGCGGGCTTGGCGCTTGTCTTGGGGCTGAAATAAAACGAACGGTCGTTCTATTTTTGGCGCATTGCACCGCGCCGGCAAGCCCAGCAAGTCACGGAAGCTGGAGGCCGCGCTCTAAATCACCCCCTGGTTGACCCGCGGTCGCGCGTCCAGCGGCGCTGTGCCGCCACGGGTCGGGCCGGATTTCTTTCTGTCATCTGACAGGAGTAGGCTGGCTGTCCAAGGAGGTGGTGCAGCCTTGGACGTTCTGCAGCTTGATATTTCTGGCCGCCCGCAGGCCTGGATCAGTGTGCGGGAGGCCGCCGTGATGGTGGCCTGCGATGCCATCGCCTGGACCCTGGGCGAGCCCTGTGCCGTGCTGCGGGGGGGCTGGAACCGGGTCACGGGGCGGCAGTCGCGCATCGAGGTGCCTCCCATCCTGGCCGCGCGCGGCGCCATTCCCAGCCGTGCCTGGCGGCACGAGCCGGCGCTTTCCAACCCGAAGTTGTTCGCCCGCGACCGCTTTTTGTGCGCCTATTGCGGCGCCCACTTTCCCGAAAGCGAGCTAACGCGCGAGCACATCCTGCCCACCAGCCGCGGCGGCTGCGACCACTGGATGAACTGCATCACCGCCTGCCGCAGCTGCAACCACCGCAAGGGCAGCCGCCTGTGCGAGGAAGCCGGCATGAGCCTGCTCTACCTGCCCTATGTGCCCAGCCTGCACGAGGACATGATCCTGCGCGGCCGCCGCATCCTGACGGATCAGATGGAATTTCTGCTGGCCAGCGTGCCTGCCTCAAGCAGGCTGCACGGTTGACCCCCCCCGAAGCGGCCCAAGGGGCCGCCTCCCCCCAGGGGGCGCCACCTGCGGCCCGGCAGAGCCGGTTCCGCGGTGGCACCTGATCTGAGCTGCGCCAGCTGACTACGCCAATTTAGGGATCTATGGGTACAGCGCCACCGCGTCCACGCGGTCCAGGCGCACCACGATGCGCTGGCCGCCCGGTCCGCGCAGCTCGACCGTTTTGCCGGGATCCAGCTTGACAACGGCACCGCCGATTTGCTGGCCCTGGACGTACAGGGTCACGCCCTTTTTTTCGCCCTGCAGGGTGGCAAGCAGGCCTTCGATGGATTCATTGGCATGGCTCATGGCGGAAAAGCTCATCAGCAGGGTCAGCACAAGTGCGCGCATGGGGTTCCTCTCCAGCGTTCAGGGCCGTCAGGCGGCCAGCAGATGCTCTTGCTGGGCAAAAGCGGTGAGCAGGCTTTGTAGCCCAGCCGAGGCGCGCAGCGGCGCCAGATGGTCCAGGCCCTGCAGCTTCTGCAGATCGGCCTGCGGCATGGCCAGTTCCAGCACCTGGGCCACGGCCCGCGCTGGGGCGGGCGATGCACTGCCCACCAGCAGGCGCACCGGCATCTGCAGCGCGCCCAGCAGGCGCAGTGGCACGGTGTCATTGAACAACGCGTCAAAGTCGGCACACACCTTGGGGCAACGGGCGCCGACGGACATCACGGTGCGCGCATCGAGCGCGTCCTCGGGCTGGCCGCTCCAGAAACCCAGGAAGGCGCGCGCCGCACCCTGCCAGTCACCGGCCAGGCTGCGCTGGCGCACGCGGGCTGCCAGGCTGCGGATCTCGCGCCATTCGGCTTGCAGGCCAGCCTGGCGCAGCGCGGCGAAGCGCACCGGCTCGTAAAGCGTGAGCGAGCGCACCGCGCGCGGGTGGCGCAGCGCGAACTGCAGGGCCACCGCACCGCCGTAGGAATGGCCCACCAGATGGAAGCTCTGGCGTTGCATCAGCAGGTGCGGCGCCAAGCGGTCGACCTCCTGATCGAGGGTCACGCCCACGCTGCTGCTCCAGGTCTCGTCGCGCCCGTAGCCGATCAGATCCGGCGTGATCCAGTCCAGCCGGCCGGCGCTGGCCTCACGACAGGCCTGCCATTGGCGGCCACTGGCGGCACTGCTGTGCAAGGCAACGACGAGGGGAAGACTCATGGTGACGCTCCTGGGGTGTGGAGCGCACTGTCGCGAGGCGCGGTTTCAGACGGGTATCCAGCGCCGCCGGTCTTGTTTCAATTACTTCAAGGTCAGCGGAAAGTCCATGCCGGTGCTGTTCACCACCGGGAACTGCTCCTCGGCGCGGTAGCGCTTGGAGAGTTCGGGCAGGGCCTGCTCCACATAGACCATCAGCTTGCGTGCCGTCACCTCCGGCCCACCGGCGGCGGCCTTGCCGCGCAGGCCTTCCAGCAAGGCGTAGGTGAACACGCCATGGCCCAGTTCGCCCAGCTCGCTGGCCAGCTGCTCCTTGGTGGTGGCGGCAATCAGGTGGGTGCCGCTGGCGCGCGACAGCTGGGCCAGCACGCGACGCTCCTCCAGGCCTCTGAAGCCCGCGGCCGCAGCGCCGGATTTGCAGGCGTCGATCAGCACCACCACCTTGCGGGCGGGCATCTGGCGCAGGGCCTCGGCCAGCTCGCGTGAAGACAAACCGCCCTCGGCCAGGCGCTCGGTCTGTTCGGGGTTGGTGAGTTCATGCGGTACGAAATACCAGTCGTCCTTCAGCGTGTCGCCATGGCCGGCCAGGTACACCAGCACGACATCGTCTTCGCGCGTCTGCCGCAGGGCCTGCAGACGGGCCTGGACGCCCGCCTTGGTGGCCTGCTCGTCGTGCAGCTCCTCGACCTGCACGCGGTCGAACAATTTGGCGCCGGTCTGCCGCAGCAGGCTGGCCACGCCGCGCGCGTCGGGCACGGAAAAGCTGAGGTTCAGCGCCGCATTGCGGTAGCGGTTCACCCCCACCGTCAGCACATGCAGGCTGGGGCGCGGCGCTGGGGCGTCGTAGACCAGACGCAGCTCGGCGGCCTGGGATTCGGTGCGATCCAGGCCCAGCGCGAGGGCACGCAAGCGGTTCTCACCTGGCTGCAGGCGCACCTGCCACTGCGCCTCCAACGCGCTGCCCACGCGGCGCAGTCCGCGCGCCGGCAGGCGCTCGATCAGCTTGTCGTTAAGGTACAGGCGCAGCTCGTCCACACCACCGCCGCGATCCAGCGCCTGCAGCTTCAGCGCCAGTCTGGGTTCGCGCAGGCGGCTGTCGGGCTCGGGGCCCAGCAGCTGCACGCTGGGTGGCAAGCGCAGGCCCTCGCGCAGGTCCGTCACCGGGCGCGCGCTGGCTTCGCCCCCCAGGGCAGCGAACACGGCCTGAGGGTCGTCGTGGCGTTCGGCGAAGCGTGCCAGGGGCAGAAACTCGGCCGCCTGGTCTGCGCCGCGGTTGAGGTGCCAGCCCACCAGAGCCTCGCCGCCCTCGCCCGCGGTGTAGCGGCCGTCGGGTGTCCAGGCCACCCAGGCGCGGCCCTCGTTGTAGAAGGCCAGCAGGGGCTCGCCATCGCGGGCGCGGATCCAGCGCAGCGTGCCATCACCCAGGCCGGCCACGATGTAGCGGCCATCGGCGCTCGGCGCCAGCGCGAAGCAGGGGGCGCCAAGATCCAGCTGCCACAGCTCGCGACCTTGCAGATCGAACCAGCGCAGCTTCCAGGCCGTGCCCAGGGCCAGACGCGGACGCTGCGGGTCGACGGCGGCGCTCAGCGCCACTTCACCGGGCTCCAAGGCCAGCGGCCTGCCGTTCAGGCTGGGCTTGGCGCTGTCGCGCCAGTCGCGCAGCTGGGCACCTGGGCGGCTCTGCACGGCCGCGCGCAGCTCGCCCGCTGGCGGGCGCCAAGCAAAAGCGGGGAACTCGAAAGCCTGCGTACCCCAACCGCTCCAGTGCAGCTGGCGCGCGTCGGCCGAAACGCGCAGGCTGGCACCCGCGAGGGCGCGATAGTCGGAGCGCGCACTGCCTTGGGTCAGCAGCTGGCCGTCTGGCGCCAGCCAACCCCAGCTGGCGTCGGCAGCGGCAAAAGCGAGTCGGCCATCGGTCAGCTGACTGAGCTCGGTGATCGAGTCGCTGGCGAGCTGCGGTCCACCCAGGGCCTGGCCCAGCCGGTTCCAGCGCATCAGGCCATGGCGGCCAGCGCCCTGGCGCCAGCTGCCGGCGGCTCGCAGCTCGGCGCCGTCCGGGCTCCAGACCACCTGGCTCAGGCCGCCACTGCCAGCCGCCCGCAGCAGGCGCTCGGGCTGCAGGCCTTCGGTGCGCAGGATCTGCACCTGCGGCAGGTCGGCATGCCCCACCGCCAGATGCTGACTGTCGGGCGCGAACTGCAAGCCATGCAGGGGTCCACCCAACACCTGCTCGGTCTGGCGACGCAGGCCGTCCGGGCCGAGCACATAGAGGCGCACCCGGCCATCGTGCGCGCTGCTGGCCAGCCAGCGCCCATCGGGACTGAAGGTCAGGCCGTAGCTGCTGTCGGCGTAGTCGTTGTCGGCGCCCGCAAACTGCGGGCGCTGCCAGTCGCCGTCACTGCGCCAGAGCTGCACGCCGTGGCGACCCCAGAGCGCCACCGCCAGCTGGCGACCGTCGGGACTGAAGGCCAGCTGGTTGACCACATTGGGTTGGCCCTGGATGCGCGCCAGCAGCTGGCCATCGGCGCAACGGAACAGATAGATGTCGTTGCCGGCACTCCAGCCGGCCAAGGCGGCCAGGCGACCGTCCGGGCTGAGGGCGCCGGCGAACAGCTTGCCTTCTTGCCCGGCGCCAATGGGCGGCCGCAGCACGCGCTGCAACTGCCGGCCGCGCCAGAGGCGCGCGGTCTTGTCCTCGGACACCGTCAGCCAGAGTTCGCCCGCCGCGTCATGCCCCAGCGCCCGGATGGCCGCGTGGTGACCGGCACCGGCCACGCGCAGCATCGGCTGCACCTGCGCTGCCACCGGCGCCGCGCCCAGCAGCGCCGCCAGCCAGAGCAGCAACAGAGCACGCATATCAGGCCACCTCAGTTCGCGCCGCCGACAAGGAGGCACTCGGCAAGCATGCCTTCAACCCGATCAAGTGCCCCCCCGGGGGCAGAGGCGGGACACAAAGGGCCCAGTGGGCCGTTTGTGCCTGCCGAGTGGCTGGGCCACTGGCCCAGCCTGGTCCGGAGGACGCCGCAGGCGCTTCGGGGGCTCAACTGCTGCAAGGCAGCAGCTTGAAGTCGACGCGGCGGTCGAGCTGGTCGCTGGCGTCGTCCTTGCCGGTGCCCACGAGGTTGTCGCGCGAACCCAGCCCGACAGCGATCAGGCGCTTTTCCAGCTCGGGCTGCAGCGCGGTCAGGCGGCGGCGCACATGCTCGGCACGCAGAGCCGAGATGCGCTCGTTGACCTCCTCCGGCCCGCCCCGGCTGGTGTGCCCCTGCACTTCGGCACAGCGCTTGTCGGCCGCCAGGCGCTGGGCCAGCACCTCGACCCAGAGCTGCTGGGGCGGGCTGAGCACCGGGTCGGCCGGCACCGCCTTGAAGCCGCGCGTGGGCGGTGCGGTCTCGGCGCGCTGGGCGTCAGCCTTCTGCTCCTCGGCCGGTACGGCCTTGAAGCCGCGCGTCTGGCCGGGCTGATTGGGCAGCGGCGGCGCCTGCTTGGCGAGTTCCTCGGCCAGGTCAGGACGCAGATTGCCGGGTTTGGCGTCGGCCGGCAGCACGGTGGAGCCGCGCGCAAAGGCAAACATCATGGCCAGCTTGCCCTGCTCGATGCCGTAATCCAGCAGCTGGCTCAGACTCTTGACGCTGGCGTCGCGCTTGCCCTGGCGCCATTGACTCAGATAGAGGCCGCTGAGCACGCGCAGCTGCTTGCCGGCCGCGGTGGTGTGAGCGCGCGCAAAGGCCGCCTCCGCCTCTTTCCAGCGCGCGTTGTTGTAGTGGCGGATGCCTTCTTCGACGCTGCTGGTGGCCACCAGGCCGGCCAAGTAGGCGGATTGGATCGGGTCTCCCGCCTTCGAGGCCTGGCAGGTTTTCACATAGCCCTCGGCCGGGGCGTCCTGCGTCCAGGCTGGCGCATCGGCAAAAAAGCGCAGCGGCGCGGCGTCCACCTGCTCCATGCGGGAACGGGCCACCGTCTTGCTGACCAACTTGCCGGACTTCAGGTCCACCATCGCCAGGCAGAAGCGGTACTGGTCGCGCAAGCCTTCCGTCTTGCCCTGCTGGTTGATGGGCGTGAAGGTGCCGATCACCACCAGCGGGTTCTGATCCAGCACCGCCTTGCTGAGGGGCTTGATATCGAACTGCGGGTAGCTGGCCTTCACCAACTGGTTGATGCGCTGCTCGATCTGCTGCGTGGCGCGCGTCTGCATGCGCGAGACGCCGTCTATCAGGGGATCGACGACCACGGTGTAGCGCTTGTTGGCGGCGGGTGCCACGCCGTCCAGGTCGACCTTGGAGAAGAGCGCATTGGCCGCGGTCAGCACGGCCTCGCCATGCGGCAGGGTGGGCGGCGGCGGGGGCGGCGCGGGTGGGGGCGGCGGCGGCGGAGCCTGCACCACCACGGCCGGCGGCGCGGCCGGCGGGGCGGCCGTGGCCCCCGATTGCGGCTGGTTGGCACATGCCACCAGACCCAGACCTGCCACCGTGCCACACAACCAGTACGCTCTCATCGGCCACCCCTTTCGTGGTGCTGTTTATAGGCCATGGCGAAGTCGTCAACAACTTGCGTCAACGGCCCACCCCTTGTTCGCGTTCCACCGGCCGCGAAGCGGAGACCCGAATGAAACCCATTGCCCTGCCCCTGCTGGCCGCCCTGCTGCTCAGCGCCTGTGCCAGTACCAACCCCGATCTGCGCCCCCGTCAAGAGGTGATGCGCATGGCCCAGGTGCAGGACGGCACCGTGGTGGCCGTACGCACCGTGCGCCTGGACGGCCACCAAAGCGGCCTGGGTGCCACCGCCGGCGCGGTCGCCGGCGGCGTGGCCGGCGGCACGGTGGGCGGCCGCCGTGAATCGGTGATCTTCTCGACCCTGGGGGCCATCCTGGGCGGGGTGATCGGCCACGCGATCGAACGCGAGTCCGGTCGCGAGGAGGCGCTGGAGCTCATCATCCAGTTGCGCAATGGCGAGCGTGTTGCCATCGTGCAATCGCAGGGCGAGGAGCGTTTCGTCGCGGGCGACAAGGTGATGGTGGTCAGCCAGGGCCGCAGCGCACGGGTGACGCGCGCCCTGCCACCGGTGCCACCTGAGGCGGCCCGCAGCGCATCAGAACCTCAGCCCTGAAGGCCATGCCGCGGCGCGCGTCCGGCTCCTGAAAGAGGAGGAGGGGGCAGGCTTGCGACACTGGGGGGATGCCCGTGCGCTTCTCCCGTCGTGACCTGCTGCTGATCGCGCCCGCCCTGCCCCTGCGCACCCTGGCGCAGACCGAGGAACTGCGCGTCATGGTCAATGACGTGATGCCCTACTCGCACCGGGAGGGCCAGCAGATCCTGGGCATGCACCCGGACATGCTGCAGGAGATGGCGCAACTCGAAGGCCTGCGCCTGCGGCTCAGTTCGGCCCCCTATGCGCGGATCAAGCGCGCACTGATGGACGAGGCTATCGACGCTGTGGTGGCTCTCCAGGGGCCGGACTTGGACAGCCAGGGCACGCTGGTGCACCCCCTGCACCCGGTGCGCTACCTGGTGATCAGCCTGCAGGCCAACCCCATCCAATCGCTGGCCGCCCTGCGCGG
>JBDHSJ010000087.1:0-14866 GCA_039808065.1 Burkholderiaceae bacterium | reverse complement strand
GCCGCGCCCGAGGCCAGCCTGCGCGCCCGCGCCGAACTCGCTGCCCTGGCCCTGGCCGCGGCGCGCCGGCCGGTGTTCTACGGCGGGGGTGGTTTGGTGAGCGCGGGGGAGGGCGCCTGCGCCCTCTTCAACGAGCTGGTGCGCCGCACCGGCGCGCCCTGCACGCTGACCCTGATGGGCCTGGGCGCCCTGCCGGCCAGCAGCCCGCAGTGGCTGGGCATGCTGGGCATGCACGGCACGCTGGAAGCCAATCTGGCCATGCACGAGGCCGATCTGATCGTGGCCGTGGGCGCGCGCTTTGACGACCGCGTCACCAGCCGCCTGCGCGATTTCTGCCCCCAGGCCAGCTTCATCCAGCTAGACATCGACCCGGCGCAGATCGGCCGCGTGGTGCAGCCGCGCCTGGCCCTGCTGGGCGATTGCCGCGACACCCTGCAGGCCCTGCTGGATGCCTGGGGCGAGCGGCCCACCGGCGACCTGCGCGGCTGGTGGGCGCAGATCGACGCCTGGCGCGCGCGCCGCTCGCTGGCCTATCGCGACGACCCCGGGCACATCGTGCCGCAGGCCCTGCTGCAGGCGCTGGACCGGCAGCTGCAGGGGCGCGACGCCATCGTCAGCACCGATGTGGGGCAGCACCAGATGTGGGCTGCGCAGTACCTGGGCTTCGAGAAGCCGCGCCGTTTCCTGACCAGCGGCGGTGCCGGCACCATGGGTTATGGCCTGCCGGCGGCCATTGGGGCGCAGATCGCCCACCCGGGCCGCCCGGTGGTCTGCGTGAGTGGCGACGCCTCGGTGCTGATGAATCTGCAAGAGCTGGCTACCGCGGTGCAGCACCGCTGCCCCGTCAAGCTGGTGCTGGTGAACAACGGCCGCATGGGCATGGTGCGGCAGTGGCAGCAGCTCCATTACGAGGGCCGCTACAGCCACAGCTACACCGCAGCCCTGCCGGACTTCGTGCAGGTGGCGCGGGGCTTTGGCTGGCAGGCATGCCGGGTCGAAGCCCGCTCCGACTTGGAAGCCGCACTGGCCGGCTGCCTGGCCAGCGAGCAGCCCTATTTCCTGGACGTGGTGGTGCAGGCCGAGGAGAACTGCTACCCCATGATCCCGGCCGGCGCTGGCCACCACGAAATGCTGCTGGCGCCGGCTTGAACTTGGGGCCGCGCGCCCCATCTGCCAAGCCTTGCTGCTGCGGATCGCGTCATGGCCCTGTTTCTCGTGCTGCTGCTGGGCCTGGCCCTGATCGCCTGGTGGCTGGCCGAGCCCTGGTTGCGTTCACTGCGGCGTGCGCGCCTGCGCAGCCAGCCCTTCCCGGCCGCCTGGCGCCGCATCCTGCGCCGCCGCGTACCCCTGGTGGCAGGGCTGCCGCCCGATCTGCAGCTGCGCCTCAAGGGCCTGATCCAGGTCTTCCTGGCCGAGAAGCCCATCATCGGCTGCGGCGGCCTGACGGTGACGGACGAGATGCGCGTCACCATCGCCGCCCAGGCCTGTTTGCCGCTGTTGGGCGCCACGCGCGGCTACTACCCGTCGCTGCGCCAGGTGCTGCTCTACCCTGGGGCCTTCGTCGTCAACCGGCCCGTCAATGCCCCGGGCGGCGTGGTGCAGGACCAGCGCCGCGCCCTGGCCGGCGAAAGCTGGGTGCAGGGCCAGGTGCTGCTGAGCTGGGAGGATGTGCGCGCTGGCGCGGCCGACCCGCGCGATGGCCAGAACGTGGTGGTGCACGAATTCGCGCACCAGCTCGACCAGGTCAAGGGCCATGCCAATGGCGCGCCGCCGCTGGCCACAGCGCAGGCCCAGGTGGTCTGGAGCCGCGTGATGCAGAACGAATTCGACGCCCTGCAGACCCGCGTGGCCTGGGGCGAGCCGGGCCTGCTGGGCAGCTACGCGGCCACCGAGCCCGCCGAGTTCTTCGCCGTGCTCAGCGAGCTGTTCTTCGAGCAGCCGCATGAACTGCGCGCGCAGCACCCGGCGTTGTACGCGGAGCTCGCGGGCTTCTACCGCCTGAACCCGGTGGCCTGGTAGCGGGCCGGTCGGGCGTGGGTTTCTCCTGGGGATGACGCGCCGGGCACGTCGTCCAATGGCGCGCTTGATTTGCGCCGCCACCCCAGGAGGAACCGATGCTGACCACCAACGCCACCCCCACCCAGCAGCCCACCCTGCCGCAGCAGGACGATGCCGCTGCGCGCAAGCAGCGCGCCTTTGATCTCTCGCTGGCGCGCACCAACTACAACTACATGCTGAGCTACCTGGACGGGGTGCCGATCTCGGCCGACCTGCCCAAGGGCGAGGAGTTCACGCCGGCCTACGAGATGAAGGTGTTCGAGGTCTTCGAGCTGCTGGCCGACAACTTCAAGAACGCCGTGATGCTGCTGCTCAAGCGCCAGCTCGAAAGCGATCTGCCCACCGAGACCCTGCAGCGCGTGAAGCAGACCTATGAGCAGCTCAAGCAGGACTTCAGCCTGCTGCACCTGAAGCGCGAGGCGCAGGAGTTCGATGCCTTTCTGAAGGCGCTGTCTGAACTGCCCGAGGCCTTGGAGGCGGTGATGCGCCTGCCGGCCGACCTGCTGAAGATGGCCACCGGCCTGAAGCAGGTGTTCGAGGACTTCAAGAAGGACGGCCCGACCGCATTTCTCAAGAGCACCTTGTTCGACATGCTGGCCCAGACGCATGGCCGCAACTACCTGCTGGCGCAGAGCCTGGACGACTACGAGGCGATGTACATCAATCTGCCCAAGCCCTTGATGCTGAGCATCGATGCCCAGCCCTGGATGCCGCAGGACGGCCAGAAGCCCTGCGAGCAGGACTGGTACTTCGGCCTGATGCAGACCGCCGGCTACAACACCACGCTGCTGCGCGGCATCGTGTTGGAGCCCAGCCCCCATGCCCCGCAGGCGGTGTGCTTGAGCGAGCTGCAGCGCAAGATGCCGATCACCGACGCGCTGCTGCAAAAGGTGCTGGGCGACCCGACGCTGACCCTGGCCGACGCGGTGCGCAAGAACCGCCTCTATGTGTGCGACTACGCGATGCTCGAAGGTGCCAAGCCCGACGAACTGCAGGGTGTGCCGCGCTACCTGGCCGCACCGATCGCGCTCTTCTACTGGAACCCGCAGCCGCCGGCCGGCTACCCGCCACAGGCTGAGGGCGTGATGCAGCCCATCGCCATCCAGCTGCTGCAGGCCCATGACCCCGAAACCGCGCCGATCTTCACGCCCAACGACTGCGCGGGCGCACAGGACCCGAATGGCCTGAAGTGGCGGGTCGCCAAGTTCATCGTCAATGCGGTGCAGGCGATCCAGCACGAGTCGGTGGCGCACCTGGGCGAAACGCATCTGATGATCGAGCCCATGGCCGTGGCCGCGCACCGCCAGCTGGCGCTGACGCACCCCTTGATGAAGCTGCTGCTGCCGCACTTCCGCTTCACCATCAACATCAACGATTCGGCCCTGCACAGCCTGATCGCCCCGGGCGGCGTGGTGGCCACCAATGTGGGTCCGGCGATCGAATCGACGCTGGAGATGGTGCGCCTGGCGCACGAGGCCTGGCGCTGGGACGACAACCACCCCGAGCGCTTGTTCAAGCTGCGCGGGGTGGACCATCTGCCCGACTTCGCCTTCCGCGACGACGCGCTGCTGCTCTGGCCCGCCATCCACAAGTTCGTCTCCGGCTATCTGCGCACCTACTACCAAAGCGACGCCGACCTGCTGGAGGACAGCGAGCTGCAGGGCTGGATCCACGAGCTGACCGCTCCGCAGTACGGTGGCCTCCAGGGCCTGGGCGGCCTGACGGCAACGGGCGACCCACAGCGCCCCTGGCGCATTGACAACCTGGACTACTTGATCGACATGGTGGCGCAGATCCTCTACATCGCCGGCCCGCAGCACGCGGCGGTGAACTACGCCCAATACCCCATGATGAGCTACATGCCGGTGGTGGCCGGCACCATCTACGCGCCGCCGCCCACTCGCAGCACGGTCATCCAGACCAAGGAGGACACCAAGCCCTGGTTCCCGCCGCTGGACGTGGGCCTGTACACCTTCTCATTCGAGTACCTGCTCAGCGGCGTGCAGTTCGACCGCTTCGGCCACTACGAGCACAACCCGCGCGTGCCCTACTTCCAGGACGAACGCGTGCAGCCCTGCGTGGCCGAATTCCAGGACGCGCTGGCGCTGGCGGAGATCGAGATCCGGCGCCGCAACCGCCTGCGCCCGCTGCCCTACCTCTACCTGCTGCCCTCGCACATCCCGAACAGCATCAGCATCTAAATGCTGGCCGCCCGGCTGCGGTTGCGGCCGTCTCGTTTGGCCTGGTAGAGCGCCTGGTCGGCTGCGCGCAGCAGTTCCTCGGCGCTGGACTGACCATCGCCCATGCAACTGGCGTAGCCGATGCTGAGGCTGACCCAGGCGCCTGCCGCCGAGCGCTCGTGCGGGATGGCGCGTTCGGCCAGTGCCTGCAGGCAGGCCTGCGCCACCTGGGCAGCGGCCAGCGCATCGGTCTGCGGTAGCAGGATGACGAACTCTTCGCCGCCGTAACGGGCCACCAGATCGCCGGCTCGTGCCGCCACCTGGCTCAGCGCCTGGGCCACGGCCTGGATGCAGCGGTCACCTTCCTGGTGGCCGTAGTGGTCGTTGAACTGCTTGAAGTGGTCGATGTCCAGCATCAGCAGCGAGAGCGGCTGATTCTGGCGCTGGCTGCGCCGCCATTCGAGGGCCAGACGTTCGTCGAAGGCCCGGCGGTTGGCAATGCCGGTCAGGCCGTCCTTCATGCTCATCTGGCGCAGCTCCTCGGTGCGCTGCGCCACCTTCTCTTCCAGGCTTTCGTACAGGCGCGCGTTCACCAGCGAGATGGCGGCCTGCGTGCTCAGGGTCTCCAGGGTGCGCTGCTGGCGGGGTGTGAAGGCGTCTTCGAGCAGGCGGTTTTCCAGGTAGACCAGGGCCACCAGCCGGCCCTGCGTCAGCACTGGCAGGCACAGCACCGACAACGGCCGGTGCGTGCGCAGATAGGCGCTGTGGGCAAAGCGTCCGTCCTCGACCGGCCGGTTCAGCACCAGGGTGCTGCGCGTGAGCTGCACGTACTCGATCAGCGCCAGCGGCAGGTTCTGCTCGGCCTGCTCCGGCGCCTGGCCGAGCGGCAGGGACAAGCGTGGCGAGACCTGCACGCGGCCCTCGCGCACCGTGCCTTGGATCTCCAGCAGCAGGCGCTCCTCGTCGGCGCTGACGATGGCACCGCTCTCTGCGCCGGCGTTCTCGAGCAGCAGGCCCAGCAGGGTTTCGAGCAGGCTTTCCACATGGATCTGCTGCGACAGCGCCTGGCTGGCCTTGAGCAGCGAACCCAGGTCCAACATGCCGGTTGGGTCGTTGATCGAGCTGCGCAGCGCGCTGCTGCTGATCGATTCGCGCCGGTGCACCACGCGGAAGGACACCTGCTCCCACTCGGCTTCAAGCTGACGGCACTTCAGCAGCGCGCCCCAGCGGCGATAGTGGTAATAAGCCTCGCGGATGAAATTGCCGGCCAGCTGCTTTTGCTGCAAGCCCAGCCAGAAGCGCGCATAGAGCTCGTTGGCCAGGCCCTCATCCACCGTGAAGTCGGCCTCGGCGGCGGCGTCGATGGCCTGGGCGTAGAGGTTCATGGCGCCGCGCTCGTCGCCCTGCACGCGCGCCAGCTCGGCGGCGATCAGGCGCTCGCGGGCGCGGAAGTTGGCCGGGCAATCGCCCGCCCAGGTGTCAAAGCGCTGCCAATGGGCCTGGGCGCGCTCGCGCGCGTCGGCGTCGGGGCTAAAGCCCTCACGCAGCAGGCCCAGGGCTTCGTAGAAGCAGGCTTCCACATAGGTGGGGCTGTCGGGCAGCACCATGCCCACCATCGGTACATTGGGCGCATGCTGGCGCCAGGCCTCGGCCGCGCCCATCAGGTAGGCGTGGCGCAGCCAGGCTGTGCTGTAGAAGGCCAGCGGGATGCCGGGGCTGCGCAGATCGCCCTTGAAGTAGTCGCTCGGGCGGTATTCGGGGCTGTCGAAGCTGAGCGGGTCGTCGCTGTGGCCGCGCAGGGCGCGCAGGGGTTGCAGCACGCCATTGCGCAGCATGGCCTCGGTATTGGGCTGGTGACTGCGCTGCAGCAGGCGCAGCGCCTGCTCGGCTTCGGGCTCCAGCTCTTCCAGCGGCGCGCCGTAGATGAAGCGGTTCACCGCCCGCAGCAGCACGCAGTAGCCGGTGGACAGCGGGTTCATGCCCGTCAGCCCCAGCTCGATGGCGCGATCCAGCAGGGGCACGGTGTCTTGCAGGGGCTCGCACCAATGCTGGTAGAAGGGCGCGAAATACTGGTAGACGGTGATGCGGTAATGGCGGTCCGGCCGCGCCTCGGCCAGGCGCAGCGCCGTGCGGCCCATGGCATGCACCTGGGCATAGGGCAGCTTCATGGCCGACATGGCCGTGGTGTAGGCCACGCAGGCCACCGAGCTGAGATCGCACAGCCCGTGTTCCAGGCTGGTGCGCACCATGCGGCAGGCGTCGGTCAGGAAGGTGCCGAACCAGCCGCATTGGTAGCTCGAGTGGGTCAGGCCCAGGTACAGGCGCATCTCCATCAGGCGCGCCGGGTCGCGCATCTCGGGCAAATCCAGCCAGTCGCGTGCGCCATGCATGGCCAGGCTGGCCTGGGTCTGTGCGAACTCGGCCGGGAAGGCGGCCATGGCCAGGCCGTCGTCGTCGGGGAAGGGCCGGTCCACCAGGGCCAGGCCCTGGCGCAGCACTGGCACGGCCTCCAGGAAGCGCCCTTGGATGTTGAGCTGATCGGCTTGCACCAGGCAGATCTCGGCGCGCAGCACCGGGTCGGGGCAGGCAGCGTGCACCTGGGGGTAGAGCGCTTCGGCGGCGCCGAACTGGCCGGCCAGGTACTCGGACTCGGCCAGTTCCTTGTAGATGCGCTGGGTGCCGGCCGGATCCTGCTGCCAGGCGTCGGCCGGTAGCAGTTGCAGGGCCAGGCGCAGGAAGCGGGCCGCCGCCACGTAGGCGGAAGACGCCTTGGCGCGCAGGCCAGCCTGCAGGTTCAGCGCGCGCAGCTGCTCCCGCTCGGCTGGGTCCTGAAGGCCGTCCAGGCCTTGGTTCAGGCATTCCAACAGCACGAACAGGCGGTCCTGCAGCTCGGCGGGGCTGCAGCCCTGCAGCAGACGGCGCCCGCATTCCAGCTGCAGGGCACTGCGCTCGGCCTCAGGCGTGAGAGCGTGCGCGGCCTGTTGCACGCGGTCGTGCAGGAAGCGGTAGCGCTCGCGCGCCAGCAGCTCGGGGCTGTCCTCGAACTTGTAGAGCTCACCCAGGGGCTGCACCAGGCCGGCGGCCAGGGCAGGCCAGAGGCGGCGCGCGGTTTCGCGGCTGTCTTCGCCACCCAGGCGCATCAGCTCGCGCAGGCTGAAGCCCTCACCCAGATGGGCGGCCTGCGCCAGCAGCAGCTGGGTGGCGGCGGGCAGTCCGCGCAGACGCGTCAGCATCAGATCGACGACGTTGTCGGTCTGCTCGCGATTGCGGATGCGCTCCAGCTGCCAGCGCCAGGTGCCGGCCGCATGCTCGTAGCGCAGATCGCCCTGCTCATGCAGGCCGCGCAAGAACTGGTTGAGAAAGAAGGGGTTGCCGGCGGTCTTGGCAAAGCAGAGCTCGGCCAGCGGCATCAGCAGGGCGGGCGGGCAGTGCAGGGTCTCGCCCAGCAGCTCGGCCACCTGAGCCAGCTCCAGCGGCGGCAGCTCCAGCTCTTCCACCACGCGCTGGCGCTGCAGGTTATTCAGCAACTCGCGCAGCGGGTGCGAGGCATCGACCTCGTTGCTGCGGTAGGCGCCGATGATCAGCAGGCTGGCGCCCTCGTCATCAACCAGCAGCTGCTCCAGCAGGCGCAGGGTGGGGCGGTCGGCCCACTGCAAATCGTCGATGAAGAGCAGCACCGGGTGGCTGCGCAGCGCCAGTGCGCGCACGAAGCGGGCAAAGGCCAGATGGAAGCGCTGCTCGTTCTCGGCCGGCGGCAGTGGTGGCAGGGGTGGCGGCTCGCCCATCAGCAGGCGCAGCTGCGGCACGATCTCCACCACCGCGGCAGCCTGCTCGCCCAGCGCGCGGCCGAGTTGCGCGCGCCAGTAGTGGCGCCGCTCGGTGCCTTCCACGGCCAGCTGCTGCATTAGCGGCTGGAAGGCCTGCACCAGGGCGGCGTAGGGCTGGTCGCGGCTGAACTGGTCGCATTTGCCGCGCAGAAAGTAGCCGCGCTGGGCCAGCACCGGGCGGTGCAGCTCAGCCACCAGCGCGGTCTTGCCCACGCCCGAATGCCCGCTCACCAGCAACAGCTCGGCCCGGCCGATCTGCACGGATTCGAAGGCATCCAGGATGCGTCGTGTTTCGGCCTCGCGTCCCACCAGGCGCTGGGCCACGCTGAAGCGCTCCGGCACGTCCCGGCGCGCCAGGGTGAACGATTCGATGCGGCCCTGCCGGCGCAGGCTCTCGGCGCATTGCTCCAGGTCGTGGCGCAGGCCGAAACTGCTCTGATAGCGCAGGTCCGGGCTCTTGGCCAGCAGCTTGTGCACGATGGCCGCGATGGCTTCGGGCACTTCGGGGTTGAGCTCGTGCAGGGGGTGCGGACTCAGGGCGATCTGCGCATGCAGCAGGGCCATGGCATCGGTGGCCAGGAAGGGGCGCTGGCCGCCGAATAGCTCGTAGAGCGTGACGCCTAGCGAATAGAAGTCGCTGCGGTAGTCCACCGCCAGATTGGTGCGGCCAGTCTGCTCGGGCGAGAGGTATTCCAGCGTGCCGCGCGGTGGCCCTTCGCTGCTGCGTCGCAACTCGCTGTCCAGGCGGGTGGCCAGGCCGAAGTCGCACAGCTTCAGGCGCATCGCCTTCAGGTCCACCAGCACGTTCTTGGGCGCCACATCGCCGTGGATCAGGCGGGCCTGGTGCACGGCGCTGAGGGCATCGCAGAGCTGGAGGGCCAGGGTCAGGCGCTCGGACAGGTCGAGCAGGCGGCGCTCGATCAGCTGCGCCAGGTTGTGCGGGCCGAAGTTTTCCAGCACCAGCACCAGGCTGCGATCCACGCTGCGCAGCTCGCGCGCCTTGATGACCCATTCCGAATCCAGGCTGCGCAGCAGCGCGAACTCATGGCGCCAGCGCGCCAGCTGTTCCGGTGCAGGCTGGTCGCTGTCCAAGATCTTCAGCACGACTGCCTGGCCCTGGGCGTCCAGCGCGGCGCTGACCACGGTATCGCCGTGCGAATGAATCACATCCTGGAGCGTGAAGCCGGCAATTTGCATGGCGCGCAGTGCTGCTGGGGGCTGCGAAGGGGCAACGCGCCAGCATACGCGCGGGACGGGCTCCGACGGGACCGGGCATCTGCCAGGGTGCGGTGTCGCTTGGCTGACGGGCCCAGCAGGGATTGGGTGCCTTGGCGGCGTGTGGACAACTTTGTGCGCAACCTGCTGATGCAGGGGCTAAGTGCTTGATTCTTGGCGCATTCGGACATCGCCCAGCCGCTGCCTGTTGAGCGACAAACTCAATTTAATCAACAACTTAGCGGAATGTGAAGGTTCCATGGCAGGGCCCGCAGCGGCGCGCCAGGGCATGCGCATTTCTGGGGACAAGTCAATCCCTTTTGAACTCTAGGCCGCCGCATCGGGCCGATTTGTGCGCCTGCTGCACGGCTCGGAATTCATCCATCGCTTCATGCTCGCGGCCTAAGTGCTTGATTCGTCTGGCGCGCGCCGGCTATTCACCAAAGCTGTGGATAACTTTGTGGGCAACCCCTCCGCAGTGCCCCAAAAGCCTTGCAGTGACGCGCTTTCCCTTGGCTTGCCCGATTTTTGCGCAGCGTCCACGCGTCTTTATGAATCAAATACTTAGCGAGAGTGTTGCAGCATGTTCCGGAGCCTGGGCTGCTGCGCCGCAACAGGCGCGCTGACGCGCGTCGCCACTTGCCAACTGGGGGTAACTGCGTGCGAGCTGCGGGAAAGTCCGGTGGCCGGTGGGCCGGATCGGGCGCTTGGACGGCTCGGGACCGTGGGCGCGGCCTCCTAGAATCCGCCGCTTTGCGCCCTGGACCCATCCGGGTCGCGCCCGAACCCCGCCCCCGCGCATGTCCGCTCCCCGCATCGAGCTCAAGTCCACCCAGCTGGCTGCCCTGCAACTGCCCCTGCGCACCCGTTCGGTGGACGAGCTGGCCGCGCAGCTGCGCACGCAGTGGGCCGATGTGGCCGGCGCCTTTGACGGCGAAGCCCTGTGCCTGGACCTGAGCGAGCTGCCCGCCGGCGCGGGCCTGGACTGGGCCGAGCTGTTGCAGCTGCTGCGCGGCTGGAACCTGCGTCCGGTGGCGCTCAGCGGGCACGAAGCGCTGGCTGCGGAAGACCGTGCCCAGGCCTTGGCGCTGGGCTTGGCCCTCAGTGAGGCCACGCTGGCGGTACCCCACGCCGCGCCCGCACCGGCGCCCGCTGCCCCGGAACCCACGCCGGTGCCGGCCGTCGCCGCTGCGGCGCCCACCCTGGTCATCGACCGCCCGCTGCGCAGCGGCCAGCAGGTCTATGCGCGCGGGGCCGACCTGATCGTGCTCGGCCTCGTCAGCCATGGCGCCGAGGTGATTGCCGACGGCCATATCCATGTCTACGGCGCCCTGCGAGGCAAGGCCATCGCCGGCGCGCGCGGCTTTGCCGAGGCGCGCATCTTTGCGCACAGCCTGGAAGCCGAGCTGCTGTCCATTGCCGGCACCTTCCGCACCTCTGAGAAAGGCCTGCCCGCCGAAGTGCAGGCCAAGCCCGCCCAGGTGCGCCTGGAAGGCGACAAGCTGGTGATGGAAGCCCTGAAGTTTTGATTGAAGCAACGGAAAGACCGAATCGCATGACCAAGATCGTTGTCGTGACCTCTGGCAAGGGCGGCGTGGGCAAGACCACGACCAGCGCCAGCTTTGCCACCGGCCTGGCCCTGCGCGGCAAGAAGACCGCCGTCATCGACTTCGACGTCGGCCTGCGCAACCTGGACCTGATCCTCGGCGTCGAGCGCCGCGTGGTCTATGACTTCATCAACGTCATCCAGGACGGCGTCAAGCTCAGCCAGGCGCTGATCAAGGACAAGCAGCACGAGAACCTCCACATCCTGGCCGCCAGCCAGACGCGCGACAAGGACGCGCTGACGCAGGAGGGCGTGAAACGCGTGCTCGACGAGCTGGCCGAGATGGGCTTCGACTACATCGTCTGCGACTCGCCCGCCGGCATTGAAACCGGCGCGCTGATGGCCATGCATTACGCCGACGAGGCCCTGATCGTCACCAACCCCGAGGTCAGCTCGGTGCGCGATTCGGACCGCATCCTGGGCATGCTCTCCAGCAAGACCCAGCGCGCCATCGATGGCCGCGAGCCGATCAAGGAGCACCTGCTGATCACCCGCTACAACCCGAGCCGGGTCGAGGGCGGTCAGATGCTGAGCCTGGACGACATCCACGAGATCCTGCGCACCCCGCTGATCGGCGTGATCCCCGAAAGCGAGGCGGTGTTGCAGGCCTCCAACCAGGGCGTGCCCGCCATCCTGATGAAGGGCACGAACGTGGCCGAGGCTTATATGGACGTGGTGGCGCGCTTCTTGGGTGAGGACAAGCCGATGCGCTTCGTCGAAGCCGAGAAGCAGGGCTTCTTCAAGCGCCTGTTCAGCCGCTGAAGCGCAGGGAGCAGTCCATGGGCTTCATGTCCTTTTTCCTCGGCGAGAAGAAGCAGACCGCTTCGGTCGCCAAAGAGCGCCTGCAACTGATCCTGGCGCACGAGCGCAGCGGCCGCAACGCTGCCACGCCCGACTACCTGCCGCAGCTCAAGGCCGAACTGGTGGCGGTGATCTCCAAGTACATGAAGATCGACCCGAACGATGTGCTGGTGGAGCGCGAGCACCAGGACAACATCGAGGTGCTGTCGGTCAAGATCGAGCTACCGGACGCCAAGTGAATCGAGCTGCCTGAATTTGTGGCAGTTTGATGAAACAGTTGCGCCGACAAGCACTTAGCACCATGCCTCAGGCGCAATTCACGGACTTGTCCACAGTTGGCGGGGACAGTCCTGCGGTTCCCCAGATCCTGCTGGCGCCGATGGAGGGCCTGCTCGATCACCTGCTGCGCGAGGAACTCAGCGCGGTGGGCGGCGTGGACCGCGCGGTCAGCGAGTTCATCCGCATCACCGATCAGTTGCTGCCGCGCCGCGTGTTCACGCGCATCGTGCCGGAGCTGCTGGCGGGCGGCTGCACCCAGGCTGGCACTCCGGTCCGCCCGCAATTGCTGGGCTCGGACCCGGTGGTCCTCGCCGACAACGCCGCCCGTCTGGCCGAGCTCAACCCACCCGGTATTGACCTGAACTTCGGCTGCCCGGCCAAATGCGTGAACCGGCATCGCGGTGGCGCCGTGCTGCTGGACGAGCCCGAGCTGCTGCACCAGATCGTGCACGCCGTGCGCGCCGCGGTGCCGGCTCACATTCCCGTCAGCGCCAAGATGCGCCTGGGCAATGAAGACGCGGCTCGCATGCTCGATTGCGCCCATGCGCTCGAGGCCGGCGGTGCCGCCGAGCTGGTGGTGCATGCGCGCACCAAGCGCCAGGGCTACAAGCCGCCGGCCTACTGGGCCGAGATCGGCGCCATCCGCGCCGCCGTGGCCCTGCCCATCGTCGCGAATGGCGAGATCTGGACCGTGCAGGACGCCCTGCGCGCCCGCGCGGAAAGCGGTTGCCAAGACCTGATGCTGGGCCGCGGCGCCGTGGCCGACCCGGTACTGCCCTTGGCCTTGCGCGCGCATGACCTGGGCTTGGCCGCGCCCACCCGCGCCTGGGCCCTGCTGGCCCCTTCGCTGCTCAGCTACTGGGCGCGTGTCAAGGCCCGCGTGGGGGCCAAGCACCAGGCCGGCCGTCTGAAGCAATGGCTGCACTACCTGCGCCGCACGCACCCTGAGGCCGAGGCGCTCTACACCCAGATCCGCACCCTCCAGCAGCCGGCCGAATTCGAAGCCGCGCTGCGCGCCGCCCTGCCGGCGGCTCCCTGCCGCAATTTGCAGCAGACCGAGTCCCTGCTTGTCCAGACAAGCACTTAGCGCGCTCCCCCAGAACTCATGCACGAACTTGTCCACAGCGGACGGGGACATCGTGATGCAGTGCCTGTCCGAAATCCCCTGACTGCGGGTCGGCGTCAACGCTGACAGCCTGCCGAGACTTATTGCCTCGAAGCCCGGATTGCAGCCCTCTAAGCTGGACTCAAGGGCGCCGATAAGCCGTCATGGAGCCCGAAGGAGACCGACATGGCACCCGCATCCCTCTCCCAAGCCCGTGTGCAGCCGGGGTTTGAGCTGCGCTTCCAGTCCCTCTTCAACGCCGGTCGCGGCCTCGCGTTCCCCTGCGATGCCGAGGGCCATGTCGATCTGGATGGCCTCAGCGACATGGCACGCGAAAACTATCTGTTCGCCCGCGCCGTGGTGGGCCGGGACTACGCCACGCCCCAGGTCTGCCGGCGCTAAGCCAGTCGCTCCAGCGCGGCCTCGATCTCCTCGGGCCGCAGCGCGGCGAAACCCAGCAGCCAGCCTTCCAGGCGCGGGTTGCTGCACAGGAGCGAGAGTCGCGGCGTCTGCACCCCGCGCGCCGCAGCGCGCCGGCTCCAGCTTTTTTCCTCCCCCGGCGGCAGCGCCACACAGAGCTGCAGACCACAGGCCTGCGGCGCCACCGGGCGGGCCCGCGGCAGGTGCCGGGCCAGGCCGGCCAACAGGGCCTGACGGCGCTCCGCCACCTGGACGCGCAGGGTGCGCAGATGCCGGGCGTAATGCCCGCCTTCGATGAAGTCCGCCACCAGAGCCTGCGTCAAGCCGTTGCCATGGCCGTCTTGCAAGGTGCGCAGCGCCACGGCCGGCTCCACCAGGCCGGCGGGCAGGGCCGCATAGGCCAGGCGCAGGCCGGGCATCAAGGTCTTGCTGAAGGTGCCAAGGTAGATCACGCGACCATCCGAATCCTCGGCCTGCAGGGCGGGCAGAGCCTGCGGGGCGTCGAAGCACTCGCTGTCGTAGTCGTCCTCAATCACCCAGCTGCCATGCCGACGCGCCAGCGCCAGGAGCTCGCTGCGCCGTGCAGGGCTCAGGCGCACGCCCAGCGGGTATTGGTGCGCGGGCGTCAGCACGATGAGCCTGGGAGCGGGCAGGTCCGGCGTCGGTGCCAGGCCTTCGGCATCCACCGGCACAGGCACCAGCTGCGCACCGGCGGCGGCCAGCGCGGCGCGTGCGCCGGGGTAGCCGGGATCTTCTACCCACACCGCGTCGCCCGGGTCCAGCAGCAGCTGGGCCAGCAGCATCAGGGCCTGCTGCGAGCTGGTCAGCAGCAGCAGCTGGTCGGCCGTGGCGCGCAGGCCGCGCGCGCCGGCCAGGTGGGCCGCCAGCAGCTGGCGCAGCTCGGGCCGGCCCTGCGGGGGCTGGTAGCGACCCAGGGCGATGGCATCGCGCTCGCGTGCACGTGCCAAGCGCTGCCACACCGGCCAGGGAAAGTCACGCAGATCCGAGCTGCCGGCAGCAAAGGGCAGGGGGGCCAGCGGGTCCTGGCAGCCGCCGATTTGCAGCAGCTGGCGGCCGCGCGCCGAGAGCTGCGCCGGGCGGCTCAGGCCGCGTGTCGCCAGGGCCGGTCGGGGCGGTGGCAACAGCAGGCTGCCGCTGCCCTGCCGGCGTTGCAGCAGGCCCTCGGCGGCAAGCTGCTGGTAGGCCTGCTCCACCGTGTCGCGCGCCAGGCCCAGGTCGGCCGCCAGCGCGCGCGTCGAGGGCAGGCGCTCCGGCGCGCGGGCGTTGCGGGCGGCGCGGCATCCGGCAGAGTTGCTCGCGCAGGTTCAGTTCGGGGCGGGCGGCGCGGTCGAAGCGCTGGATCCAGAGGCGGGAG
>JBDHSJ010000086.1:0-14932 GCA_039808065.1 Burkholderiaceae bacterium | reverse complement strand
AACGTGTTCTCGACCGCACGGCGGTCAGGCAGATGCAGCCATTTTTGGCTACATCTAGGCATAAATGGATAGATGTGGGGTCCATAGCTATCCGCTTTCTTGCGCCGCTCATTTGGCGATCCGTGCTTCCAGGCCGAGCGCCCTCACCTGCTGGGCGGACAGGTACCAAAGCCGGCTCGCGGGGTCCCAACGTGCACCAGCAGCCTGCAAGGTCGCGCGCAATGCGCGCTCGGCGAACCCCAGCCGCAGCGCGACCTCGGCGTCGGGGCGTGAGCGTCCGCGGATCTCGCTCACCTCCACCAGCAACTCAACCGTGGTGTAGCGGCGTTCGCCGTTGGGATCGACGCGATGCCGCACACAAACCAGATCGGCGCCGAAGCGCCTGGCGAGCTTGCGGGCACCGGCACTGTCGGGCGCCAGGGTCTTGATGACGCGCTTGGCCCGCAGGCTGAGCACAGTGGGCGTTTGCTGCCGTGCGTCCGGGCTGTTGTGAAACATGGCCGTCCTCCCTTCAATCGAATTCAATTGGGCACTGCGTTGGCGCCCTCATCGGGTGGACTGTGCCAGCCCAGGTCATGCCGGGGGCTTCGCGCTTCCCCGCGCCTGCAGGGGGGCGCGGCAAAGAAAAAGGGCAGCCAATTGGCTGCCCTGCTCATCACTCATGCCTTGCCCCGCTAGACGGGGCAAGTCCTTCGTGAGGGGTCGGACAGCCCGCAGGGGCTGTCCTCGCTCCTCACTCAGTGATGCGTGCCGTCCATGAACTGCTCGTCTTCCGTGGAGCCCTTCAGCGCCGCGGTGGAGGCATTGGCTTCGATGGTGGTGGTGATGGCATCGAAGTAGCCGGTGCCCACCTCGCGCTGGTGCTTCACCGCGGTGAAGCCGCGTTCGGCGGCGGCGAACTCGGCCTCCTGCAGCTCGACGAAGGCGCTCATCTGGTTGCGGGCGTAGCCGTAGGCCAGGTTGAACATCGAGTAGTTCAGGCTGTGGAAGCCGGCCAGGGTGATGAACTGGAACTTGTAGCCCATGGCGCCCAGCTCGCGCTGGAACTTGGCGATGGTGGCGTCGTCCAGGTTCTTCTTCCAGTTGAAGCTGGGCGAGCAGTTGTAGGCCAGCAGCTTGCCGGGGAACTTGGCGTGGATGGCGTCGGCGAAGGCCTTGGCGAAGGCCAGGTCGGGCTTGCCGGTTTCGCACCAGATCATGTCGGCGTACGGGGCGTAGGCCAGGCCACGGCTGATGGCTTGGTCCAGGCCGTTCTTGGTGCGGTAGAAGCCTTCGACAGTGCGCTCGCCGGTGCAGAAGGGCTTGTCGTTGTCATCGATGTCGCTGGTGACCAGGTCACCGGCTTCGGCGTCGGTGCGAGCCACCAGGATGGTGGGCACGCCCATCACGTCGGCCGCCAGGCGGGCCGCCACTAGTTTGGCCACGGCCTCGCGGGTGGGCACCAGCACCTTGCCGCCCATGTGGCCGCACTTCTTGGCGCTGGCCAGCTGGTCTTCAAAGTGCACGCCTGCGGCGCCGGCTTCGATCATGGCCTTCATCAGTTCGAAGGCGTTCAGCACGCCGCCGAAGCCGGCTTCAGCATCGGCCACGATGGGGGCGAAGAAATCGATGTCGTCCTTGCCCTCGCTCCACTGGATCTGGTCGGCGCGGGCGAAGGTGGCGTTGATCTTTTTGACGACCTTGGGCACCGAGTCCACCGAGTACAGGCTTTGGTCGGGGTACATCTCGCCGTTGCTGTTGGCGTCACCGGCCACTTGCCAGCCGGAGAGGTAGATCGCCTTCAGACCGGCCTTGACCTGCTGCATGGCTTGGTTGCCGGTCAGCGCGCCCAGGGCGTTGACGAAGGGCTCGCTGTTCACCAGGCCCCAGAGCTTTTCCGCTCCCCGCTTGGCCAGGGTGTGCTCGACCTGGACGGAACCGCGCAGGCGGACCACGTCGGCGGCGGTGTAGCCGCGCTTGATGCCCGCCCAGCGGGGGTTCTCGGCCCAGTCCTTTTCGAGGGCGGCGGCTTGTTGTTCGCGGGTCAGCTTGCTCATGTCAAAACTCCTGAAGGGGAAGAAAACGAAAGCGGGAACGGACTCAAGACTAGGGACTTCCGCTTTCGGGAGCTTGACAATTGGGGGGCTGCCTCTAGGAAAAGTTATCGTTTAAAAACAATAGGTTAGCCAATTCGTTTCGCGATGTGGATTCTGAAATTTCATAGCGAGAAATGTCGTCACGCTGGTTTTGGCCGACATGCCGCATTGCGAAATGCAAATTTCTTATCCTGAAATCAGGCGCTGAGGCAGACCCAGCGGTTGCGGCCGCCTGACTTGGCGGCTGCCAGGCTGTGCTCGGCACGTTGCAGCAGGCCGGCGGGGCTGTCCACATCGTTCGGCCAGGCGATGGCCACGCCGATGCTGATGCTGACCGTGGAACTCGGCGCGCCAGGTGCCTGCGGCCAACCGCGCGACCGCACGCGCAGCAGCAACTCCTCGGCCTCCTGGGCGGCGCCTTGGGGGTCGGTGCCGGGCAGCAGCAGCACGAAGCGGTCGGCGCTCAAACGCGCGGCCAGGTCGTCGGGGCGGCGCTGCATGCTTTCGAGCAACTCGGCCAGACCGCGCAGCAGGGTGTCGCCGGCCACCTGCCCATGCCGCTCGTTGTAAAGCTTGAAGGCGTCCACATCCAGCACCAGCAGGGCGAGGGCCTGCGATTGCCGCTGGGCGCGGCGCCAGGCCTTGTCCAGCTCCTCCTCGAAGCGGCCCCGATTGGCAATCTGGGTCAGGCTGTCGAGTGCCAGCTGGCGCTGCAATTCGGCCTGGGCCAGGGCCAGTTCATCACTGCGCGTACTCACCTCCCCCTGCAGCGAGGAGAGCGAGCGCTGCACCTGCACGCCCATGTGGTTGAACAGGGCGCCCAGGCGGCGCAATTCCAGGATGGGGCCGTCTTCCGGCACCTGCACACCGCCCTGCCCCAGGGCCAGGCCGGTGGCGGCCTGCCCAAGGGTGTCGAGCTCGCGCACCAGCCGTGTGAGCAGTGCGAACAGCAGCGCGATGGCCAGCGAGGCCAAGGCCAGCACCCAAATCAGCGCCCAGCGCGCCTGCGTGCGCCAGGTGCCGAGCAAGGCGTCCTCTTCGAGCAGCACGCCCTGCAGCAGCGCGAGCCCACCGGCGCCGCGCACCTCGCGCAGATTGAAGAGATAGGACCGCCCCTCGATCTGCAGCTTCACCGGGCGGTTCGCGGCCTCGGTTCGTGTGCCCTGACGGGCAATCCACTCGGCGACGGCGCGCAGCCGCGGGTCGGGCTGCTGGGCCAAGCGGCGCTGGTTGAGCCGAATCTGAGTGGACTGGGCCTCCCCCTCGGTGGAGCTGGCGAGCAGTTGCCCGTCCTGCTCGGCCACGAATGCCAGACCGGAGCGCCCCGCGAAGCGGGCGGCCAGAAAGCGCGAGAGTTGCACGAGGCCAAGATCCGCCCCCGCCACGCCCAGCGGCCCTTGACCCTGGGCATTGCGCAGGGGTGCCGAAAGGCCCAGGCCCAGCGAGGCATAGCTGCGGTAGGCCACCACCGGGTACCAGCCCAGCTCGCCGCTCTGGGCCGCACGCTGGTACCAGACCAGGCTGCGGCTGTCATAGGGCTCACCGCGGTCCTCCAGCTCGGTGCGGCCGCTGACTTCGTCGAGCACGCGGTGGCGCGTCAGCGGCCCGCCTCGCTCGGCGGTGATGAGGCGCAGCCCGCCGTCAACCGGATGGCGCGAGGCGCTGATCAGGCCGCCATCCGGCAGGCCGATGCTGATGAAGGTGAGGTGCGGCTGGTGGCGGATCTGGTTCAGCAGGCGCTGCTGCAGCTGGGCGGGCGGCTCCAGCGGCAGCAGGCCCAGGCGAAAGGCGCTGGCGTTTTCCTGCACCACATCGTGGGCCGACCGCAGCAGGCCCTGCAGGTGTTGCTCGACCCCGCGGGCGATCTCCTCGACCAGGCGCTGCTCGACCGACTCGCTGTTCACACGTGCCGCGCGCCAACTCAGCGCGCCCACACCCAGCGCCATGCCCAGCATCACCAGGACGGCCGGCGCCAGCAACAGCCAGCGCAGGGGGTAGGCACGCCGAGCGCTCACAGCCCCCCCACGAAGTACCGCTTCAGGCCCGCCAGGATCATCTCCACGGCAATCGCCGTCAGCACCAGGCCCATCAGCTTTTCCAATGCCGTGACGACCGAATCGCCGAGCAGCTTGCGGATGCGTTCGGCCAGCAGCAGGGTGATGCCGCAGACGGCCATGGCCACCGCCAGCGCGCCGACCCACTGACCGATCTTTTCAGGCTGGCGCGAGGCCAGCAGCAGCACGGTGGCCATGGCGGAGGGGCCCGCCAGCAGCGGCACAGCGAGCGGAAAGATCAGCGGTTCACGCCCCGGCGCCACCCCGTAAACCGATTCACCGTGGCTCGAAAAGATCATGCGGATCGCCACCATCAGCAGGATCACCCCGCCGGCGACCTCCAGCGAGCGCTCACTCAGGTGCATGACGCGCAGAAAGCCTTCGCCGGTGTACATGAAGGCCAGCAGCACCAGGAAAGCGATGCCAACCTCGCGCACGGCCACACGCGCTCTGCGCTCGCGCGGCACCTCGCGCATGATGGGAATGCAGATGGGCAGGCTGCCGAGCGGATCCAGCACGAGCAGCAGCAGGATCAGGGCCGAGACAAAGTTGTGGTCCATGGGGATGCGGCGCGGTTCCGGACCCAGCCATTCTGCGTGCGAAAAGTCCGCCGCCAGCAGCCGGCGGGAAGGCTAGGATCGCGCAACAAACTTTCACTGCATCCCGGGGACAGATGGAAAGCGCAAAGCTAGACGCGATTGATTGCAAGATTCTCGAAGTGTTGCAACGGGACGGGCGGATTTCGAACGTCGATCTGGCGGCCGAGGTGCAGCTCTCGGCGCCGCAATGCTTTCGCCGTGTGCGCGCACTCGAGGAGCGCGGGGTGGTGCGCGGCTACCGGGCGCTGGTGCAGCCCGCCGCGCTGGACTTGGGCGTGACCGCCTTCGTCAGCGTCAACATCGCCGCCGAGGCGTTCGAGCGCGTGCGCGACATCGAAGGCCTGCTGCGCGACCAGCCGGAGGTGCTGGAGATCCACACGGTCAGCGGCGACTGCGACTACCTGCTCAAGGTGGTGGCGCGCGACCTGCGCAGCCTGTCGCAGCTGCTGACCGACCGGCTGATGCAGATCAAGGGGGTGGCCGATGTGCGCTCCATGGTCTGCTTGGAAGAAGTCAAGGCGCCTGCCGCCCTGCCGGTGCGCTGAGGATGCAACGCCGCCAGCTGCTCACGGCCCTGGCGGCGGTCAGCAGTGCAGGCCACGCTGCGCCGTTGCTGCGCATCGGGGCCTCGGCAGCCCTCACGGGCCCGGCGGCGGCGCTGGGGCGGCAGTACCACTTGGGCAGTCAGGCCGCGCTGCAGGCGGCCAATGACCAGGGCGGCATCCAAGGCCAACCTCTGGCACTGGATCTGCTGGACGACGGCTACGAGCCCGAGCGCGCCGTCGCCAACACCGAGGCCCTGGTGAGCGACGAGCGCGTGCTGGCGCTGCTGGGTTATGTGGGCACGCCCACCAGCATGGCGGCCCTGCCCCTGGTCAAGCGCCATCAGCTGGCCTTCGTCGGCCCTTACAGCGGCGCCGATGCACTCTGGGAGCGTGCCAATCCGCAAGTCTTCATGGTGCGTGCGAGCTACCGCGACGAAGCTCGCGCGCTCGCCCAGGCCATCCGTGCCGACGGCGCACGGCGCGTCCATGTGTTCTATCAGGCCGATCTGTACGGCCGCGCGGGACTGGAGGCCTTGCGCGACGCCGTGCCCGCCGCCGGCATCTCGCTGGGCGCGGCAGCCACCGTGAAGCGCAACACCGTGGAGGTGGGCGACGCGGTGCACGCGCTGACGGCGAATGCCGAGGCCATCTACATGGTCAGCACCTATGAAACTTGCGCGGCCTTCGTCGAACAGGCCCGCAAGGCCGGCTACCGCGGGCGCTTCTATTCGCTGTCGTTCGCCGGGCGCGAGCCCCTGCACGCCGCCCTGGGTGGCAGCCTGCAGGGGATCGTGTTTGCCCAGGTGGTGCCGGACCCGGAAGACGCCCGGTTGCCGGTGGTGGCGCAGTACCAGCGCGCCTTGCGGGCCATGGGGGCCAGCACGTTTGATTCGATCAGCCTGGAGGGCTATTTGGCTACCCGCGTGCTGCTCGAAGCCCTGCGCCAGGTGAACGGGCCGCTGACGCGCGCGCGGGTCCTGCAGGGCCTGGCCGGCCTGGGCCGATTGGATCTGGGAGGCTATGGGGTGCAGTACGGCGTCAGCGAGAGACGCGGTTCGCGCCTGGTCCGCATCGTGAGGGACTAGCCTCTTGGATGGTGCTGACTGACGAGCGCCTTGAGCCGCTCGCGGGCTACATGGGTGTAGATCTGGGTGGTTGAGAGATCGGCGTGGCCCAGCAGCAGCTGCACGGCACGCAAGTCGGCGCCATGGTTGAGCAGATGGGTGGCAAAGGCATGGCGCAGGGTGTGGGGTGAGAGCGCCACCTGCACCCCAGCCAGCACGGCATAGCGCTTGATCAACCGCCAGAACATCTGCCGGCTCATGGCCGCGCCCTGCACGGTGACGAAGAGCGCTTCGCTGCGCCGGGCACCCAGCAAGTCCGTGCGTGCCTCGGCCAGGTAGCGCTGGATGGCGGCTCGGGCCGGCTCACCGATCGGCACCAGGCGTTCCTTGTCGCCCTTGCCGCGCACCCGCACCAGGCCGTCGCGCAGGTTCAGGCCGACGCTGGGCAGCTCCACCAGTTCGCTGACGCGCAGGCCGCTGGCGTACAGCAGCTCCAGCATGGCGCGGTCGCGCAGCGCCAACGGGCCGTCTTCGCCCGGCGCGGCCAGCAGGGCCTCCACCTGGGCCTCGCTCAGCACCTTGGGCACGCGCAGGGCCTGGCCGGCGGCGGCCAGGCGCAGCGTTGGGTCCTGGTGGATGCGCCCCTCCCGCAGGGCCCAGCGGTAATAGCGCTTGAAGCTGGACAGGCGACGGTTGGCACTGCTCGCCTTGCTGCCGGCATGGCGGGCCAAGGCATAGGCCTGCAGATCGCTTTCGCGCGCCGCATCCAGGCTTTGCCCTTGCCCTGCCAGCCAGGCGGCCAAGCCGTGCAGATCGCGCGCGTAGGCCTCCCGGGTGCGCTCGCTTAGGCCTTCTTCCAGCCACAGCGCGCGCACGAAGGCCTCGATGCCCTCGGTGGCGCTCACCCTTCCAGCTTCAACTTCTGCTGCTCGACGACCTTCTTGTAGACCGCGAACTCGGCGGCGATCTGCTCGGCGAACTGCTCGGGCGTGTTCAGCACCAACAGCGAGCCGGTGTCTTCGATGCGCTTCTTCACCTCGGGCAGCTCGCAGGTTCGCTTGGCGGCAGCGTGCAGCCTGGCCACGATGTCGCGCGGCAGCCCTTTGGGGGCGTGCAGGCCGTAATAGGCCATCCGGTTCACCGGTTCCAGTTTCAGTTCAGCGAAGGTGGGCACATGGGGCAGTTGCGCCAGCCGCGCCGGCGCCGCCACGACGATGGGCACCAGGCGGCCATCCTTGATGTGGGGCAGGGCCGAGGGCAGGTTGTCAAAGATGATGGGCACCTGACCGGCCACCACATCGTTCAGCGCCGGGCCGGCGCCGCGGTAGGGGATGTGGACGATGAAGCTGCCGGTGAGACTCTTGAACAGCTCGGTCTGCAGATGGCCGATGCCGCCGGTACCCGAGCTGGCGTAGCTGTAGTGGCCGGGCTTCTTCTTGATCTCGGCCAGGAAGCCGGCGAAATCGCGCGCCGGGAAGCTGGGGTGCACCGCGATCACATTGGGCGTGGCGGCGATGTTGATGATGGGCGTGAAGTCGCTCAGCGCCTGGTAGGCGATGCGCGGATTGATGGCCGGGTTGGCCGCCGTGGTGGAGACAGTGGCCATGCCGATGGTGTAGCCATCGGGTGCGGCGCGGGCGATTTCCGTGGCGCCCACCACGCCGCCGCCGCCGGCGCGGTTGTCCACCACCAGGGTGGCCCCCAGGGCGGGCTGGATGCGCTCGGCCAGCACGCGGGCAATGATGTCGGTGGTGCCGCCCGGGGCGAAGGGCACGATCAGGCGTACCGGCTTGGCCGGGTAGGCCTGCGCCAGCAGCTGGGGCGAAACGCCCAGGGTGGCGGCAAGGGTCAGCAGGTCTCGGCGTTGCATGCGGGGACTCCGGAAGTTCGGGGCGATGCTAGGCCGCCGGCTCCCCCGCGCCACCTGGGGCTTGCGCCAGGGCCCATTCGATGTGCTCGGCCAATTGGGCATCGGCCTGCGGCAGCGCGGCCTGCAGGGCCAAGCGGATGTCGGGCGCGCCGCTGGCGCGCAGTGCATTGCCGAGCGCCACGGCGAGGTTGCGGCGCCACCGCCTGATGCCGATGCGACGGATCGGCGAGCCCTCGGTGCGGCGCAGGAACTCGGCTTCGTCCCAAGCCCAAAGCGCCAGCAGACTGGGCTGGGTCAGCGCGTCCCGACTGTCGAAATCCGGCAGGGCGCTGCGCTGGGCAAACTTGTTCCAGGGGCAGGCGAGCTGGCAGTCATCGCAGCCATAGATGCGGTTGCCCAGTGCCGCGCGCAGCTCGAGCGGAATCGGGCCGTCCTGCTCGATCGTCAGATAGGAGATGCAGCGCCGCGCATCCACGCGGTACGGGGCGACGATGGCGGCGGTCGGGCAGACGTCCAGACAGGCGCTGCAAGCGCCACAGTGGGCGCTTTCGGGGGGCGTGGGCGGCAGCGCCAGATCAACCAGGATCTCGCCCAGAAAGAAGGTGGAGCCGGCATCGCGGCTCAGGCTTAGCGTGTGCTTGCCGCGCCAACCCAGGCCCGAGCGACTGGCCAGTTCCACCTCGAGCAGCGGCGCCGAATCGGTGAAGCAGCGGTGGCCGAAAGGGCCGATCTCGGCGGCGATCTGGTCGGCCAGCTTCTGCAGGCGCTGGCGCAGCACCTTGTGATAGTCCCGCCCACGGGCGTAGATCGACACCTGGGCCTGGGCGGGCCGGCTCAGGCCCTGCCACTCGATGGCACGCCAGTCATCCGGCGTGCTGCGCGGCAGGTAATCCATGCGCGCGGTGATGACGCTCAAGGTGCCGGGCACCAGCTCAGCCGGGCGCGCGCGCTTGAGCCCGTGCGCGGCCATGTAGTCCATCTCGCCATGAAAGCCCGCCTGCAGCCAGGCCAACAGGCCGGGCTCGGCCTCGTGCAGATCAATGGGGGCGATGCCGATTTGGGAGAATCCCAGCGCCCTGGCCCAGGCTTCGATCTTGGGCAGCAGCGCGGCAGTGTTCACAGCCGGCTGGCCGGGCCTCTCAATCTCCATGGCTGCGATTCTAGAAACGCCTTCTCCGATGCATTGGCCCGACGAGGCCGCGACCCAGGCTGCCGCCGCGCGCCTGGCGCATTGCCCCGAGCTCTTTCCGGCGCTGCTGCTGCTGGAAGGTGGGCTGGGCGCCGGCAAGACCACCCTGGTGCGGCACCTGCTGCGCGCGCTGGGCGTGCAGGGGCGCATCAAGAGCCCCAGCTATGCCGTGCTGGAAAGCTACGCGCCACCGCCCGGCGAGGTGCACCACTTCGACTTCTACCGCTTCAGCGACCCGCGCGAGTGGGAGGACGCCGGCTTTCGTGAGCTGCTGGCCGGCCCCGGGCTCAAGCTGGTGGAGTGGCCCGAGCATGCGGCCGGCCTGCTGCCGCAGGCCGATCTGCGCCTGCTGATCGAGGGCGATGAAGAAGGCGGCGACGCGGTTCGCAGCGTGCAGGCCCAGGCTTTCACCGCGCGCGGCCAGGCACTCTTGAGGGCGCTGGCCGGATGAGCTCACGCCGCCTGCTGCTGCTGCACGGCGCTTGCGCCTGGGCCTGGCCACTGGCTGCGCGCTCCGCCACCAGCCCGGCCCCTGGGGCCGCCCCGGCCGCCGACGCCAACCTGCTCGCCGTGCGCCTGTGGCCGGCGGCGGCCTACACCCGCGTCACGCTCGAATCGGACCGCCCGCTGGCCGCCCGGCACTTCGTGACCGAGGCGCCGGAGCGCCTGGTGATCGACATCGACGGCCTGAGCCTGTCGCCGCGCCTGAAGGAGCTGGTGGCCAAGCTGCAGGCCGATGACCCCTTCATCGCCAGCGTGCGCATCGGCCAGTACCAGCCGCGCGTGGTGCGCCTGGTGTTCGACCTGAAGCAGGGCATTGCCCCGCAGGTCTTCACGCTGGCGCCGGTGGCTGCCTACCAGCACCGCCTGGTGCTGGACCTCTACCCCGCCCCGGGCGCCGCCGACCCCCTGCTGGCCCTGCTGCAGGAGCGCGAGAGCAATGCCAAGGCGGCAGCCGAGGACGTCAACGACGCGCTGGGGGAATGGATCCAGAAGCTGCCGCAGGAGAAAGCCAGCAGTCCGGTCCCTGCACCGGCGCCCGCGGCCTCAACGCCCGCCCCTGCGGCCGCGCCTGCGCCGGCAGCCTCGACCCCCCCGCCGCCCAACCCACGCAAGCCGCGCGTGGAGCGCCTGGTGGTTGTGGCGCTCGACCCCGGGCACGGCGGCGAGGACCCCGGCGCCATCGGCCCCACCGGGCTCAAGGAAAAAGACGTGGTGCTGGCGGTGGCCAAGCAGTTGCGCGAGCGCCTGCTGCAGGAGCCCAATGTGCGCGTGCTGATGACGCGCGATGCCGACTATTTCGTGCCCCTGCATGAACGGGTGCGCAAGGCGCGCCGCGTGGGGGCCGATTTGTTCGTCTCCATCCATGCCGACGCTTTCATCCGCCCGCAGGCGCGTGGCGCCTCGGTGTTCGCACTGGCCGACAAAGCCGCCACCAGCGCCGCCGCGCGCTGGCTGGCCGAAAAGGAGAATGCCGCCGACGCGGTGGGCGGCCTGAACCAGCTGGCCGTGAAAGACGAAACGGTGCTGCGCGTGATGGCCGACATGAGCACCACGGCGCAGATCAAGGACAGCCTGCAGCTGGGCTCCGAGGTGCTGGGGCAGATCGGCAAGGTGGGCCGCCTGCACAAGCCGCGCGTGGAGCAGGCCGGCTTTGCGGTGCTCAAGGCGCCCGACGTGCCCTCGATCCTGGTGGAGACGGCCTTCATTTCGAACCCCGAGGAAGAGGCCAAGCTGCGCGACCCCGACTACCAGCGCGAACTGGTGCAGGCCCTGGCCAAGGGCCTGCTGCGCTACCTGGGCAAGCGCACCCCGGTACCGCGACGCAGCAGCTGAAGGCTCAGCCGGCAGCCTTCTGCTGCCGCTGTGCGCGCCAGCCGCCGACGATGGCGATCAGGCCCGGAATGATGATCAGCGCCCAGATCACCTTCTCCATGTGCTCCTTCACGAGCGGGATGTTGCCGAAGGCGTAGCCCAGCAGCACCAGGCCGACGACCCAGATCGCCCCGCCCAGCACATTGAAGGCGGTGAACTTGCTGCGCGTCATCTCGGCCACGCCGGCCACGAAGGGCGCAAAGGTGCGGATGAAGGGCATGAAGCGCGCGATGACGATGGTGATGCCGCCATGGCGCTCGTAGAACTCGTGCGCGGCATTGAAGGCCTTTTTGTTGAAGAAGCGGCTTTGCTCCCACTGGAAGACCTTGGGCCCGAAGTAGCGCCCGATCGTGTAATTGCACTGGTCGCCCAGGATGGCCGCCACCAGCAGCACGGCAATGGCCAGGGGCAGGTTCATGGCGCCCACGCCGCACAGCGCCCCCACCACGAAGAGCAGCGAATCGCCCGGCAGGAAGGGCATCACCACCAGGCCGGTCTCGACGAAGACGATGGCAAACAGCAGCGCGTACACCCACAGGCCATAGCTCGCCACGAAGCTCTCGATGTGGCGGTCGACGTGCAGGATGAAGTCAATCAGCAGGGCAAGGATTTCCATGGCGCGCGATTTTGGCCGTCCCTGCGGGGCCGCCCTGGGATACTCGGGCCCTCGTCTGCGGGATCCCCGCTGCTCCACCCTCCCCCGCCCGCCATGACCGAAACCGCCCTGGCCGCCGCCATGCCGGTCCGCCGCCCCATCGCCGAACTGCCCGACGAACTGGTCAGCCAGATCGCCGCAGGCGAGGTGGTGGATCGCCCCGCCGCCGCCGTGCGCGAGCTGCTGGACAACGCGCTGGACGCTGGTGCCACCCAGGTCACGGTGCGCCTGCTGGGCGGCGGCATCCGGTGCATCACGGTCGAGGATGACGGCATGGGCATCCCGCCCGAGGAACTGCCGCTGGCCCTGCGCCGCCATGCCACCAGCAAGATCCGTGATCTGCGCGAGCTGGAATGCGTGGGCAGCCTGGGCTTCCGTGGCGAGGCCCTGGCGGCGATTGCCTCGGTGTCCGATCTTTCGATCACCAGCCGCACCCCCGAGGCCGCCCACGCAACCCGCCTGGATGCCCGCTCCGGTGAGCTGCGCGCCGCCGCCCGCGGCCGTGGCACCACGGTGGAAGTGCGCGAGCTGTTCTTCAACACCCCGGCGCGCCGCAAGTTCCTCAAGACCGAAGCTACCGAGCAGGCGCACTGCCTGGAGGCCCTGCGCCGGCAGGCCCTGGCCTACCCCGAGGTCGGCTTTGCGCTCTGGAGCGAGGGCAAGCTGGTGGAGCAATGGCGCCCCGCCGGCCGCCAGCAGCGCCTGGCCGATGTGCTGGGCGAGGACTTCGTCGCCGCCAGCCGGCCCTTCGAATGGGAAGTGCCCGCGCTGCGCATCCTCGGCCGCCTGGGCCTGCCCGAGGCCGCGCGCGCCCGCGCCGACCTGCAATACCTCTTTGTGAACGGCCGCTTCGTGCGCGACCGGACACTCGCCCACGCCCTGCGCTCGGCCTTTGACGATGTGCTGCACGGCCAGCGCCAGCCCAGCTATTGGGTCGCCATCGACATCAACCCCGAGCTGGTGGATGTGAACGTGCACCCCACCAAGAGCGAGGTGCGCTTTCGCGACAGCCGTGGCCTGCACCAGCAGCTGCGCCGCCTGGCCGTCGAGGCGCTCGCCCAATCGCGCGCCGAAGAGCCGGAACCTCTTGAGCCGGCGGCCCCTGCCGCACCGTTCAGCTACAGCCTGGCACCCCAAGCCGCCCCGCTACGAGCCGCCGAAGTCCCGTCCCTGCCGGAGATGCCACGCGAGCAGACTGCCCTGCCCTGGACGGCCCCGCGCAGTGAGCCGGCGCCGCCGCAGCGCGATGCCTGGCTGGCGCGGCTGACCGAAGCCAGCACCGCGCCGCTGGCGGCTCTGCCACCGCAGCCCCAGCCCGTGCAAGAGGATTGGCCGCTGGGCCGGGCGATCGCCCAGCTGCATGGCATCTATGTGCTGGCCGAGAACCGCCAGGGCCTGGTGCTGGTGGACATGCATGCCGCTCACGAGCGCGTGCTGTACGAGCGCTTCAAGCAGGCGCTGGCGCGCCGCATGGACGCCCAACCCCTGCTGATTCCGCTCGCCTTCGCCGCCTCGGCCGAAGAGCTGGCGCTGGCCGAGGCCCATGCTGACACCCTGCTGCAGCTTGGCCTGGACCTGAGCCCGCTGGGCCGCCAGCAACTGGCCCTGCGCAGCCGCCCGGCCTTGCTAGACGGCGCCGACCTGGTGGCCCTGAGCCGCCAGGTGCTGGCCGACCTGGGCCAGCACGGTGGCAGCCAAGTGCTGGAACGCGCCCAGCACGACCTGCTGGCCACCATGGCCTGCCATGCGGCCGTGCGTGCCAACCGCCAGCTCAGCCTGACCGAGATGAACGCGCTGCTGCGCGACATGGAGCGCACCGAACGCGCCGACCAATGCAACCACGGGCGGCCGACCTGGCGCCAGCTCAGCCTGCGAGACCTGGACGCGCTTTTCCTGCGCGGCCGTTGAGGCAAGGAACCCCATGAACGACGACGACAAGAAGAAGTCCACCCTCAAGCTCAAGGGCAGCGCCGCCCCCCGTGGCGACCGCGCCCCCGTGCGCGGCATGAGCACGCCCAAGAAGCGCCCCACTCTGGCTGAAGCCCAGGCCGAACGCGAGCAGCGCGCCAAGGACCGGCCGCCGCGGCGTGAGGAAGGGGGCGCTTATGGGGATCGCCCGCCGCGCCGTGATGACCGCAGCTTTGGCGGTCCCCGAGGGGATCGTCCGCCACGTGAGGGCGGCCCGCGGGGCGATCGTCCCACGCGTGAAGGCGGCTCCTTCGGTGACCGCCCACCGCGCCGCGATGACCGCGGCTTTGCCGGTCCCCGGGGGGACCGTCCGCCACGCGAGGGCGGCCCGCGGGGCGACCGCCCGCCGCGTGAAGGCGGCTCCTTCGGTGACCGCCCACCGCGCCGCGATGACCGTAGCTTTGCCGGTCCCCGGGGGGACCGTCCGCCACGCGAGGGCGGCCCGCGGGGCGATCGTCCGCCGCGTGAAGGCGGCTCCTTCGGTGACCGCCCACCGCGCCGCGATGACCGCGGCTTTGCCGGTCCCCGGGGGGACCGTCCGCCACGCGAGGGCGGCCCGCGGGGCGACCGCCCGCCGCGTGAAGGCGGCTCCTTCGGTGACCGCCCACCGCGCCGCGATGACCGTAGCTTTGGCGGCCCGCGGGGCGATCGTCCTCCGCGTGAAGGCGGCTCATTCGGTGACCGCCCGCCGCGCCGCGACGACCGCAGCTTCGGCGGCCCGCGGGGCGATCGCCCCCCGCGTGAAGGTGGCCCCTTCGGTGACCGCCCGCCGCGCCGTGACGACCGCCGCTTCGAAGGCCCGCGCGAGGACCGTCCAAGCCGCCCGGCCGCGCCGCGCGTCAACACCGAGGCCGAGGGCGAGCGCCTCTCGAAGGTGATGGCCGACCGTGGCCTGGCCTCGCGCCGCGAGGCCGATGAATGGATCGAGATGGGTTGGGTGCGCGTGAACGGCAAGCTGGCCGTGCTGGGCCAGCGCGTGGCGCCCGAGGTGCAGATCGAGATTGACCCCGCCGCCCACAAGCAGCAGGCGCAGCGCGT
>JBDHSJ010000085.1:0-15060 GCA_039808065.1 Burkholderiaceae bacterium | reverse complement strand
CCCTGGCCGACAGCGGCCTGCTGCTGGGCGCAGACCCCGCCACGCATTTCCTGGTCATCGCCGCCTTCCAGGAAGGCAAGACCGTGCTGGACCAACTGGCCCAGCTGCACGACCTCGGCTTCGCGGTGCTGAAGCAAAAGGGCGCCAGCCCGCTGGACCTGAACCAGCTCGCCGCCATCAAAGCGCGGCTGGAAGATCGCGCGCGCTTCTTCGCCCAGACGCTGGCGCTGGCGCCGCAGCCCCTGCCCGACACCCTGCGCCAGCCGCTCGCCACCGCCCAGCAAGCCGTGGCCGCGGCGATTGCGCTGACCGAGGCCAGCTTCCTGGGCATGTCGCCCGACTGGGAGCTGCAGCCCGAGACCTACTCGCAACGCCTGAAGGGCTTTGCCACCGCGCAGCAGCGCGCCACCGAGGCACTGGCCCAGGCCGTGAGCCAGGCCCTGGCGGCGCGCTCGGCGCAGCTGACGCGCATGGCGCTGGCCATTGCGGCCGGCCTGCTGCTGTTGGTGCTGTTCCTGGCCTGGCGTCTGCGCGTGGTCATCCGCGCCATCCTGCGGCCGATGCACGCGCTCGGCCGCCAGGCCGATGCCATGGCCGCGGGCGACCTGACCCAGGCCCTGGAGGCCCGCTCCCACAACGAGCTGGGCCAACTGACGCGCGCGCTGGAGGGCATGCGCGGGCGCTGGCACGAGCTGCTGCGCCAGGTGCAGGGCAGTGCCCAGCAGGTGCATGCGGCCAGCCAGGAGATTCGGGCGGACAACCTGGAGCTTTCCAACCGCAGCGAAGTCGCCGCCAGCCGCCTGCAGGAGACGGCCGCACGCGTCAACGAATTGGCCACCGAGGTGGGCCGGACCAGCGCGGCCACCGGCCGTGCCCATGGCATGGCGGAGCAGGCCGCCGCCGTGGCCGAGCAGGGTGGCGCCAAGGTGCAGGCGGTGGTGCAGACGATGGAGGCGATCCAGCAGAGCTCACACCGCATCACCGACATCATTGGCGTGATCGACGGCATTGCGTTCCAGACCAACATCCTGGCGCTGAATGCCGCCGTGGAGGCGGCGCGCGCCGGCGAGCAGGGCCGCGGCTTTGCCGTCGTGGCCACCGAGGTGCGCAGCCTGGCGCAGCGTTCCGCCCAGGCCGCGCGCGAGATCAAGCAGCTGATCGGCCGCTCGGCCGAGCGCGTGGAGAGCGGCACCGCCATCGTGCACGAGGCCGGGCGCACCATGGCGCACATCGTCGAGTCGGTGGGCCAGGTGCGCGCCGTGATCGAGGAGATCCGCGTCGCCGCGCAGCGGCAAGGGGCGGAGATCGGCCAAGTGGATCAGGCGGTGCGCGAGGTCGATGGGCTGACGCAGCGCAATGCCGCGATGGTGGAGCAAAGCGCGGCGGCCGCCGCGACGCTGGCCGAACAGGCCGACCGGCTCAGCGAGCGGGTGGCGCGCTTCAGGCTCTGAGGGCCGTTTCCAGCGCGCTGAACTCTTCCTCGATGTACTGGGCCAAACGGCCCAGATGCGGCATCTGGTCGGTCGCGATCAAGCCGAAGTTCAGCTCACCCGCATAGCTGAACAAGGTGATGTTGATCAGGTGCGTGGGCGGCAGGGTGGAGACCGGGTGCATCTCGCGCAGCTCGGCGCCCTTCAGGAACAGGCGCTGATCGGGCCCGGGCACATTGGAGACGGTGGCGTTGCCCATCGGGGTGATGACGTCGGCCAGGCCGAACATGGCCGCCAGCTGGCCCAGCACGCCGGTCAGGATGGTGTAGGTCTCGATCGCCTCCGGCGCCACGGTGTCGATCATCTGGCGCACATTGCGCAGCGAGTAGCCGACGTTGCGCAGGCGGATGTAGGCGTCGTCGGTGGGGGGCGAGAGGTCGACGAGGATGATGCCGATTTTGTTGCCGCCCTCGTGCTGGCCCTCGCGGCGCAGGTTCACCGGCATCTGGATGGTGATGGGGCGGTCCAGCGCAATGCCTTCGTCCTGCAGGTAGCGGTGCATGGCGCCGTCCAGGCAGGTCAGCGCCACATGGTTGAGCGTGGCGCGCGCGGCCTTGCGCACGGTGGCGATGCGCGTCATGGGCAACGCAGCAGTGGCGAACTGCCGGCCGGGTGTGGCCGTGCCGGTAAAGGGGGTGTCGCCCGGCGCCATGAAGGGCAAGGCGATGGCGTTCTTGGTGAGCTTGACGGCTTCCAGCGCCAGCATGGCGCCCAGGCGGCCGATGCCGATGGCGCGCTTGCTGTTGGCGGTGAGCTGCTTCCAGACGCTGCCCACCAGGCGCTGGTTGAGCTTGCTGCGGCCACCGCCGCCGCGGCGCTTGACGTGGTTCGTGGTCCAGACCGGGCGCAGCTCCAGGTCGGCCGCCGTTTCGGCCAGCGACGCCACGCCCCAGCGCGTCATGGTGATGCCGTCGGCATAGGCGTGGTGCATCTTGTAATAGATGGCGAACTGGCCGTCCCAGAGCTTGTCGATCACATGCACCTCCCACAGCGGGCGGCTGCGGTCCAGCATGGGCTCGTGCAGCTTGCTCACCAGCGCGTACAGATGCTCGCGCTGGTTCTTGCCGGGCTTGAGGCTGTGGAAGAACAGGTGCTGATTCAGGTCCACCTGCTCGGCCTCCACCCAGTCCGGCATCAGGCCGGGGCTGATGAATCGGATCACGCGGTTGAAGGGCGGCGCCACCTCGGTGTGCGTGAGGAACTCCTCGAACAGCTCGCGCGCAAAACCAGCCTTGGCGCCAGCCGGGCGGGCGTGGATGTGGAGCCCGGCCACATGTTTGGGGCTGGCGGCGTTTTCGGCCACGAAGAAGGCAAGGTCCAGCAGCGAGAGTCGGCTCATGGTGGCGCGGAAGTAGGCCCTTTGGATGGCCCAGCATAAGGCGGCGCCCCGGCTTCGATAATCCGCCCATGCCCCGCTTTCATGTCCTCAGCAACGCCGACCTGCACTGCCACTCCACCGTCTCGGACGGCACCCTGGCGCCGGAGGCGGTGGCGGCACGCGCCGCCGCCCAGGGCGTGGAGCTGTGGGCGCTGACCGACCACGACGAGGTCAGCGGCATCGCCCGCGCCCGCGTGGCCGCGCAGGCGCACGGCATGCCCTTCCTGGCCGGGGTGGAAATCTCGGTCAGCTTTGCCGGCCAGGTGGTGCATATCGTCGGCCTGGGAGTGGACGAGACCGATGCGCAGCTGGTGGACGGCCTGCATGCCACCCGCGGCGGGCGCGAGCAGCGCGCGCGTGAGATGGCCGCCGGCCTGGCGGCGGTGGGCATCCCCGGCGCCTTCGAAGGCGCGCTCAAGCATGTGGGCAACCCCGAGCTGATCTCGCGCACGCATTTCGCACGCTTCCTGGTCGAGAGCGGGGTCTGCAGCGACATCCCCGAGGTCTTCCGCCGCTTCCTGAAGGAAGGCAAGCCCGGCTATGTGGAGCACCGCTGGGCGGCGCTGGGGGACGCGGTGCGCTGGATCCGCGAGGCCGGCGGCGTGGCCGTCATCGCCCACCCGGCCCGCTATGCCTTCACCCCGACGGCCGAGTTCGCGCTGTTCAGCGAGTTCAAGACCCATGGCGGCCAGGGCGTGGAGGTGGTGACCGGCAGCCACAGCGACGCCGAGGCGGCGCGCTATGCCGACATGGCGCTGGAGTTTGAGCTGCTCGCCTCGCGCGGCAGCGATTTCCACTCGCCGGCCGAGAGCCGCACGGAGCTGGGCAGCCTGCCGCCGCTGCCGGCCAAGCTGCGGCCGGTGTGGGAACTGCTGGAAGCCCGCGTCAGCTGAGGCTTCCAGCCGCCATCAGCTGAAACTCAACGGGCCGTACCAACTGCGCGCCTTGCCGCGCGTGTTGTCGCTGTCGGTCATGAAAGCCACCGAAATCAGATCGCCCGGGGCTTCACCGAAGGCGCGCTCGAAATCCTGCGCCAGGTGGCGGCGGTGGTCGCGCCAGCGGCCGAGTTGAGCGGCGCCGGTGTCCAGCACGATCTTGCGGATGCGGTCCGAGCGCGGGTTGGTGATCACCGCCTCGACCGGTGCGCGGCGCTCCCACACGTACATCAGCGTGGCATAGGGCGGGGTCTCGCCCGTCAACAACTCCGCCAGCTCGAACTGCGCGCGTGTGGCAGTGCTCAGGCGGCGGTGGTCGCCGTCGAAACCGAAGATGACGCGCGCCACCGCGTCCTCGCGCGCGCTGTCACTCACGTCCGATTCGGCCAGCAGGCCTTCGACCCACCAGGAGAAGCTGACCGGGCCGACGCGCGCGGCCGGGATGCTCAGGCGCCGCCGCCACAGGCTGGCCGAATGGTCGGAGACGGCCTCGAAGGCCGTACGCCCTTCCTTGACGACGCTGCGATAGCGGTTGCGGCGCTTGCCCGGCAACGCAAACTCATGCCAGCCCTCAGGGTTGGAGCTGGGCGGCGACGGGCTGGCGCAGGCCGCCAACAGGCTGGTGGCCCCCAGCAGCAGGGCCTGGCGGCGGGGCAGAAGTTCGGGCATGCCGGCAGCGTAGCAAGTTGCAACACCCGCTTTACAAAGCGGTCAACTGCCTGCGCGAAGATCCGCACATCCCATCGCACGGAGTGCCTCATGCGCCGCCCCACCTGGCTTGCTTTGCTGGCCCTGCTTGGCTTGAACGGGCTCACGGCCTGCTCCATCACACCCGTCCAGCCTTGGGAAAAAGGCCTGCTGGCCAAGAAGGCCATGGGCTTCGAGGCCGATCGGCTGGAGGCCGGTTTTGCCGAGCACATCTATGCCAGCAAGGAAGCCGCCGCCGGTGGCGCCGGTGTGGGGGCGAGCGGCTGTGGGTGCAACTAGCCGCATCCTCGCTGCGGCCCTGTGCCTGCCCGGCCTGGCCGAGCAGACCCTGGCCGAAAGCGCACCCGACCAGGGCCAGATCAGCCTCAAGTACCTGGACTATCTGGACTACCAGCCCGGCCGCGAGCGGGCCCGCATCCGCGCGCCGTCGGTGCATCTGCTGGCCCCGCTGTCGAGCCGCTGGGCCCTGGGCGCCACGGCCATCCACGACGCCATCTCGGGCGCGTCACCGGCCTTCCACACCCGCGCGCTCAGCAAGCTGCAGGACGAGCGCAACGCCGCCGACCTGACACTGACCCGCTACTTCGACGACGCCAGCCTGGGACTGACGGCCGCCTATTCGAACGAGGCCGATTACCGCTCGCGCGGCCTGGCGCTGAGCGGCAGCTGGTCCAGCGAAGACCGCAACCGGACCTGGAGCGCCGGGTTGGGCTTCAGCAAGGACCAGATCAACCCCGTCACGGACCTGGTGGTGGATGAAAAGAAGCGTGTGCTGGATTGGACCGTGGGCGTCACCCAGGTACTGAACCCAAGCCAGGTGCTGCAGCTGACCCTGGGCCACAACCGTGCCCGTGGCTACCTGAACGACCCCTACAAGCTCTCGGACGAACGCCCGCGCGCCCGCCATGCCACGCGCCTGTTGCTGCGCCTCAACCAGCACCTGGAAGCAGGCGGCCAGACCCTGCGGTGGAGCCTGCGCCATTACCAGGACAGCTATGGCGTGCAGGCGCAGACCGCCGGCCTGGAGTTCGTCCAGCCCCTGCCCTGGGGCTTGAGCCTGACGCCTTCGCTGCGCCTGCACAACCAGCGCAAGGCCCGCTTCTATGTCGAGGTCGACCCCGAGGCCGCACCCTTCGCCACCCAGCCGCCCGAAGACTGGCTGCAGTTCTCGCTCGACCAACGCCTGTCCTCCTTTGGCGCCCGCACCCTGGGCCTGAAGCTGGCCTGGCAGGCCACGCCCGAGTGGACGGCCGATGTGAAGCTTGAGCATTACGCCCAGCGCGGCGACTGGTACCTGGGCCAGGGCAGCACCGGTCTGGCGCCCTTTGCAGCGCGCAGCTGGCAGCTCGGCCTGAGCCGGAGCTTCTGATGCAGGTGTTCCGCCACCCCTTCCAGGCGCTGGGTGGCCGCGCGGAGATCGTGCTGGCCGCTGCCGATGAAGCCGAGGCGCAGCGCCTGGCGCAGCTCGGCATCGATGAGGTGCTGCGCATCGAGCACAAGTACTCGCGCTACCGCGCCGACAGCCTGATCGGGCGCATCAACGCCCAGGCCGGCGGGGCACCGGTGGAACTGGACGACGAAACCCTGGCCCTGCTGCGCTTTGCCGACACCTTGCACCAGGACAGCGACGGTCTGTTCGACCCCACCTCGGGCGTGCTGCGGCGCGCCTGGAACTTCAAGCAGCCACGCCTGCCCAAGCCGGACGAGCTGGCGCCGCTGCTGCCCCTGATCGGCTGGCCGCGCGTGGAACGCGAAGGGCGAACCCTGCGCCTGCCCGAGGCCGGCATGGAGCTGGACTTCGGCGGCTTTGGCAAGGAGTACGCGGCCGACCGCGCCGCTGCCGCGCTGAAGGCCGCGGGCGTGCGCCACGGTCATGTGAACCTGGCCGGCGATATCCGCGTGCTCGGCCCCAAGCCCGATGGCAAGCCCTGGCAGATCGGCATCCAGCACCCGCGCCAGCCGGGCAAGCTGATCGCCAGCCTGCCCCTGCACCAGGGGGGCCTGGCCACCAGCGGCGACTACGAACGCTTCTTCGAGCTGGACGGCCAGCGCTTTTGCCACGTGCTGAACCCGCGCACCGGCTGGCCGGTGCGCTTCTGGCGCTCGGTCAGCGTGGTGGCGCCACTGACCGTGGCGGCCGGTGCGCTCAGCAGCCTGGCCATGCTGAAGGAGCAGGAGGGCTTGGAACTGCTCAAGCGCAGCGGCCTGCCCTTCCTCGCCATTGACCCCGACGGCGCGCTGCTGCGCGACGCCCTTCCCTAGGAGCCCATCATGGCCACCTTCCGCGGCACCACACGCGACGACAAATGGAACATCGTCGAGACCGGCAAGTACACGATTGACGGCCTGGGCGGCAACGACACCGTCGCTTTCGGCATCCAACCGCGCTCCTACTTCGAGATCACGCGCGGCAACGATGGCAGCATCCACGTGGACACCGTCTCCGGGGCCAGTGGCGGCGGCATGCAGGCGGTGCTCTACAACGTCGAGGTGCTGGTGTTCAACAACGGCACCGACACCGTCAAGGTGGCCGACCTCTTCCCCGAAGCCAACCTGGTGGGCAGCGCCGGCAACGACCGCTTCACCGCCGGGACCGGCGCGCAGAACATCGACGGCGCCGGCGGCATCGACCAGGTGGACTTCAGCCTCTCGCGCATCAACTACCTGCTGGCCAAGGGCACGACGGACTGGTCCGTGACCGCCACCGCTGGCAACGCCACGCTGACGCTGAAGAACGTCGAGCGCCTGGCCTTCAGCGACTACAAGCTCGCGCTGGACCTCGCCGGCAACGCCGGTACCGTGGCCAAGATCCTCGGCGCGGTGTTCGACAGCCCAAGCCTGAGCCTGCAGGACTACCGCAGCTACGCCGGCATCGGCCTGGGGCTCATGGACAGCGGCCAGTACACCTACGCCACCCTGATGCAGCTGGCGCTCGACGCCCGCCTGGGGCCAAACGCCAGCCATGCGGCCGTGGTCGATCTGCTCTACACCAATGTGGTCGGCGTGGCCCCCGACGCCGCCACCCGCGCCAGCTTCGTGGCCCTGCTGGATGGCGGCATGAAACCCTATGACCTGGGCATCCTGGCGGCCGACCACGAGCTCAATCTGCAGCAGATCGACCTCGTCGGCCTGCAGCTCAATGGCCTGGGCTTTGTATGAAGACCGCCTTGCTGGCCTGCCTGCTGGCGGGCGCCGCGCAGGCCGCCGAACCCGGCCAGCCCGCACCCGACATCGCCCTGCCCCAGGCCACGCTGGCTGCCAAACACCTGGCCGAGCTGCGCGGACAGCTGGTCTATCTGGACTTCTGGGCTTCCTGGTGCGGGCCCTGCCGGCAGAGCTTCCCGTGGATGGGCGAGCTGCAGAAAAAGTACGGCGCGCGCGGCCTGCAGGTGCTGGCCATCAATCTGGACAAGCAGCGCGCCGACGCCGACGCCTTCCTGGCCCGCACGCCGGCTGGCTTTGCGCTGGCCTTCGACGCCCAGGGCGAGGCGGCGAAGCGCTTCGCCATCAAGGGCATGCCCAGCTCGGTGCTGATCGGCCCCGATGGCCAGGTGTTGTGGACGCACCGCGGCTTTCGGATCGATGAAGCGGCCGATCTGGAGGCGCGCATCGTCCAGGCCCTGCCCCGCTGAAAATGGCGGGCATGGCCCTGCTCTTCGACGTTCACCCCGACAACCCGCAGATCCGCTTGCTCAAGCAGGCGGCCCAACTGCTGCACAAGGGCGGCCTGGCCGCCATCCCCACCGACTCGAGCTACGCGCTGGTCTGCCACCTGGACGACAAGAGCGCCGCCGAGCAGCTGCGCCGCGTGCGCGGGGTGGACGAGAAGCACCACCTGACCCTGCTCTGCCGCGACCTGAGCGAGCTGGCCAACTACGCCATGGTGGACAACCGCCAGTACCGGCTGCTGAAGAGCTGCACGCCCGGCGCCTACACCTTCATCCTGCCGGCCACCAAGGAAGTGCCGCGCCGGCTCTCGCACCCGAACCGCCGCACGATCGGCCTGCGCGTGCCGGACTGCGTGGTCACCCAGGCCCTGCTGGCCGAGCTGGGCCAGCCGCTGCTGGCCACCACTTTCATTCCGCCGGGTGAGCAGGAGCCGCTGAACGACCCCGACGAGATCCAGGAGCGCTTCGGCCACCAGCTTGAAGCGGTGGTGAGCATGGGCGCCTGCCCGCGCGAGCCCACCACCGTGGTGGACCTGACGGACGGCGAGCCCCAGCTGGTGCGGCTGGGGCGGGGCGAGCCCTCAAGGCTGGGGCTTTGAGGCCGCGGCCTCCAGCGCTTCGCGCAGGTCGCTGAGCTCAGCGCTGCGCACCAGCTGGCGGCCATGCACCACAAACACCGGCAGGCGCTTGAGCTCCTGCGGCGGGTGGGCGGCGCCGCAGGCCGGCTGCTGGTCCAGGTCACAGGTCTCGACGCGGATGTCGACCTTGCGAAGCCACTCCAGGGTGGAGTTGCAATCGCGGCAGTCGGCGCGCGTCAGCATCTGCAGGCCGCCGTCGCGCGAGAGCACGCGCACCGACTCGATCAATTCGCGGTCACGCGTGTCGCGCCGCAGCTGCAGGGCCCAGGCCAGCGCAAAGGCCAGGGCCACCACCAGGCCCACGCCGGCCCAGGCGCGCGCGTTCCAGCTGGGCGCGGCCGCTGCCGGGGCCGGCTCACTCATGCGGGGCTCCGCTGCGCGGCGGTGACGACCATCTCCACCCGCCAGGCCGGCTTGGCCAACTGGGCCTGCACGGTGGCGCGCGGCGGCGCAAAGCCCGGCGCCACCCAGGCATCCCAGACCTTGTTCATGCCGTCGTAGTCGGCCAGGTCGGCCAGGTAGATTTCGACGCGCAGCAGGTGCTGCTTGTCGGAGCCGCACTCGGCCAGCACCTTGTCCACCATCGCCAGCACCTCGGTGGTCTGGGCTTCGATGCCCTGGCCGGCGGTGGTGTCGGCCACCTGGCCGGCCAGATAGACCACGCCGTGGTGGATGGCGGCTTCGCTGTAGCGCTTGGCCATGCCCACGCGCTGCACGGAATTTGTCACTTCTTGGCTCCCAGCCGGCTTTCGGTGCCGGCAAACAGACGCTTGATGTTCGCCTCATGGCGCCACACCAGCAACAAGCCCATCAGGCCGGCTGCGCCGACGATGGGCCCCATATCCCAGATCAGGGCCTGGTAGAGCGGCGCGAACAGCGCCGCCGCAATCGAACCGAGCGAAACCAGGCGGGTGAAGAACACCAGGATGGCCCAGGTGGCCAGCGTGGCCACGCCCAGCAGGGGGTTGAGCGCGAACAGCACGCCCGCCGCCGTGGCCACGCCCTTGCCGCCCTTGAACTTGAAGAACACCGGCCACAGATGGCCGAGGAAGGCGCCCAGCCCCACCAGGGCTGCCGTGCCCTCGCCCAGGCCGTAGCGCTCGCCCCAGATCAGCACCGCCAGCACCGGCAGGTAGCCCTTGAGGGCATCGAACACCAAGGTCAGGATGGCGGCGGCCTTGTTGCCGCTGCGCAGCACATTGGTGGCGCCGGGGTTGCCCGAACCGTAGGAGCGCGGATCGGCCAGGCCCATCAGCTTGCTGAAGATGACGGCGAAGGACAGCGAGCCGATCAGGTAGGCGGCCAAGGTGGCCAGCAGGGAGAGCAGGGTGTCGTTCATGTCCGTGGGCGAAGCGCCGCCCCGAGGCCAACAAGACCGGGGGTGGCGACTGAAAGGAGACTGGGGGCTGTCACGGCGCTATTGTGGCGAGGCGCAATCAACTGGCTTGGCACCGAGTTGACGCGTCAGCACCTGAGGATCGAGGCCGACCAGAAACCCCCGCCGCCCGCCATTGATGCAAATGCGCGGCAGCGCCAGCACCGAGGCCTGCACATAAATGGACATGGCCTTGCGCAGGCCGAAGGGCGACGTGCCGCCGACCTGGTAGCCCGAATGCCGCTGCGCGACCTCGGGTTTGCAAGGCTCGACCTTCTTGCAAGGGATCTGGCGCGCCAGCTCCTTCAAGCTGACCTGGCGGTCGCCATGCATCAGCACCACCAGGGGCTTGGCGTCCTCGTCCTGCATCACCAGGGTCTTGACCACGGCATGCTCGTCCAGGCCCAGTTGCTTTGCGGATTCGGCCGTGCCGCCATGCTCGACATAGTCGTAGGGGTGTTCGGTGTAGGGGATGCCTTGTGCACGCAGCCAGTCGGTGGCCGGCGTCGCACTGACATGGGATGACTTCTTGCTCATGCGGCGGATTTTGCGGCGACGCAGAATGCGCCGCCCTTCGTCATTGCCTGCCGCTTGCTCTACCAACCGCCCCGAAAGACCGCCCTGCCCGTCGCCGCCGTGCTGCTCCTGCATGGGGTGCTGGGTCTGCTGCTGATCCAGCAGCGCCACTTGCAGCAGGCGGCGCCACGGCGCAGCGAAGTGCGGCTGATCCCCTTGAAGGCGCCGCCGCCCCCGCCGCCCCCAGCGCCTGCGCCGAAGCAGGCGCTGCCCGCCGCCGCGCCGCGCTCCGTCACGGTGCCGCTACCGGAATTCAGCAGCGCCCAGCCCGCCCCCGGTGCCATCACCCTGCCGGCCGCACCGGCCAGCGCCGCCGAGGCCAGCCCGGCAACACGCCCGCTGGACCTCAGCCTGCCCAAGGGCTGGAAAGCCAGCCAGGGCCTCAGCCCGGCGCAACAAGCGGTGCAGGACCCGCGTGCCAACAGCCCCCGCGAATCGGGCGAAGAGCGCATGGCACGCGCCATCGCCAACGAACCCGTGACCATTCAGCTGGCCGGCGGCGGCACGATGACGCGCTGGCCCGACGGACGCTGCACCCGCACCCTGCCCAACCGCTCCAACCAATTGGTGCCGATGGACTCGCATTTGCAGGTGGGGACGAGCCATGGCGGCAGTTGCTTCAACGACAAGCCCGGCTCCGCCATCCAGCACACTCGACCCCGATGAACGCCTACCAGCCCCTGCGCCCCGCCGAATCGCGCTTCGAAACCCTGCGAAGCCTGCGCCAGCACGCCCTGCACTGGCCTGGCCAAGGCCGCCCGCTGGTGCTGCTGCATGGCTGGATGGACCTGGCCGCTTCGTTCCAGTTCCTCGTCGATGCCCTGGCTTGGGATCGTCCGATCTGGGCACTGGACTGGCGTGGCTTCGGCCACAGCCAAGCCAGCGGTGCTGATGCCTACTGGTTTGCCGACTACCTGGGCGATCTGGACGCCTGGCTCGATCTCATCGCCCCCGGCACCGCCGTCGACCTGCTGGGCCACAGCATGGGCGGCAATGTGGCGATGCAATACGCCGGCGTGCGGCCCGCTCGGATCCACCGTCTGGTCAATCTGGAAGGCTTCGGCTTGCCCGACAGCCCCTTGAGCGAAGCCCCCAAGCGGCTGGCGCGCTGGCTGGACGAGTTGAAGCAAGCGGCCGAGCTGCGCCCCTACGCCGACCTGGACGCCGTGGCCGCGCGCCTGCGCAAGACCAACCCGCGCCTCAGCGTCGCACGCGCTGCCTGGCTGGCGGCGCAGTGGAGCGAGCCGGTGGCGGATGGCCGCCGGCTGCGCGCCGACCCCGTGCACAAACGCCTGCACGGCGTGCCCTACCGCAGCGCCGAGGTGCTGGCCTGCTGGGCCGCCATCACGGCACCCGTGCTGTTCGTGGAGGGTGAAGACGACAGCTTGGCCGCCTACTGGGGCTCGCGCTTCCCGCGCAGCGAGCTGGACGCTCGCTTGGCGGTACTGGGGCAGCTACAGCGCGAACGCCTGAGCGGCTGTGGCCACATGTTGCACCACGACCAGCCCGAGGCATTGGCCCGATGCCTGGCCGGCTTTCTCAACCCGCCGAGCCCCTAGGCGGGACGATTCAGCGCGCACCCGGCTCCGCTGCATTGCCAATGGGCCGACGGCTCAGGCGCTCACGTGCCGCCTCGGCCTCGTCCGCACTGACCTTGATGCAGGCCGATTTGCGCGGAATGCTCGAGCCCAGCGGCGCCTCACCGCGCACGCAGTCTTCCACCGCCGCCTGCTTGGCTTCGGGTGCGGCCGCACAGGCACTCAGGCCTGCCAGGACGAGGGCGCCGAGGGCGCCTTGCAGATGGATCGAGTTCATGGTGTCTCCCTGAATCTGAAGGTTTGGTTTCAGTGCGTCGATGGCAAGGTTGCGGGCGCCGCGGACGGCGAGACGGACCCGGCAAGGCTCGACCGGTCTCCCACGCGGCATCCCATCGTCCATCGGCACCGGGTGCCGTTCGGGCAAAAGGGCGGCGATGCTCGCACGCCTTCTTCCGAGGTGACCTCCGTCATGGGAATGAAGGGGAAGGCCCTATTTGGCGTCCGAGCCGAATTGCCACATGCGCAGCAGGCGCTCGTAGGCGATCGTGCGGCCGGGCGGCTTTTCGTTGGCCAGGCGGGGTCGCGCCGCACCAGGCAGGGCCTGCCATTGCGCCTCGCTCAGGCGCTCGCGCAGCTGCGGCGCGCAAGGGCTTTTCTGGCTGCGCGCCAGCCGGGCCAGGCTGGCGTCCATGGCCTCGGCCAGATCGTCCAGCGCCTGCTGGGCGCCCACGCGCCCCTCGCTGGCCATGCCGATGTGCTGCCACCACAGCTCGGCCAGCTCGGGGTAGTCGGGCACGTTCGGGCCGGTCGGCGTCCAGTACACACGGGAAGGACTTCGGTAGAACTCGACCAACCCACCCAGGCGCGGGGCCAGCCGCGTCAGCGCCTCGGAGCGAATGTCGCTCTCGCGCACAAAGGTCAGGCCGGTCAGGCTCTTCTTCAGCGACACCGACTTGCAGACGCAGAACTGCGCGTACAGCCAGGCCATGCGGCGGCGCGCCAGCGGGGTGCTCTTGAGCAGGGTCCAGGCGCCTACATCCTGGTAGCCGCGCTGCATGCCGCTTTGCCAGTAGGCGCCGTGCGGCGAGGGGGCGACGCGCCACTTGGGGCGGCCATCGGCATGGTTGACCGGCAGCCCGGGCTTGGACATGGCCGCCGTGAAGGCCGTGTACCAGAAGATCTGCTGGGCGATGGCGCCCTGCCCCGGCACCGGGCCGGCCTGGTTGAAGTCCAGCTCGGCCGCCCCGGGTGGGGCGAAGCGGCGCAGCCAATCCAGGTAGCGCTCCAGCGCGTAGCGAGACGCCGGGCTGTTCGTGCCGCCGCCGCGCGCCACGCTGGCGCCCACCGGGCGGCAACCTTCCATGCGGATGCCCCATTCATCCACCGGCAGGCCATTGGGGTAGCCGGGGCTGCCCTGGCCGGCCATGGAGAGCCAGGCGTCGGTGAAGCGCCAGCCCAAGCTGGGGTCGCGCTTGCCGTAGTCCATGTGGCCGTAGATGCGCCGGCCGTCGAGCCGCTGCACGTCCAGCGTGAAGAACTCGGCGATGTCTTCGTAGGCCGACCAGTTCAGCGGCACACCCAGCGGGTAGCCGTACTTGGTCTGAAAGCGGCGCTGCAGATCGGGGCGGCCGAACCAGTCGTGGCGGAACCAGTAGAGGTTGGCGAACTGCTGGTCAGGCAGTTGGTACAGATCGCCATTGGGCGCGGTGGTGAAGGCCAGGCCGATGAAGTCCTTCAGGTCCAGCGTGGGCAGGGTCTGGGCACGGCCCTCGCCGCGCATCCAGTCGCTCAGCACCAGCGTGGCGTCGTAGCGCCAATGCGTGCCGATGAGGTCGCTGTCGTTCACATAGGCGTCGTAATACGGCGTGCCCTTGAGCATCTGCTCGCGGATGCGGCGCACCACCTCGCCCTCGGGGATCAGATCGTGCTGGACCTGGATGCCGGTGATCTCGCTGAAGGCGGGCGCCAGCACCTTGGCCTCGTACGCGTGCGTGTCGATGATCTCGGCGACGACCTTGATGGACTGGCCGCGAAAGGGCGCGGCAGCGGCGCGGAACCAGGCCAGCTCCTCGCGCTGCGCCTGGGGGCTGAGGGTGCTGGGCTGGAACTGCGCGGCCCAGTGGGCCACCGCATCGCGCGCACCCCAGCCGAGGGACGGCGCACCGAGTGCGGCACAGGCGGCAAGGGCGGGGCGTCGCTGCATCAGGCCGGCAAGGTCTGCAGGTTTTCGGGACGCACGCCGTAGCGCGCCAACAGCGCGTGGTAGGCGGGCTGGGCCTTGTAGCGGCGCAGCGCCTCACCAAAGCGCTGCGCCAGCAGCGCATGGCCGCGCTGGCGCGCAAAGCCCATGTACAGGCGGCCCGGGGCGATCGGCGTCTGGTCGGCCTGCAGCTCGTGCTGCCAGCCCTCGCGCTGCAGCAGGTGCTCCCCCACGCCGGCGTGCACCAGGGCCAGGTCCACGCGCCGGGCCAGCAACTTGCGCAGGCTCTGCTCGTGGGTGGCCGAGGGCTCGCGCGTGAAGTAGGCCGCGGCCATGAAGTCTGGTGGGTACTGGTAGCCCGCCAGCACCGCCACGCGGAGCCCTTTCAGCGTGAACAGGCCATCGAACGCGAAAGGCTGGAGACGGCGGAAAAAGAAGTGGCTGTGCGAGCCGGCCAGTGGCTCGTCCGGAAAGGCCAGCACCTCCTCGCGCTCATTCAGATTGCCCCGGCTGATGCCGATGACGCCATCCAGGCTGCCGCGCTCCAGCTCCAG
>JBDHSJ010000084.1:0-15952 GCA_039808065.1 Burkholderiaceae bacterium | reverse complement strand
GAAGAACACCGGCCCAGCCTGATCCTGGGCCTGAACGATTTGCAGGCCCGGCTGGGCCTGCTGGTGCGCCGCGGCGCACCGGCCTGAACGAAGTCACCCCGCCATGAAACTCTTCTTCCGCTTCCTGTTCGACCTGCGCACGCTCAGTGTGCTGGGTCTGATCGCCCTGGCCACCTTCCTGTTCCTGGGCGCAGACATGCTGCGCCTGGGCCTGATCTGGGCGCTGCTGGCCTTGCTGGCGGTGCTGCTGGGCTATGGCCTGTGGTGGGCCGTCCAGAAGGCGCGCGCCGTGCGCGCCGCCAAACGCCTGGAGCAGGGGCTGGATGCCGAGGCCGAAGCGGCGTCCAAGGCCGCCGGCGAGCGCGACAAGGCCTCGCTGCAAGCCCTGCGCGGGCGCATGGACGCCGCCGTCAAGACCATCAAGACCAGCAAGCTGGGCCAGAGCGTGGGCAAGGCGGCGCTGTACGAACTGCCCTGGTACATGATCATCGGCAATCCCGCGGCCGGCAAAAGCACGGCGGTGCTGAAGAGCGGACTGAACTTCCCCTTCGCCGACCAGGCCGGCAGCGCGGTGCAGGGCATCGGCGGCACGCGCAACTGCGACTGGTTCTTCACCAGCGAGGGCATCCTGCTCGACACCGCTGGCCGCTACTCGGTTCATGAGGAAGACCGCAGCGAGTGGCTGGGCTTCCTGCGTCTGCTCAAGCGCGCGCGGCCGCTGGCGCCCATCAACGGCATCCTGATCGCCGTCTCGGTGGCCGAGCTCTCGGGCAGCACGCCCGACGCCGCCATCCAGCTCGCCAAGAGCCTGCGTCAGCGCGTGCAGGAGTTGACCGAGTCGCTCGAAGTGTTCGCCCCGGTCTACCTGGTCTTCACCAAGGTGGATCTGGTGGCCGGCTTTGTCGAGTTCTTTGCCGACCGTGACGCCGCCGAGCGCGACAAGATCTGGGGCGCCACCTTGCCCTACAAGGCCGAGAGCGGCGAGGACGCGGTGGGGCATTTCGAGCGCCACTTCGACGAGCTGCAGGAAGGCCTGCGCGAACTGACCCTGGCGCGCATGAGCCTGCAGCGCGGCCAGGCCCTGCCCACCGGGGTGCTCAGCTTTCCGCTTGAATTCGCCGCCCTGAAGCCTGCGCTGCGCAGCTTCGTGGCCACCCTGTTCGAGGACAACCCCTTCCAGTTCAAGCCGGTGTTCCGCGGCTTCTACTTCACCAGCTCGGTGCAGGAAGGCAGCGCGCAATCGCCTGCCAGTGCCGAGGTGGCCAAGCAATTCGGCCTGCAGGCGCGCGGCACGCCGGGCAGCGCGGTGGTGCTGTCCGAGGCCGGCTACTTCCTGCGCGAGCTCTTCAGCAAGGTGGTGTTTGCCGACCGCAACCTGGTGCGCCAGTACGCCAGCCGCGGCAAGCTGCGCCTGCGCACCGCCGCCTTCGCCGCCGGCGTGGCCGCACTGGCCCTGATGCTGGGGGTGTGGGCCTGGTCGGCGCTGGGCAACAAGCAGCTGCTGGACGGCGTGGAGGCCGACCTGCGCAAGGTCGTGGCCCTGCAGGCCGAGCGCGTGGACCTGGGCGCGCGCCTGGAGGCGCTGGAGGTGCTGCAGCAGCGCATCGAAGAACTGGAGCGCTTGCGCGACGACCGCCCGCTCGGCTTGGGTTTCGGGCTCTACCAGGGCGAGGCCATCGAGCGCAAGCTGCGCGCCGAATACTTCGCCGGCATCCGCCAGCTGATGCTGCAGCCGGTGGCGCAGGCAGTGGAGGGCTACCTCACCGAGGTCAATCAGCAGGCCGCTTCGCTGAGCCCGCTGACGCGCACGCCTGACTCCGGCGTGGCCGCGAGTGAATCCGCGCCCGGCACGCCCAGCCGCTACACCGATGCCTCGCCCACCCACGCGGGCGAGGCCTACAACGCGCTCAAGACCTACCTGATGCTGGCCGAGCGCGGCCGCATGGAGCCCGCGCACCTGACCGACCAGATCACCCGCTTCTGGCGCGGTTGGCTGGACGAGAACCGCGGCAGCCTGCCGCGCGACCAGCTGGTGCGCAGCGCCGAGCGCCTGCTCGCCTTCAGCCTGGCCCATCTGCAGGACCCCGCCTTCCCGGTGCTGGACACCAACCTGGCCCTGGTGGACCAGACGCGCGAGAACCTGCGCAAGGTGATGCGCGGCATGCCGGCGCGCGACCGCGTGTACGCCGAGATCAAGGCCCGCGCCGCCACCCGCTTTGCCCCGATGACGGTGGCGCGCATCCTCACCGAAGCCGGCCGCCCCACCGAGGCGGGCCACCTGCCTTCGGTGGCCGGCAGCTATGCCATCCCGGGCAGCTTCACCCGCCAGGCCTGGGAAGACTATGTGCAGCCCGCCATCAAGCAGGCCGCCACCACCGAGCTGCAGCGCGTGGACTGGGTGCTCAACGTCGCCGCCAAGGACGACCTCTCGCTCGAAGGCAGCCCCGAGCAAATCCGCGCCGCGCTGACCGAGCTCTACAAGACCGAGTACGTCAAGGAGTGGCAGCGCTTCGTGCAGGGCGTGACGGTGGCCGAGTTCCAGGACTTCGGCGATGCCGTCAAGCACCTCAACCGCCTGGGCGACGCCAGCAGCTCGCCACTGAAGCTGGTGCTGGAGGCCCTGCTGGACCAGACCAGCTGGGACAACCCCAGCATCCTGAACGACCGGCTGCAGCGCACCCAGGGCGGCGTGATCGCCTGGTTCAAGCAGTCGGTGCTGCGCATGGCGCCCTCGCGCGTGGAGGTGGACGTCAACGTCAGCGGCGCCAACAAGGAAGTGCCGATGGGACCGATCGGGCGCGAGTTCGCCGCCTTGCCGCGCCTGATGCTGGCCAAGGACAGCGGGCCGCCGCTGGTCAAGGGCTACTTCGCCTCGCTGGCCAAGCTGCGCAGCCGCTTCAACACCATCGCCAACGAAGGCAACCCCGGCCCCGGCGCGCGCAGTCTGATGAGCGGCACGCTCGAAGCCGGCAACTCCGAGCTCGCCGAGGCCCTGCGCTTTGTCGACGAGCAGATGATGCTGGGCCTGAGCCCCAGCCAGCGCCAGACCCTGCGCCCGTTGCTGGTGCGACCGCTGATGCAGGCCTATGCCGTCTCTGTGCCCGCCGCCGAAACCGAGCTGAACCGCCGCTGGGAAGCCGAGGTCTACGGCCCCTTCCAGCGCACGCTGGCCGGCAAGTACCCGTTCGACACCGCCTCGCGCGTCGAGGCCGGCAGCGCCGAGATCGCCAAGCTCTTCGGCCCCGAGGGCGCGATCGCCAAGTTCGCCAACGACACCCTCGGGACCATGGTGGTGCGGCGCGGCGACAGCATCGAGGCCCGCACCTGGGCCGACATCGGCCTGCGCCTGCGCCCGGCCTTCCTGGAAGGCTACGGGCGCTGGATCGCCCCGCTGGACGGCGCCGCCGCCGCACCCGCGGCCAGCACCGCGCCAGCGGCCGCCAGCGCGCAATATGCCTTCCAGGTGCAACCCCAGGGCGCGCCAGGCCTGCTGGAGTACACGCTCAGCATCGACGGCCAGCAGCTGCGCTACCGCAACGGTGCGGCGCAGTGGACGGACTTCGTCTGGCCCAACCCCGCCGGCCAGCCGGGTGTGCGCCTGTCCGGCATCACGGTGGATGGCCGCACGGTCGAGTTCGTCAACGTCATGGGCGCCTACGGCCTGGACCGCATGTTCAGCCTGGCCAAGACGCGCCGCCTGCCGGGCGACATCAATGAAATGAGCTGGAGCCAGGGCGAGCACAGCGTCAGCATCCAGCTGCGCATCGTGCGCGCGCCCGGCGCCGCTGCCCAGGCCACCCAGACCGCCAGCGCCGGCAGCGGGCTCAAGGGCCTGAAGCTGCCGCCCCTGGTGGTGGGCGTGGACAGCGCGGCGGGCAGTGCCGCCACCGCCACGGCGGCCGCCGCCACCACCACCGGAGCCAAGCTGTGAGCGCCGTGCTGAACGAGGCCAGCGCGCCCCTGCTCTTCTTCGGCAAGCTGCCCAGCCGCGGCGACTTCGTGCGCAGCGCCCAGCAGCCCGCCCTGGTGCAGAGCTTTGACCGCTGGCTCAGCGGCGCACTGGAGCTGCTGGTGCCCAACGCGCACTGGAAGGGCCTGTACGACGGCGCCGCCCCCCTGCACTTCGCCGTGCTGGGGCCGCAGCAGCGCCAGGTGGTGGCCGGTCACATCCGGCCTTCGCAGGACGGCTCGGGCCGGCGCTTCCCCTTCCTGGTGGCCAGCAGCTTCGAGGCCGAGGCGCCGGGGCACTTCATCGGCCGCGCGCCGCTGGCGCTGAACCGGCTGTGGAGCCAGGCCGAGCAGCTCGCGCGCCGCGCCCAGGGCGCGGTGGACGCCACCAGCCTGCTGGGCGACGCCGCGCAGCAGCGCGTCGAGCTGAACCTGCAGCCCAGCGCCTACGACGCTGCACTGGGCGACTTCCTCGACCTGCAGACCATCGGCAGCGCCCAGGCCCTGCTGGCGCGCGCCCACCCGGACGTCGATCTGGCGCGCGTGGTGCTGGGCCTGGGCCTGCTGCTGCAGCCCGTGCCCGCCAGCGGCAGCGCGCGGCTGGAGCGCGGCCTGCGTTTACCCCTGCCGGCCGACCCGCTCTACGCGCCCTTCATGGCCAGCTGGTGGCTCGACCTGGTGTCCGGCTTCCTGCGCCGCGCTAATTTCGAGCTGCTGCTGCTTTGGCCGCAGGACGCCGCTCCCTGGCTGGCACTCGGCTTTGCCGGCGGCAGCGCCACGGCGCTGGCCGCCCATCTGGGGCAGGTGCCCGAGCCCGACCACGGCCCCTTCGTCGACCTGCTCGACCCCGACTGGGCCGACGCCCTGGTCGAGCAGGACTACGCCGTGCGCAAGCTCGCCAGCTACCTGCAGCAGCAGGGCCTGTCACTGCGCCAGGCCACCCACACCTTCCGCGAGGCCTTCCTTGGTGAGTGATGCCATGACCCTTCCCATTCCCATGCGCCTTCGCCTGCTGGGCACCTCCCTGCTTCTGAGCGTCGCGCCCGCGTTCGCCCAAGTGCCCGCGCCGGTGCAGAAGCCCGTCATCGTCAGCGGCGTGGTGCCCGATGAGGCCAGCCGCGCCGCCATCCTGGCCCGCGCCCGCGAGCTCTACGGCCCCGAACGCGTGGTCGACCAGCTCGGCGTGGCCAAGCTGGCCGCCCCGCCGAACTGGACCCAGCAGGTCGTCAAGCTGATGCAGCCCGAGCTCAAGCAGGTCAGCCAGGGTGAGCTCAAGGTGCGCGGCTCCGTGGTGGAGCTGAGCGGCCAGGTGGGCAGCCAGGCCCTGGTGGGCAGCATCCCGGCCAGCCTGCAAGGGCAGCTCGCCAACCCGAGCTACCAGCTGCGCGCCAGCCTGCATGCCGGCGGCCCCAGCCAGGCCCAGCTGGACGCCGCCTTGGCCAACCGCATCGTCGAATTCGAGCCTGCACGCGATCAGCTCACCGCCACAGGCGCCCAGGTGCTGGACCAGCTGCTGCCGCTGCTCAAGCAGTTCGACGGCCGCCGCTTCGAGGTGGTGGGCCACACCGACAGCGATGGCGCGCGCGAGGCCAATATGGCGCTCTCCAAGGCCCGCGCCGAGGCGGTGAAGCGCTACCTGGTGGAGCGCGGCATTCCGGCGGGCAGCATCGTGACGGACGGCGCGGGGCCAGACCGGCCTGTGGCCGACAACGCGAGTGCGGCGGGCAAGGCGCGGAACCGGCGCATCGAGTTCCGGGTGCTGGCGTAACGCTGCTGGCAGCCCGCTGGGGGCGTCAAGCCCTGCGCGGGCTGCCACCCGGGCGCATCAGCCCCCAAGACGCCGCCTCCCCATCAAGAGCCCGAGTCCGGCCACGCCTACCAAACCCAAGCTCCCGGGCAGCGGCACCGCCGCCCCCTGCCACTGCACCTGCGCCGGCAAACTTCCCGCGTGCCAGTAGCCCAGGCCAAGGTTGGGATCGTCAGCCGCCGAACTCAGCGACAGCCACAGCGCCCCCGGTGCCAGCGCCTCGAAGTGCAAATAGCCCAAAGCCTCGCTGGTCTGCCCGTGGTGGGTCAGGCCGGGGAAGCGCGAGGCGCCGATGTGGCCCGCACCCAGCCAGGGGCTGTCGTCCTGCCAGCCGGCCGCCGGCTCGAAGCCGACAAAGCGCAGGCCGCTGCTCTGCAGGCCCAGGCCGAAGAACAGCAGCTCTTCATCTGCCGCACGGCCCGCGAAGGGTTCGTCCAGCCAGAGCTGCAGGCTGAAGGCCTGAGCGGCGGGCGGGGTCGCGGTGCCTTGCAGGCGCAGGGTCTGGCCGCTGGCGGCCTGCACGAGCGCCAGCAAGACGGTGAACAGGAGTTGTTTCATGGCCGGGCTTGCTGGTTGAAGAGTTCGTACCAGGCGCGGTAGTCGGCCTGGGTGATGCAGGCGTCGCCGTCGAAGTCGGCGAGCGGCTGGTAGCGCGGCTGGCCGGCGCAGCTGCCCAGGGCGGCGCGCTGGGCTTCGCGGTCGGTGGCGTCGAGGCGGGCGTCGCCATTGAGGTCCCCCCGACGCAGCACGCGCAGCGGCAGGAAGGCGGCGGCGGGGGTGTAGCCGTCGTTCAGAAAGAGGCCGATGAAGTATTCGCCCTCGCCCAGACCGCTCAGCGCTTGGCTGCCGGCCGGCGCGGCCACGTAGTTCCAGCGCAGCGCCCCTTGCACGCCCGGGGTCTGGCCCTTGCGGTAAACGCCCAGCCAATGCGTGCTGCCGGCGGGCAGATCGCGCCACTGCAGCTGCACGCTGTCGCCCACGCGCGTCAGCGCCGTGGAGGCACTGAACTGCACCGGCGCGGGACCGTGAGCCGGCGCGGGCCAGGGCGAGGGCTCGGCCTGGGCCAGACCGCTCAGCACGGGGTCGCTGGCGTCCAGGCCGGCGCCTTCCAGATGGCCGCTCAGGCGCCGCCACCAGCGTGCGTCGCCTTCCAGGCGCAGGCCGAGGTCGTACCAGCCCTGACTGGCGATCAGGCTGCGCGACAGCAGGCGCTGCTGGCCGGGGGCGAGGTCGATGCGCAGCACCGTGCGGTCGCCGTAGGCCTGGTCGCGCAGCTGCACGCGCTGGGCGCTGGTGCCGCTGTTGCGCAGCTGCAGTTGCACGCCCTGGCTTTGCGGCTGTTCGCTCAGGCTCACCTCCACCCGCGGCGTGCCGGCGCCCAGGCGGCCCCAGAACTCGCGCGCAAAGCCGTTCGGGCCCTGCACGGCCAGGTGGTACTCGCTGCCGCTCCAGTTCCAGATCTCGCGCTCGATGCGCTGGGCCGGCGCGACGCTGTAGTGCCAGGGGCCATCGCTGCGCAAGCCGCTGTAGACGATGAAGGCGGCCGCCGCGCCGCTGTTGATGAAGTCGAGCGCAAACTGCCTGGCATCGCCCTGGATCGCCCCCTCCACCGCCAGGCGGTAAGGCAAGGGGCAGGCCGGGCGCGGCTGGGCCAGGCGCTCCTGGCTGGGCAGGGTCTGCACGGCGGGCGGCAGGGCGTCGGCCGTGCCCCAGCCCTTGAAATAGACGGCGCTGCGCGGCACGCTGGCGGGCCATCGCGCATCACCCTGGCCCAGGTTCAGGGTGCTGGTCAGGTCACCACACACAGCGCGGCGCCAGGGGCTGATGTGCGGGCACTGCACGGCCGCACGCGGCAGGCCCCGGCCCTGCACCAGCCACTCTTCCAGCAGACGGATCTGGGACGTGTGGTCGAACAGCTGGGAGTTGACGCGCCCGCCCGTGCTCCAGGGCGAGAGCACCAGGGCGGGCACGCGCGGGCCCAGGCCGATGGGCTCGCGGCCCTGGTAGAGCTCGCCGGTGTTCGGGTAGCTGCTGCGGCCTTGGGCTGCATCGCGCGGCGCCATGGGCGGCGGGCGGTGGTCAAAGAAGCCGTCGTTCTCGTCGTAGCTGAGCACGAGCACGGTGCGGGCCCAGGTGTCGGGGTGGTCGGCCAGGGCGGCCAGCAGGCGGGCGGTGAAGTGCTCGCCAGCGTTCGGCGTTTCGACCGGGTGCTCGCAGTACTCGGTGGGGGCGCAGATCCAGCTCACGGCGGGCAGGCGGCCGGCGCGCAGGTCGGCCGTGAAGTCGTCGATCAACCACTGGCCGCTGGTGCCGCGCGCATTGGCCGCCGTGGAGCCCGGTGCCAGCGCGCGGCCCTGGCGGTAGTAGGGCGAGTCGGGCGTCAGGCGCCGGCCCTGGTCGTCCACGCGAAAGCGCTGGAAGTACTGCAGGTAGTTGTCGCCGTAGTTGTCCCACTCCTGGTAGACCTTCCAGCTCACACCCAGGGCTTGGAGCTGCTCGGCATAGCTGGCCCAGGCGATGCCCTGCGCGGCCGGGTTGTCGTTGGCGATGTCGCCGTTGTAGGTGCCGTTGTTGACGTTGTAGAGCCGGCTGTCCGAAATGCCCGTCAGCACGCCGCCGGCATGGCCGCTGAGCGCGTAGAAGCGGTTCGGGTCGGTGGGGCCGAAGACCGAGCAGTGGTAGGCGTCGCACACCGTGAAGGCATCGGCCAGGGCGTAATAGAAGGGCAGGTCCTGGCGGTCGAAGAAGCCCATGCAGCGCGGGCTCTTGTTCGGCACCCAGGCGGTCCAGTCCTTCCAGGTGGCCTCGCTGCCTTTCCAGCTGTGGTTCAGGCCGATGCGCAGCGCATTCGTGCCGCGCCCATCGAAGTGGTAGGGCAGCACCTCGGCTGCACCATGGGGCTGGTGCCACACCGGCTTGGCCGAGGGCAGGCGGATCGCACGCGGGTCGTTGAAGCCGCGCACCCCGGCCAGGGTGCCGAAGTAGTGGTCAAAGCTGCGGTTCTCCTGCATCAGGAAGACGATGTGACCGATGTCGGCCAGCGTGCCGGTGCGGCGCGCGGCCGGCGTGGCCAGGGCGCGCTGCAGGGTGTGCGCCAGCGCGCTGCTGCCAAAGGCCGCGCTGGCGGCCAGGAAACGGCGGCGTGAAGGAGGGCTGCTCATGGGCGTGCGCGGCCGCCGCAAGCGGCCAGGGGTTGAGGGCGCGCGCAGTGTTGAAACGGGTCATGACAGCCGCATGAACGCCGGCCACGCTGTGCCGCATTCGGCCGCCGCGTCGCCGGATTCGGCACAGGGCCCGCGCGTGCGAATGCCGTTAAGGTGCGCCCCCATGCAAGCCTTGCCCACCCTGAACACCCTGCTGGCCCGCCTGGACCCGGCGGCCGTGCGCGCTGAGCGCCAGCTGGCGCTGGTACAGCTGATCGCCTGGCTGCGCCCGGGCCGCCACGAAGGCGCCGAAATGGCCGTGTTGCGCCTGCAGCAGCTGCTGCAGCGCCTGGACGACGAACCCGCGCTGCGTGAGCGCGTGCAAGCCTTGCTGGCGCTGCTGTGGAGCGAATCCGACGGGGGCAGCCTGCTGGCCGAGTACGGCCTGGCGCGCCGGCTCTCGCTGCTGCGCGAACTGCGCCGCCGCGCCGCGCTGCGCTGGCTGCCCGGCACGCCCGACACCGACCAGCTCGGTGCCCTGTTCGAACTGGCCTTCCGCCCTGCCGACGCCGCCTGGCTGGCCGCGCTGGACAAACCCCTGCAGGGCCGCCTGGCCGAGTTGCTCGTCTTCCCGGCCCGCGCCCAGGCGCTCGATGCGCTGGCCCTGCTGGCCAACGAGGCCGCCGCCGAAGGCCAGGACCTGGAGCTGCGCGGCCGCATGGACCCGGCCCTGCGCCAGGCGCAGCCCTTTCGCCAGCTGCCGCTGACGGTGGCGCAACTGGCCCAGGCATTGGAACAAGGCAGTGAGGCCGAGGCCCTGCAGCACGCCGCCTACCTGCGCGCCCTGATCGACGCCTGCCGGCGTGCCGCCGCCAGCGTGCTGGCGCACCTGGAAAGCCATGGCGTCTCGATCGACCTGGTGTTCACCTTGGACCAGCTGGACGGCCGGCTGGAGCGCCTGGAAGCCCTGCTCGACCTGGCCCTGGGCGGCCCTGCCCTGCCCCTGCTGCTGCGCCTGATCGAGCTGGGCGGCGCGCAGCGCGGCATCCGCCCGCTGCTTGGCCAGCATTTCCAGCTGCTGGCGCGCCAGATCGCCGAGCGCAGCGCCGAGACCGGCGAGCACTACATCACCCGCAGCCGCGCCGAGTACTTCGACATGCTGCGCCGCGCCGCCGGCGGCGGCCTGGTGATTGCCGGCACCACGGTGCTGAAGTTCGCCCTGGCCGCGCTGGCGCTCAGCCCCTTCTGGGGCGGCTTCGCGGCCGGGCTGAATTACGCGCTCAGTTTCGTGCTCGTGATGCTGCTGCACTGGACGGTGGCCACCAAGCAGCCCGCCATGACGGCCCCGGCCCTGGCCGACAGCCTGACCGCGCTGCGCGGCCTGCGCGACGAAGCCGAAGTGACGCAGGCGGTGGAGGGCTTTGTGGACCGCGTGGCGGCGCTGATTCGCTCGCAGGTGGCGGGCATCGTCGGCAATGTGGCGGTGTGCGGCCCGCTGGTGCTGGGCCTGCAGCTGCTGCTGCAGGGCCTGGGCCAGGCGCCGGTGATCGACGCCGCCAAGGCCCGCTACGTGCTGAACAGCCTGAGCCTGCTCGGCCCCAGCCTGCTGTTCGCCGCCTTCACCGGCGTGCTGCTGTTCGGCAGCTCGCTGATCGCCGGCTGGGCCGAGAACGCCTTCGTGCTGCACCGGCTGGACAGCGCGCTGCGCTGGAACCCGCGCCTGCAGGCCCTGCTGGGGCCGGAGCGCGCACAGCGCTGGGCACGCTGGTGGCGCGCCAACATCTCGGGCCTGGCCGCCAACATCTCGCTGGGCTTTCTGCTGGGACTGGTGCCGGTGGTGCTCGGCTTCTTCGGGCTGGGGCTGGACGTACGCCATGTGACGCTGTCCACCGGCCAGCTGGCCGCGGCCCTGGGCACCCTGGGAGCCGGCCTGCTGCGCGAGCCGGCCTTCTGGTCCTGCGCGGTCGCGGTGGCCGGCATCGGCGCGCTGAACGTGGGCGTCAGCTTCTGGCTGGCCTTCCGCGTGGCACTGCGCTCGCGCGGCATCCGACTGCATGAGCGCCGCCGCATCGCCCAAGCCCTGCGTGCGCGCCTGCGCCGCGCGCCACTGAGCTTTGTGCTGCCGCCGCGGGCGCAGGCTTCAACGACAAGCAGCGGTGACAGATAGACAACTAGACGTCATCTAGACGCCAGCCCCGAGCCAACCCATGTTGCGGAGAACGACCCGTTGAGCCCATCCGCCCAGGCCCCCACCGCCGTCGGCCTTTACCTGGCTGGCGTGCAGTTCCTGTTTGCGGTCGGCTGGATCGTCTACGTGATCTATCTGCCGGCGCTGGCTGAACAGGCCGGACTGCCCAGGTCGGCCGTGCCCTGGCTGCTGCTGATGGACCAGCTGGTCTTCGTGTTCTGCGACCTGGCGGTGGGCGTCTGGTCGGACCGGGCGGCGGGCGTGCTGGGTCGTATCGGCGGGTGGGTCATCGGCATCACCCTGCTGTCTACCGTCGCCTTCTTGATCCTGCCTTGGGTGGCGCCGCGAGGACCAGCGGTCTTGTTCGTGACGATCACCGCGCTCTGGGCGGCCACCAGCGCGGCGTTGCGGGCGCCGCCGTTGACCTTGCTGGGCCGCTACGTCGCCAAGCCCGCCGTGCCCTGGCTGATGAGCCTGATGTTGCTGGGCACGGGCATCGCGTCGGCCATCGGCCCCTACCTGGGATTGACGCTGAAGGGGATCGACCCGCGGCTGCCGTTCGCCTTGGCCGGTTTGTCGTTGGCCGCCATCACGGCCGGCATGGTGTGGGCCGAGCGCGCGCTGGCCCAGCAGCGGTCCGCCATACGGGCGCCGGCGTTGGAGACCGCGGCGCCGCCACTGGCACTGCTCACCGAACGCGATGGCATGGCCCCGTTCCCGGGCTTCCTGCTGGCAGCCCTGCTGGCGGCGGCCGCCGCCCAGGTGCACACCCATCTGGTGGCCGCGCCGCTGTACCTCCGCCATGCGCCCGCAACGATGCTGCCATCACTGTTGCCGGTGTTCTGGGTCGGCTTCAATCTGGCACTGATGCCGGCGAGCCTGGCCATCAGGCGTTTCGGTGCCGTGCCGGTGATGGCCGGCAGCCTGCTGGTGGCCGCCGCGTGCAGCGCGGGAGCCTGGAACGCCACCTCGCTGGAGGCGCTATTGCCCGTTCAAGGCCTGGCCGGTGCGGCGTGGGGCGTGGGCCTGACGAGCGCGTTCTCGGCCGCCGTGTTCTTCGGTCAAGTGGGCCGCGAAGGCCTTACGGGAGGTGCCCTCAACTCCGCCCTGGCAGCGGCGGCGCTTTCGCGCATCGCCGTGGTCACTTTCGTCGCGCCGGCGCCGGTGGTGGCCGCGCAATGGGGCTGGGCCCCGGCCCTGCTTTTCACCCTGAGTGCGGCCCTGTTGTGTGCCATCTGGCCGCGCAGCCGCAGCGTCTGAGTCATCGATGCTGCCTTGTCATGAACCGCCGATTTGTCCACCACGTTGGAGCGTGACGTGCTCAGCGGCCATGGGTGAGCGGCGGGATATGGACGCGTTTAGGAGCCCCACCAGCCCAGTTCGTCGCCTGAATGCAGTTGCGCAGAACCACGTCCAGGCCGGCCGGTATGGGGCGAGCAATTCCGAAAGCTGGCGGTCTCGACTCGGCCAGGAGCTGACCGTCACCAGCGGCAGCTCGTTGTTTGGTCAACGACGCCCCATATTCCCAAAGATCTTCACTCAGCGAGGTGCTGCGCGCGCGGCATGTTTCGCTCGGATAACGAGCCACTGACGCCCATAATCGTCTCTGTGGCGCCCCGGAGTCGCTGCAATTTCCGTGCGGGCCATCGCGCGCAGCGCGCACGTCTCAAATAGAGGGAGCCATGGCAAATTTCGCAAAAGCCTTCGTATCGCATTCCAGCATCGACAAGCCGTTGGTTGAACAGGTTGTCAAAGCGGTTTCTGCGGCAAGGTGGGAAATCGACAGCCACACTTTTGAAGAGGGCAAATACAGCGCAGGCGAAATCACCGCTGCTTTAGGAAGAGCTGATCTCTTCGTTCTGATTGCGTCGGCGCACTCCATGAGCTCCGAGTGGGTCAAGTCAGAGTTGGAGATCGCCCAGCATCTCTCATATTCCGGCAAGCTTGGGGGTGTTGTCGCCTTCATTGTGGATGGGACGCATGCGGAGAAGCTACCCGAATGGCTGAGGATGCGGGTCTTCATTCGCACATCCAGTCCGGTTCGCATTGCCAACGTGATTCGCTCAAAGCTCGTGGAACTTGATACCAAGCGCGGTGTCAAGCCGAAGCCATACGTGCAGCGGATCAAGTTGCAAGGCGAAATGGAGCGGCGAATTGCGGACCTTCGCCTGCCCATTCAGGCCATCTATTTGAGTGGCGTTGACGGGATTGGAAAGCGAACTGTGGGGACACGTACCCTCCAACCGCTATTCCCAGGGCGAGATGTCACCGGAATCGATATTTCTGTTGCGGACGGCGAAGGGGTTCTCGAGGCCTATCGAAAAATGCACTTTGCGTGGTGGAGGCCTACCGCCGCCGAAGCCCGCAAGGTCTTCGATGAGTCGGCTGCGATGAGTAGAGACGAGCTGGTCGAGAAGACCTGTGATCTATTGCGATTGATAGACGAGCAAAAAATGTTCGTCTGGCTACGATTCGATTATGACATCCTTGACGACGATGGAAACCTGCAGCCGGATCTGGCCTCGCTTCTGAAAGCGTTGACAAACAAGCGGCCGACTCTCGTTATTTGCGCCAAGAGATTGCCACGTGTGGCAGCTCAGCGGCGTTTAGAGAATGTCGGGTTTTTCAAGGTGGAGGGGCTAACCGAGGACGAGTCTGGCCGTGTTTGGACGTTCGCGCTGGAGCATTTGGAATTTGACGATCTCGAACCACAGTTCTTAAACTTCCTTCGCGGCGAGGTAAGCGGGCACCCAGCAATGATCTGGACCGCTGCCGAATACGTAGCTTCTTCGGGACAGGCGGCGGTCGAGGCGAATCCTAGAGATCTGATGGAAGCGCTGCGCGGCTTGTCCGTTAGCTTGGTCGAGGGCTTGGCACTTACCCCGACTGCAAAGAAGCTGTTGGCTCTTTTCGACGAATTCCATGCCATTGATCCAACAGATCTGCTTGAGATATGCGGCGGCCAAGATCAGGAGGTGGCGGGATCGGTTACAAGGCTTGTTAGTTTGGGACTTTTGGAATCCGAAGGAGATCACCTTCGCATCGCTTCATATTTCAGGAGGGCGCGCTTCCGTAAGCAGTTTGCGGCCGAGACAGAAGATTTTGTCGCTGACGCCCGCAGGCGCTTAATCGGGATTACGGCCAGCTACCAGGATGAGGACGAGGTCTCGTTCGAAACCATCGACGTGGCGTTGATTAACTCTATCGCCATGGGAAAGCCAGTTACTGGCCTGTTCGGTGAAAGGGCAGTTGTAGGTTCCCATTACCTTCGGGTGGCACGTAGCAGCTACGACCGGGAGCGTTACGTCGATGCTGTTCGATTCGCAATGGCCGCGCTCGACAAGCGGCACACGCTTACGAATGAGGCTGTGGTGGAAGCCCTGCGACTCCTTGGCATGGCTTCTGTTCGTATCGGACCGGAAGGCGCTGAAAGCCTTGCGCGCGCCATTCAGGACCTAAACAAGATCGGCACCAACCAGGCTGTTCGGCATGTGCATTTCATCCAAGGTTTCGAGCATCGGTGGAATGGCAGCTATGAAAGAGCCGAAGCGGAGTTCGTAGAGGTCTTGAAGTTCAATGCCCGCGACGTTCATGCGCTCAGGGAACTGGCGCAGCTCTTGGTGGGTCGCGAGGAGTATCAGGAAGCGGAGCGATACGCCCGTGACGCGTTGGAGCGCAACCCTGGAAACCCTTTCATACTAGATGTGTTAATCCAGTGCCTGGTTGAGCGTGGAAAACAAAATCTCTCGCGTTTAGCCACGGATGAAGAACTGGAAGATCTTTTCGTGCAATTACAGATTGCTGACCGCCGTGAGCAATCTGACTTTACCGATCTGAGGCGCGCCCACTATTTTGCGGCCTTGAAGGACTTTCCTGAGGCCATGCGATGGGCAGACGCCGCGATACGCAAGGCGCCTGGAAAGGTCGGCGGTTATGCTATTCGGGCCGAGATCAAGCTTCGCGTTAAAAGCGATGCGCATGTCTTCCATTCAGTGGATGCAGATATCAAACATATTCAATCCATAGCCGATGAGTCCAAAGGAACCAAATCGCATGGCGCCCTCCTTGTGAAACTCCGCGTCCGCTACGAGTTAGCCAAGGGGAATATCGGCGCCGCGATTGAGCAGCTTAATCGTGCTCCCTGGACACACCGGCAACTGAGAAAAAAGTTAGCTTGGGAGATCGGGGCGGAAATCGTCGACAAGAAGTTGCAGGATCCTGATCTCGTCGCTTTTGCCAACCAAGCGCTCGCGTCGTAACGATGCCTTGGTTCGGGCAGACCTTGATAAATGACCGGCTTTTGATCGCCGATTTCGCCAGTTCAATGACCTCACAGGGTCGATCGCTGGCTCCCGCGAATGACAGCTGATTGGCAACTCACTCCGCGGCCTTGCTGCGGAAGGTTTGCTCAGGTTTGACTGCCCGCTACCGCTGCGACGCAGCCGGCAACAGCCCCCGTGCCGACAGTGCCACAGCCCGCGAGCAAGACGAAGACATTGTTCGGCCTGCCCCGCCGGTCCAGATGCCCAGGTCTCTGCGGTCCACCCCAAGCACCTGATCAGGCGCGGCGGCGGAACCAGTCCGCCGCCTGGCCGCGCGACTGCACGGCGAGCTTTTCGAGGATGTTGGCGACGTGGCGCTTGACGGTGAAGGGGCTGAGCTCAAAGGAGCGGGCGATGACCTTGTTGCTCTCGCCCGCGGCCAGACGCTCCAGGATTTCCAGCTCGCGCGCCGTCAGGCCCGCGGCCGCGATGTCGGCGGCCGGCGCCGCCGGTTTGAGCTGGCTGGGCGGCTCGGCCAGGGGCAGCGCGCCCAGGCCGGCCCAGCGGCGCAGCTGGGCCTGCAAGTCGGCCGGCAAGAGCTCGC
>JBDHSJ010000083.1:0-16176 GCA_039808065.1 Burkholderiaceae bacterium | reverse complement strand
TAGAGCGTCTTGAGCAGGCGCAGCGGCCCGTGGTGCTCGCTGTGCACCAGGGTGCCTGCGGCCTCGCGGCGCGCCCGCAGGGTCAGGCGCGCCGGCCAGCGGATGCCGGGCTCACGCAGCAAGCAGCAGGCCCTTGGTTTCGATGAAGCGGATCACCTCGGCCAGGCCGGCCTGGGTCTTGAGGTTGGTCGTCACCCAGGGTTTGCTGGGGCGCATGCGGGCGGTGTCGGCCTTCATCACATCCAGGTCCGCTCCGACATGTGGCGCCAGATCGGTTTTGTTGATGACGAACAGATCGCTCTTGGTGATGCCGGGGCCGCCCTTGCGCGGAATCTTTTCGCCGGCTGCCACGTCGATGACGTAGATCGTCAAGTCGCTCAGCTCGGGACTGAAGGTGGCCGCCAGGTTGTCGCCGCCGCTTTCGATGAAGACGATGTCCGCGTTGGGGAACTTCTCCAGCATGCGGTCCACGGCCTCCAGGTTGATCGAGCAGTCCTCGCGGATGGCGGTGTGCGGGCAGCCGCCGGTCTCGACGCCGACGATGCGCTCGGGCTCCAGCGCGCCGGCCACGGTGAGCAGGCGCTGGTCTTCCTTGGTGTAGATGTCGTTGGTGACGACGACGAGGTCGTACTGCGTGCGCATGGCCTTGCAGAGCATCTCGACCAGGGTGGTCTTGCCGGAGCCGACCGGCCCGCCCACGCCGACGCGCAGCGGGGGCAGCTTCTTGGTGCGACCGGGAAGGGCATGCAGCGGTGTGGTCATGAGCGGAACAGGCGGGAGTACTGGGTTTCGTGGCGGGCGCTGAGCAGGCCCAGGCCCGGGCTGAAGGCGATGGGCTCGGGCGTGGCCAGGGCATCGGCCACGGCGGAGGGGATGGCGTCCACCAGGCGCGCCAGCAGGCGCTGGCCGGCGCTCTGCCCCAGGGGCACGCCGCGCACGGCGGCCATCACCAGGTTTTCGGCCCAGGCAAAGGCGGCCGCGTGCAGCAGGGGGGGCAGGGCGGTACCGCGCTGCTGGCCCACCACCGCAAAGGCCACCGGCCAGCAGGGCGGCTGCAAGGCTTGCAGCAGCGAGCAGTCAATGCCCTGGCCTTGGGCCCAGGCCTGCAGGCTCCGGCCCATCTGCGTGCACTGCGCCAGCAGTTCGGCGGATTCGCGCGTCTGCAGTACCCAGTCGTTGCAGCGCTGCAGGCCTTCTGCATCGTTCGCCGCGCTGGCCAGCCAGGCCTGGGCCATCAGCGGCAGTTCGGCGCGGGTCTGCACCAGCTCCAGCTGGTTCAACAGCCAGCGGGCGGTGCTGGCCTCATCGATTACCTCGCCGGCCTCGACGGCGGCCTCCAGGCCTTCGGAGTAGCTGAAAGCGCCCACCGGCAGGGTGGGGCTGGCCAGCCAGAGCAGTTGCAGCAGTTCAGTGCTCATGGGGGTGGGCATGGGAGTGGCCATGGGAGTGGGCATGCGCCCCATAGGCTCCGCCCTCGGGCTCGAACGGGGCCAGGGCCTCGTTCACCAGCAGATGCTGGGCGCGAAGCATCTGCGCCAGCACCGGGTCGGGCTCCAGTTGCAGCAGTGCGGGCTGCAGCTCCAGCGGTACATGGCGGTTGCCCAGGTGGTAGGCGGCACGCAGCAGGTCGAAGGGCGAGCCGTGCTGCGTGCAGTGGCGCACCTGCAGCACGGACTGCGCGGCGGCCTGCACGCGCAGCAGGCTGCCGTCCTCGCCCACCAGCACATCGCCACCGCGCAGCACGGTGCCGCGCGGCAGCAGCACGGCCAGCTCGGCGCCGCTGTCGTCCTGTGCGGCAAAGCGGCTCTTCTGGCGCAGGTCCCAGTCCAGGGTCAGGGTGGGCAGGCGCCGTTTGACGGCATCGGCCAGGCCCTGTCCGGCGGGCAGGTGCTTGATGAAGTGCAACATTCAGAACAGGCAGTCAGAACAGGAAGTAGCGCTGCGCCATCGGCAGCACGTGGGCGGGTTCGCAGGTCAGGAGCACGCCATCGGCCCGCACTTCGTAGCTCTGGGCGTCGATCTCCATCACCGGCGTGTAGGCGTTGTGCACCATGTCCGCCTTCTTGACGCTGCGGCAACCGCGCACGGGGCTGAGCGCTTTGCGCAGGCCCAGGCTCTGCGCCGCCCCAAGGCCGGCCTGCGACACGAAGGTGAGCGAGCCTTGGCTGAGCGCGCCGCCAAAGCTGCCGAACATGGGGCGCATATGCACCGGCTGTGGGGTGGGGATGCTGGCGTTGGCGTCGCCCATCGCCGCCATGGCAATGAAGCCGCCTTTGAGCACCAGGCTGGGCTTGACGCCGAAGAAGGCCGGCTTCCACAGCACCAGGTCGGCCCATTTGCCGACTTCGATGGAGCCCACCTCATGCGCCACGCCATGCGTGAGCGCGCCGTTGATGCCGAGCTTGGCGATGTAGCGCTTCACACGGGCGTTGTCGTGGCGCTCGCTGTCGCCAGGTAAGGGGCCACGCTGCAGCTTCATCTTGTGCGCGGTCTGCCAGCAGCGGATCAGCACCTCGCCCACGCGGCCCATGGCCTGGCTGTCGGAGCTGAACATGCTGATGGCGCCGAGGTCGTGCAGGATGTCCTCGGCGGCGATGGTCTCGCGGCGGATGCGGCTTTCGGCAAAGGCCAGGTCCTCGGCGATGCCGGCGTCGAGGTGGTGGCAGACCAGCAGCATGTCCAGGTGCTCGTCCAGCGTGTTCACGGTGAACGGGCGCGTGGGGTTGGTGCTGGAGGGCAGCACGTTGGCTTCGCCCACCACCTTCATGATGTCCGGCGCATGCCCGCCACCGGCCCCTTCGGTGTGGAAGCTGTGGATGGTGCGGCCCTTGAAGGCGGCCACGCTGTCTTCCACGCAGCCGCTCTCGTTCAGGGTGTCGGTGTGGATGGCGACCTGGGTGTCGGTCTCGTCGGCCACGCCCAGGCAGCAGTCGATGGCCGCCGGCGTGCTGCCCCAGTCCTCGTGCAGCTTCAGGCCGATGGCGCCGGCCTCGATCTGCTGGCGCAGGGCCTCGGGCCGGCTGGCATTGCCCTTGCCGAAGAAGCCCAGGTTCATCGGAAAGGCCTCGGCCGCCTTCAGCATGGTGCTCAGGTGCTGGGGACCGGGCGTGCAGGTGGTGGCCAGCGTGCCGGTGGCCGGGCCGGTACCGCCGCCGATCATGGTGGTCACACCCGAAGCCAGCGCCTCCTCGATCTGCTGAGGGCAGATGAAGTGGATGTGCGTGTCCACCGCGCCGGGCGTGACGATCATGCCTTCGCCCGCGATGATCTCGGTGCCGGGGCCGATGACGATGTCCACGCCCGGCTGCACGTCCGGGTTGCCGGCCTTGCCGATGGCGGCGATGCGGCAGCCGCGCAGGCCGATGTCGGCCTTGACGATGCCCCAGTGGTCCACGATGACCACATTGGTGATCACCGTGTCCACCGCATCGGCCGGGCTGGGGCCGTTCGGTCGCTGGCTCTGCCCCATGCCATCGCGCACGGTCTTGCCGCCACCGAACTTCACTTCCTCGCCATAGCCACCGGCGCGCAGCGTCAGGTCCTGTTCAATCTCGATCAGCAGCGCGGTGTCGGCCAGGCGCAGGCGGTCGCCCACGGTGGGCCCCAGCATCTCGGCATAGGCGCGGCGGGGGATGGTGGCCATCAGAGCGCTCCGTTCACCAGGCCACGAAAGCCCCAGACCGCGCGGTCGCCGGCGTAGTCCACCAGCTCCACCGTGCGCACCTGTCCGGGCTCGAAGCGCACCGCGGTGCCGCTGCAGATGTTCAGGCGCATGCCGCGTGCGGCGTTGCGGTCGAAATCCAGTGCGGCATTGGTTTCGGCGAAGTGGTAGTGCGAGCCCACCTGGATGGGCCGCAGCCCGGTATTGGCCACGCGCAGCGTGAGGGTGCGGCGGCTGGGGTTCAGCACCAGCTCGCCCTCGTCGGTCAGCAGTTCGCCGGGCGTCACAGCAGCCCCGTGAGGCGCAAGGCGCCAAAGGTCATCAGCCCCGCGCCCAGGCCCTCAGCCCAGCGTGCGGCCATGGGGCGCAGCAGGGCACCGGCCGCCAGTCCCAGGCCGTGCAGCAGTACCGTGCCGGCCAGCATGCCTAGAAGGGCGGCCAGGCCCTGCAGTTCGCTGCCATGGGCGGCGCCATGCATCCAGGCAAACACGGCGATGAGGGCCAAAGCCACCGGCTGCGGCAGGGGCACGCGCCAGGCCACCAGCAGGCCCAGGCCCAAGAGCGAAACGGCGATCCCCGGCTCCACGCCCGGCGGCAGCCAGCCCGCCACCGCCACGGCCAGCGCACCCAGCAGCAGGGCGCCAGCAAACACCAGCGGGCCGCGCAGGGCTTCGCTGGGGCGGCGGTAGGTCAGAGCGCCCCACAGGCCCACGGCCAGCATCGCGGCCAAGTGGTCGGCGCCGGTCAGCGGGTGGCTGAAGCCGGTAGTGAAGCCGCTCAGAGCGTGATCACCGCTGTGGGCAAACGCGTTCTGGCCGGCAAGAAGCAGCAGGAGGAAGGCAGTGCGCATGGAAGTTCAGGCAATGGGTTGGTGCACGGTGACGAGCTTGGTGCCGTCGGGAAAGGTGGCCTCGACCTGGATCTCGGTGAGCATCTCGGGAACGCCTTCCATCACGTCAGCGCGCGAGAGCACGCCGCGGCCGCTGCTCATCAGCTGGGCCACGGTCTGGCCGTCGCGCGCGCCCTCCAGGATGGCGGCGCTGATGAGGGCCACGGCCTCGGGGTAGTTCAAGCGCAGGCCGCGGGCGCGTCGCCGCTCGGCCAGCAAGGCCGCGGTGAACACCAACAGCTTGTCCTTTTCACGCGGGGTCAGGTCCATGGGGTGCGGGGCAGGGGAGCAATGCCTGGCTTTTGCAAGCTTCGGGCCAGCCCCATTTCGGCGCGTTGTCACGGCCCCTGCGCCGAAGTGGCGCGGCCAGAGTGGGGCGCTCGCGCCAGCTTGGGGCGGGCTTGCACCAGCGCGGCGCATGGACGGGCCGGAGCGGGGTGGCACAGCCCTTGCTGCGGTGCAGCAGGAGTCTTGACCTTCACCCACCCCAAGGAGTTCCGATGCTGCGCCGTTCCGCCCTGCGATCCATCAGCCTTGCCGCTGCCACCTTGCTCGCCGTTCCCGCTTGGGCGGCCGACACCATCAAGGTGGGCGTGCTGCACTCCCTTTCCGGCACCATGGCCATCTCCGAGACGGTGCTCAAGGACACCGTGCTGATGGCGATCGACGAGATCAATGCCAAGGGCGGCGTGCTCGGCAAGCAGCTCGAACCGGTGGTGGTGGACCCGGCCTCCAACTGGCCGCTGTTTGCCGAGAAGGCCAAACAGCTCATCAGCCAGGACAAAGTGGCCGTGGTGTTCGGCTGCTGGACCTCGGTGAGCCGCAAGTCCGTGCTGCCGGTGTTCGAAAGCACCAACTCGCTGCTCTTCTACCCGGTGCAGTACGAGGGCGAAGAGCTCAGCAAGAACGTCTTCTACACGGGGGCCGCACCCAACCAGCAGGCCATTCCGGCGGTGGAGTACCTGATGAGCAAGGATGGCGGTGGAGCCAAGCGCTTCGTGCTGCTGGGCACCGACTACGTGTACCCGCGCACCACCAACAAGATCCTGCGCGCCTTCCTCAAGACCAAAGGCATCGGCGAGGCCGACATCCTGGAGGAGTACACCCCCTTCGGCCACAGCGACTACCAATCCATCATCGCCAAGATCAAGAAGTTCGCGGCCGAGGGCAAGAAGACCGCGGTGGTCTCCACCATCAATGGCGACTCCAACGTGCCCTTCTACAAAGAGCTGGGCAACCAAGGCCTGAAGGCCACGGACGTGCCGGTGGTGGCCTTCAGCGTGGGTGAGGAAGAGCTGCGCGGTGTGGACACCAAGCCCCTGGTGGGCCACCTGGCGGCCTGGAACTACTTCATGAGCCTGAAGAACCCCGCCAACGAGGCCTTCACCAAGAAGTGGGCGGCCTATGCCAAGGCCAAGAACATTGCCGGCCACAAGGACAAGCCGCTGACCAACGACCCGATGGAGGCAACCTACATCGGTGTGCACATGTGGGCGCAGGCCGTGGCCAAAGCCAAGAGCACCGAGACCGACAAGGTCATTGCCGCCATGGCCGGCCAGACCTTCACCGCGCCCTCGGGCATCACCTCCAAGATGGACGAGAAGAACCACCACCTGCACAAGTCGGTCTTCATCGGCGAGGTCAAGGCCGACGGCCAGTTCAGCGTGGTGTGGAAGACCCCCGGCCCGGTGCAGGCCGATCCGTGGAGCGACTACATCCCCGAGAACAAGGGCAAGAAGAACGAGCCCGAGAAGAAGTAAGCCATGCGCTCGGGCTGGCGGGTCTTCTTGCTGGGGCTGGCGCTGCTGCTGGGCGTCAGCCCGGCTCGGGCGCTGAGCCCGGCGCTGCAGTTGCAACTGGCGCAGGGGGAGGGTGACGCGCGCGTCGCCGCCCTCCACCAGGCGGTGTTGGCGGGCGACCGGCGCCTGGGCGCCTACCTGCAGGCCTTGCTGGACGGGCGGGTGCGCATCCAGGGGAATGAGGTGCGCGTGGCCGCGCCGGGCGAAGCGCCGGCTGCTGAGGGCGACGAGCCGATGCTGAACAACCGCCTGCGGCGCGAGTTCGAGAACGCTCTGGCGGCCCTGGACCTGCTGGCCCCCGAGCCGGACCGGCGGGCGCAAGCCCTGCAGGTGCTGGCCGATCAGCCCGATCCGGCCCGCCTGCCCTTGCTGGAGCGGGCGCGCGCGGTGGAAACCGTGCCGGCCCTGCAGCAACGCCTTGACCGCCTGCTGGCGGCGGCTCGTCTCTCCGCCCCCGAGCCCGCCCAACGCCTGCGCGCCGCCCAGTCGCTGGCCCAGGCGGCCGACCCCGGCACGCGCGCCTTGCTGCTGGAGCATCTGGCCGCCGAGACCGACCCTGTGGTGCGTCGTGCGCTGCAGCAGGCTGCCCAGACGGTGGCCGACCGGCTGGCCTGGGGCGAGCGCGCGCAGTTGCTTTTCAGCGGGCTGAGCCTCGGATCCATCCTGCTGCTGGCGGCGCTGGGCCTGGCCATCACCTACGGCCTGATGGGCGTCATCAACATGGCCCATGGCGAGCTGCTGATGATTGGCGCCTATGCCACCTGGGGCGTGCAGCAGGCCTTCCGGGCCTGGCTGCCGCCGGCTGCCTTCGATGCCTACCTGCTGCTGGCCCTGCCGGCCAGCTTCGCGGCGGCGGCCGCGGTGGGCGTGCTGATGGAGCGGCTGGTGATCCGTCACCTCTATGGCCGGCCGCTGGAGTCCTTGCTGGCCACCTGGGGCCTGAGCCTGATCCTGATGCAGACCGTGCGCAGCCTCTTCGGCGCGCAGAACGTGGCGGTGGAGAACCCGGGCGTCCTGAGCGGCGGCTGGGCCTTGCTGCCCAACCTCACCTTGCCCTGGAACCGCCTCGCCATCATCGGGCTGGCGGCGCTGGTGCTGCTGGGCGTGGCGCTGCTGCTTACGCGCACGCGTCTGGGTTTGCTGGTGCGCGGCGTCACGCAAAACCGCCGCATGGCGGCCTGCGTGGGCGTGGACACCGCACGCGTGGACACCCTGGCCTTCGCGCTGGGTGCCGGCTTGGCGGGGCTGGCCGGCTGCGCCCTCAGTCAGGTCGGCAATGTCGGGCCGGATCTCGGCCAGAGCACCATCGTGGACGCCTTCATGGTGGTGGTGCTGGGCGGCGTGGGCCAGCTGGCGGGCACGGTGTACGCCGGCCTGGGCCTCGGGGTGCTGGCCAAGCTGCTGGAAGGCTGGCAGGGTGCGGTGCTCGCCAAGATCGGCCTGCTGCTGCTGCTCATCCTCGTCATCCAGAAGCGCCCGCAGGGCTTGTTCGCCCTCAAGGGCCGGAGCGTGGAGGCATGAACCCATCGCGCCTGCTTTCCCCGCGCGGCTGGGCCGTGCTGGCGACCCTGGCGGCCTTGTGGTTGCTGGGGGTGCCGCTGATGCACCTGGCCCTGCCGGCGGGGCATCCCCTGCACCTGTCCGAGTTCTACGTGGGCTTGCTGGGGAAGTTCGCCTGCTACGCCATCTGCGCGCTGGCGATTGACCTGATCTGGGGTTTCACCGGCATCCTGTCGCTCGGCCATGGCCTGTTCTTTGCGCTCGGCGGCTATGGCATCGGCATGTATCTGATGCGCCAGATTGGTCGCGAAGGCCAGTACGGCAGCGAGCTGCCCGATTTCATGGTCTTTCTGAACTGGACGGAGCTGCCTTGGCACTGGGCGCTGAGCGATTCGCTGGTGGCGCAGCTCTTGGTGGCCCTGGCCGTCCCCGCCGCGCTGGCGGTGGTGTTCGGCTGGTTCGCCTTTCGCAGCCGCATCCAGGGGGTGTACTTTTCCATCATCACCCAGGCCCTGACGGTGGCCGCCATGCTGCTGTTCTTTCGCAATGAAACGGGCTTTGGTGGCAACAACGGCTTCACCGATTTCAAGCGTCTGGCCGGCGTCAGCCTGCAACTGCCGGCCATGAAGCTGGCCTTGTGCCTGGCCTCGGGTCTGGCGCTGCTGGGCTGCTACCTGCTGGCGCGCTGGCTCACGCAAGGCCGTTACGACAGGTTGCTGCTGGCTGTGCGTGATGCCGAGAGCCGGCTGCGCTTCTGCGGCTACGACCCGGTGGCCTACAAGCTCAGCATCTGGGTGCTTTCAGCCGTGATGTGTGCGCTGGCCGGGGTGCTCTACGTGCCTCAGGTCGGCATCATCAACCCGAGTGAAATGAGCCCGGCAGCCAGCATCGAAATGGCGATCTGGGCGGCAGTGGGTGGCCGCGGCACGCTCATCGGCCCCATCCTGGGCGCCTTCTTTGTCAATGGCGGCAAGTCGGTGTTCACCGCCTGGCTGCCGGAAGTCTGGCTCTTCGTGCTGGGTGGGCTCTTCATTGCGGTCACCCTGTTCCTGCCGCGTGGCCTGATTGGCCTGATCCGTCGCAAGGAGCGCCCATGACGCCCGATCTGATGGAGGCCGGCGCCCAGGCGCGCGCGCGCCTGCAGGCGCAGGTCCTCACGCGCGGCGAGCCCGTGTTCAACCAGGGTGTGGCCTTGTACGTCGACGACCTGCGGGTCGCCTTCGATGGCTTTCAAGCGCTGGGCGGGCTGTCGCTTACCCTGGGGCTGGGGGAGTTGCGCTGCGTCATCGGCCCCAATGGGGCGGGCAAGACCACCCTGATGGACTGCATCACCGGCAAGACCCGGCCCGACAGCGGCCGGCTTTACTTCGGCTCCAACTTGGACCTGCGCCGCATGAGCGAAACCGAGATCGCCCGCGCCGGCATTGGCCGCAAGTTCCAGAAGCCGACCGTGTTCGAGGCCCTGACGGTGCAGCAGAACCTGGAGCTGGCCTTGGCCGGCGACCGTCGCGTGCGCCAGGCCCTGCGGGCCCGCCTGAGTGCCAGCCAACGCGACCGCCTGGACGAACTGCTGCAAGAAGTGCACCTCTGGAGCGAGGCCGATCGTCTGGCCGGTCTGCTGAGCCACGGGCAGAAGCAGTGGCTGGAGATCGGCATGTTGCTGGCGCAGGACCCCAGATTGCTGCTGCTGGACGAGCCGGTGGCCGGCATGACCGACGAGGAAACCGCCCGCACGGCGGAGCTGTTCCGGCGCCTGGCCGGACGCCACACCTTGCTGGTGGTGGAGCATGACATGGCCTTTGTGGGCGAGTTGGCCGGGGCAGCGGGCCAGGTGACCGTGCTGCACGAAGGGCGCGTGCTCGCCGAAGGCCGCATGGACGAGGTGCAGGCCAACGAACAGGTGATCGAGGTGTACCTTGGCCGCTGATTGCTTGCTGGCGGTGCAGGGGCTGCACCAGCACTACGGCGGCTCGCACATCCTGCGCGGGCTGGACTTTGGCTTGCGTGCTGGCGAGGTGACTGTGCTGCTGGGCCGCAATGGCGTGGGCAAGACCACGTTGCTCAAGACCCTGATGGGCCTCGTGCCCGCCAGCCAGGGGCAGATACGGCTGGACGGCCAGGAGCTGAATGCGCTGCCCCCGCATCGCCGCGTGCGCGCGGGCCTGGGGTTTGTGCCGCAGGGGCGCGAAATCTTCAACCGCCTGACGGTGCAGGAAAACCTGCTCATGGGCCTGGCGCCGCGGCCGGCCGGCAGCTCGCTGCCGGCCGAACTGTTCACCCTGTTCCCGGTGTTGCAGCAGATGCTGGGCCGGCGGGGGGGCGATCTGAGCGGGGGGCAGCAGCAACAGCTGGCGATTGCCCGCGCGTTGGCCGGCGGTCCTCGCGTGTTGCTGCTGGACGAACCCACCGAAGGCATCCAGCCCAGCGTGATCAAGGACATCGGGCGTGTGATCCGCCACCTGGCCCACGAGCGCGGACTGGCGGTGCTGCTGGTGGAGCAGTTCTACGACTTCGCCGCCGAATTGGCCGACCAGTACCTGCTCATGCAGCGCGGCCAGCTGGTCGGGCAGGGGCGGGGGAGCGACATGCACGCCGATGGTGTGCGCGAGAGGTTGGCCTTGTGAGGGCGCTAGGAAGCCCCGGCTGGGCTGGGTACAGTCGCGTCCAATGAGCCCCTCACCCAGCGACATCCCTTCCGATTTCCAGGATTCCGACCTGGACGAGCAGCCGGCGCCCCAGCGCAAGCCCCGCAAGGGCTTGTACGTGCTGCCCAATCTGTTCACCCTGGCCGCCCTGTTCGGGGGCTTCTACGCCATCGTCATGGCGATGAACGGGCGCTTCGAGAATGCCGCCATCGGCATCTTCTGCGCCATGGTGCTGGACAGCCTGGACGGCCGCGTGGCGCGCATGACGGGCACCCAATCCGCCTTCGGCGAGCAGATGGACAGCCTCTCAGATATGGTCAGTTTCGGTGCGGCCCCGGCCCTGGTGGCCTATGAGTGGGCGCTGAAGGACCTGGGCAAGCTCGGCTGGATCGCCGCCTTCGTCTACTGCGCTTGCGCAGCCCTTCGGCTGGCGCGCTTCAATACCAACATCGGTGTCATCGACAAGCGCTTCTTCCAAGGTCTGCCCAGCCCGGCCGCCGCGGCTTTGGTCGCCGGCTCCATCTGGCTGGCCGTGGATGCAGGCTGGTCGATCGACTCGCATCCCTGGCTGAGCCTAGCGATGGTGGGCATCACGCTGTATGCAGGCCTCACAATGGTGACCAACGCACCGTTCTACAGCTTCAAGGATTTCAGCCTCAAGCGTTCGGTGCCCTTCGCGCTGCTGGTGGCGCTGGTGCTGCTGATCGCGCTGGTCTCCAGCCACCCGCCCATCGCCCTGTTTGCGCTTTTCTGCTGCTACAGCGTTTCCGGCTACATCGAGTACGGACGGCGCAAGTGGAAGGGCCGGCACGCGAGCCTCATCGCCACCTCGACCGACGAGCCCGACGAAGCGGGCCTGCACGGTTGACGAAGCGTGTTTTGCCTGTCGCTGCTACATTCAATCCATGACGTTCGCCCGCACCCTTGCCCTACTACCGGAGGCCTCTCGGGTGCGTTGACGCGTCCAGCCTTGTGCTGACCCCCTCCACGGCCCGCCCAGTCCACGCTGCGCGGGCCGTTTTGTTTTCCGATCCAGGAGATTTCGATGGCTGACCGCTTGATCATCTTTGACACCACCTTGCGCGATGGCGAGCAGTCGCCCGGCGCTTCGATGACCAAGGACGAGAAGCTGCGCATCGCGCGCCAGTTGGAGCGCCTGCGGGTCGATGTCATCGAAGCCGGCTTTGCCGCCGCCAGCCCGGGCGACTTCGACGCCGTCAAGGCGATTGCCGATGCCATCAAAGACAGCCGGATCTGCTCATTGGCGCGCGCCAATGACCGCGATCTGAGTCGCGCTGCCGAGGCGCTCAAGGGGGCCAACGCCGCACGCATCCACACCTTCATCGCCACCAGCGAACTCCACATGGAGAAGAAGCTGCGCATGACGCGCGAGCAGGTGCTGGAGCAGGCCCGCCTTGCGGTACGTTTTGCGCGCCAGCACTGCGACGACGTCGAGTTCTCGCCCGAGGACGGCTACCGCAGCGATCCGGACTTCCTGTGCCGCGTCATCGAGGCGGTGATCGAGGAGGGCGCCGGCACCATCAACATCCCCGACACCGTCGGCTACGCCATTCCCGAGCTGTACGGCGAGTTCATCGCCAACCTGCGCCGCCGCGTGCCCAACTCGGACCGCGCCATCTGGAGCGTGCACTGCCATAACGACCTCGGCATGGCGGTGGCCAATTCGCTGGCCGGCGTGAAGATCGGCGGGGCACGCCAGATCGAATGCACCATCAATGGCCTGGGAGAGCGCGCCGGCAACTGCTCGCTCGAAGAGGTGGTGATGGCGGTGAAGACCCGCCGCGACCACTTCGGCCTGGAGGTCGGCATCGACGCCAGCCAGATCGTGGCCGCCTCGCGCCTGGTCAGCCAGACCACCGGTTTCGTGGTGCAGCCGAACAAGGCCGTGGTGGGGGCCAATGCCTTTGCGCATGCCTCGGGCATTCACCAGGATGGCGTGCTCAAGGCGCGCGACACCTACGAAATCATGCGCGCCGAGGATGTGGGCTGGGCGGCCAACAAGATCGTGCTGGGCAAGCTCAGCGGCCGCAACGCCTTCAAGCAGCGCCTGGAGCAACTCGGCATCACGCTGGAAAGCGAGGCCGAGCTGAACGAGGCCTTCCAGCGCTTCAAGGTGCTGGCCGACCGCAAGGCCGAGGTCTTCGACGAGGACATCCTGGCATTGGTGATGGAGGAGCAGGCCGACCACGAGCCGGATCACTACAAGCTGCTGGCCCTGAAGCAGAACTCCGAGATGGGCGAGCGCCCGCGCGCTGCGGTGGTGTTCGAGGCCGGCGGCACCGAGTACCGGGCCGAGAGCGAGGGCAATGGCCCGGTGGACGCCTGCGTGCGTGCCATCGAGTCGCAGCTGCAGAGTGGTGCGGAGCTGCTTCTATTCAGCGTCAACGCCATCTCCAGCGGCAGCTCCGAGAGCCAGGGCGAGGTGAGCATGCGCCTGCAACTGGGCGGCCGGGTGGTGAATGCGGTGGGCGCCGACCCGGACATCATCGTGGCTTCGGCCAAGGCTTATCTGAATGCGCTGAACAAGCTTCGCGCCAAAGGCGAAAAGCTGCTGGCGCAAGGCTGAGGCCAGTGCGAGGACGGTCCTGAGGACCGTCCGGCCCCGGCCAAGTGAAACGCCCCAGCATGCGGGGCCTGGTCGGGGCGCATACCGCTCATCGCGCCCGCGCGCCAAGCCGTGACAAACGGCAACTTTCAACCCCATCTCAAGACTTCCCCCTAAGTCTTTGATGTTGAAAGCCTGCAAGACCGACCGTTACACTCGACGCCCCTTTGCTGGAGAGCTGTCGATGCGTTTGCTGGGCCTGTTGTGCTTGAGTCTGGTTCTGAGCGTGGCGGACGCGGGCCTGGGTGTGCAGACGGCCGAAGCCGGCGCCAAGAAGACCCAGCAGGCCGAGCGCCAGCAGGTCCGCAAGAGCAAGGCCAAGAGCCCGCGCAAGGCGGCGGTGCAGGCGCCCAAGCGCCGCGTGGTCGCAGCGGTGGCGCCGATCCGGCCCAGCTTCGGGCAGCAGCTTGGGCTGGAAGAAAGCCCCTCGCCATTGGCGCTCAAGTCCAACGTGGCGCTGGTGTTGGACCAGGAAACCAACGAGGTGCTGCTGGCCAAGAACGAGGGCGCGGTGCTGCCCATCGCCTCGATCACCAAGCTGATGACCGCCCTGGTGGTGCTGGAAGCCCAGCAGCCGCTGGATGAGGTGCTGACCATCAGCAGCGAAGACATTGATACCGAGAAGCACACCGGTTCGCGCCTGGCCGTGGGCACGCAGCTCACGCGGGGCGAGATGCTGCACCTGGCGCTGATGTCGAGCGAGAACCGTGCTGCCAATGCCCTGGGTCGTCATTACCCCGGTGGTCTGGCCGCGGCGGTCGAGGCCATGAATGGCAAGGCCCGGCAACTGGGCATGCGCGACACCCGCTACGTGGAGCCGACCGGTCTCAGCAGCTCCAACCAGAGCAGTGCCAGTGATCTGGCCCGTCTGGTCAAGGTGGCCTACGAGGTGCCGCTGCTGCGCGAGCTTTCCACCACGGCTGAGCACCGCGTGCGCGTGGGCCGGCGCGACATGGCCTTCCACACCACCAATGGTCTGGTGCGCAGTCGCAGCTGGGACATCGGCCTTCAGAAAACCGGCTATATCGCCGAGGCCGGCCGCTGCCTGGTGATGCAGGCCGAGCTGGCGGGCCGCAAACTGATCATGGTGTTCCTCGATTCCGCCGGCAAATACAGCCGGATCGGCGATGCCGAACGGGTGAGGAAGTGGCTGAGCAGCGACCGAGCTGGGTCCTGAGAACCCTGCGACGCGCTGCGAAGGACTGCTGCCGTCTCGCGGCAGCGGGCTGGGTGAGGCGGCAGTAGTGTCGGTTCTGTGGCCGATTTGCCGGATCGGCCGAACCTAAGCCCGATACCCCAACGCCGCCGAAATCGCCGCCGCCGTATCGCGCAGCTTCGGCTCCCAGCCCTCCTCCAGGCGGTCGGAGGGGGCCGATATCGACAACCCCGCCACCAGCTTGCTCTGGTCGTCAAAGATGCCGGCTGCCATGCAGCGCACGCCCAGCTCCAGCTCCTCTTCGTCGCGCGACACGCCGCGCTGGCGGATCAGGCTGAGTTCACGCTCCAGGCGCGGCAGGTCGGTGATGCTGTTGCGCGTATGGCCGGCCAGACCGGTGCGGGTGGCATAGGCACGCACGCGTGCCGGCTCATCATGGGCGAGGAAGAGCTTGCCCACCGAGGTCAGATGCAGCGGGGCGCGGCCGCCCACCGCACGCACCACCTGCATGCCGCTGCGCTCGCTGTAGGTGCGCTCGATGTAGACGATCTCGTCGCCTTGCCGCACCGACAGGTTCACCGGCTGGTGCGTCAGCTTGTGCAGCTCGCGCATCGAGTCCAGCGCGGCGTCACGCACATCCAGCCGCGCCTTCACCAGATTGCCCAGTTCCAGCAGGCGCATGCCCAGGCGGTAGCTGCCAGGTTCGGGCCGGTCGACATAGCGGCCCAGGGTCAGGTCGTTGAGGATGCGGTGGGCGGTCGAGGGGTGCAGTCCGGTGGCCTCGGCCAGGGCCTTCAGCGGGACCGGATCGGCATGGCGGGCCAGCACATCCAGCAGCGCAAAGGCGCGTTCCAGCACTTGGATCGCGGGCGTGGGGGCTTCACTCATGGCGTCATTGTGCAAGCGCCGCTCGCGCGGCCTGTTGCCCCGAGCGCACGGCGCCCTCCAGGGTGGCAGGGTAGGGGCCTTCGACGTAATCGCCGCAGGCCCAGAGTCCGGGTCCGATCTGGGCAGGCGGGCGCTGCAGATTTGCGGTGCAGGCGAAGGTGGCGCGGCGGTCGGCATGGCTGCGCAGCAGGCGCGCCTGGCCCAATCCTGGCACCTGGGCGGCGACCTGCGCGCGCACGGCCTGGGTCAGCGCGGTGCGGCCCTCGGACAGGCGGCCCGCCAACGCACTGCCTACGGCCGCGAAGCGCCCAGGGGCGCCGCCGATGGCCTGAAGGTCGAACAGGAACTGCGCCGGTGTGCCGCGCAAGGCCACCATGGGGGCAGGCAGCCTGACGGCGTCGGCCTCCAGGTAGACCGTCAGGATGGCTTCGCTCTGCAAGGCCGCAGCGCTGGCGGACCAGGCCGGCGCGAAGGCGGCACATAGACGGGACGCCTCGGTGGCGCTGCAGGCCAGCAGCACACGCGCGCAGGCCTCGCCATCCAGCTGCCAGCCCCCCGCTTCGCCCGCCTGCAGGGATTGCACGCGCCGCCCCAGCTCGATGCGCACGCCCTGCGCGCGCAACCACCGGGCCGCGGGTTCGGGCAGCAGCTGATCCAGGGGACGGCGTGGCAAGAGCAGGTCGGCCGCCCCCGGCCCGCCGAGCAGGGCGTCGCGCAGCACGCGCAAGAACACGCCGGCACTGGCCTGCTCGATCGGCGTGTTCAGCGCCGCAATGCACAGGGGTTCGAACAAGTCCTCGCGCACCGCGGCGGGCAGCCCGCGGCATAGCCGCGCCACGCTCCAGTCAGGCGGGCAGCGCAGTCCGCGCAGCAGCAGCCCTGCGCCCCAGCGGGCCAGGGCCAGGCGATCGCGCAGCTGCCAGCCGGGGTGACCCGCCACGGCCTGCACTAGCGCCAGCGCGGCCGGGCGCCCTGCGGGCCAGCGCAGGCCGCGGCCTTGTGCATCCACCAG
>JBDHSJ010000082.1:0-16272 GCA_039808065.1 Burkholderiaceae bacterium | reverse complement strand
CTCCGTCTCCGCCAGATAAGTAAACGCCCTGATCGCTTGCGGTCAGGGCGTTTTGCTTTGCGGGTGCCGGCTCGCCGGCAAGCCCCGCAGAGCGGATCACGAGAACGCCCTGATGGTTCGCCATCATGGCGTTTTTCATTTTTGGCTCTAATGCGTCGCATGGCTGATTACCGCGACCTTGAGCTCTTCACCCAACGCCTGCATCTGCGCCCGCTGCGGGAACGCGATGCCCGGGCGCTGTTCGACATCCACTCCGACCCGGAATTTGCCCGCTACTGGAGCAGTGCACCGTGGACGGAGTTGGCGCAAGCGGAGCAGTTGATCCGCCAGGATCAGCTGGACCTGGAGCGCGGCGAGCATGTGCGCTTGGGGCTGGTGCGGCGTGCGGACGAAGCCCTGCTGGGCACCTGCACTCTCTACAAGATCCACCCGGACAACCGCCGTGCCGAGCTGGGCTATGGCCTGGCGCCGCGGTACTGGGGCCAGGGCTACGCCAGTGAAGCCGTGGGCGCGCTGCTGGACTGGGGTTTCGGCCCGCTGGACCTGAACCGTGTCGAGGCCGACATCGACCCCGAAAACGGGGCCTCGGCCAAGCTGCTGCGACGCCTGGGCTTTCAGCTCGAAGGCCGGCTGCGCGAGCGCTGGATCGTGGCCGGCCAGGTGTCGGATTCGGCGATCTACGGCCTGCTGGCGCGCGAGTGGAAGGCCCGCGCCAGCGCCTGATCAGCGCAAGGCCTCAATGGGCCGCAGCTGCAGCGCCAACCGGGTGTGGCGCCAAAGCGCGGTGGCCAGCACCAAGAGGGTCAGGGCGGTGGCGCCCAGCAGCGGTACCAGCAGGCCGGGCAGGGGGGCCACGCGCTCCTGGTAGCTGTCCAGGTAGAGCGCGCCGAGCCAGGCGGCCAGCGGCAGGCTCAGCAGCGCGGCCAGGGCCAACGGGGTGCGGAACTCGCTGAGCACGGTGCGCACGATGTCCAGCGTGCCCGCGCCATGCAAACGGCGCAGCACCAGCTCGGCGCGGCGCCGCATCAAGGTGTCGGCTACCAGGGCATAGGCGCCAATTGCCGCCACTCCCACGGCCAGCAGGGCCAGCGCGGCCAGCAGACCGATCAACTGGGCCTCCTGCTGGTAGGCCAGCGAACGCTGCTCGTCCACGCTGCGCACATAGCGCACCAGCGGGGCACCGATTTCCTTCCATGCCTGTTCCAGTGCCGCGCGCAGGGCGGGCAGGTCGGGGCCGTAAAGGGTCAGATTGCCTTGCGGTTCGTCGCTGACCAGAAAGCCCTGGGCCTGCGGTGCCTCGCGCGCGCCTTCCTGCTTCACCGTCGCCACCACGCCAACGACGCGGCGTAGGTCCTGGCCTTCCTGCAAGTAGTCGCCGCCGCCGCGCAGCACCGCGCCCAGTGCCGCCTGCGGGGTGGCAAAACCGAGTGCCCGGGCCGCGCGCTCGTCCAGCACCATCAGCTTTTCGCCATGGCCGGGGCGCGGCTCGCCAGCCAGCAGCTGCATGCCATAGGTGGCGAAGTAGCCGGGCGAGACGCGGGTCAGGTGCAGCACCTGCTTGTGGCCGCTGGCGCTCACATGGACCTCCTGCGGGCCGCGAGTGTCACGTGCCGGCACGGAGCTGCTGAAGGCCCAGTGCTGGACGGCCGGGTGGCGACTCAGCGCGGCCAGCAGCGGTGCGGCCTTGGGCGCGTCGGCGGGGGTCGCCCAAACGGTCATCACCAAGCGATTGTGGGTGGCGAAGCCGCGGTCGGCCTGCAGCAGATGCTGATGCTGCAAGCCCAGCACACCGGTCAGGGCCAGCAGCAGCAGAGCGCCGGCGAGCTGCAAGGCCAGCAGCAACTGGCGCACGCGCCGGCCCCATGGCCCTTCGCTGGCGGTGCGCCCCTGCAAGGCCGGTGCTGGGGCGCGGCGCAGCGCCGCCCAGGCCGGCAAGGCGAGCGCCAGCGGCAGCAGCAGCGCGCACATGCCGAACAGGCCCGCCAGTACCGCCCCGGGAGGTGGGTCGGCCAGATTCAGCGTGGGCGGCAGGCCCAGCCAGGCCCCCAGCGCGGGCGCCAACCACCAGGCCAGCAGCAAGGCGCCTGCGCCGGCCAGCAGCAGGGGCAGCAGCAGCTCGGTGGCCCAGAGCTGCAACAGCTGCAGTGCGCTGGCGCCCAGGCTGCGGCGCAGGGCGGTTTCACGCTGGCGCTGCAGCAGCTGGGCAGCTTGCAGGTTCATGGTGTTGATGGCGGCCAGCAGCAGCAGCAGCGCGCTTGCAGCACCCAGGGCGCCGACCTGCAGCCAGCGCATGCCGTTCTCGGGGCCGGCAAAGGGCAATTCGGTCAGGGGCAGGCCGCGGAAGTAGGCCGCCTCGCGGCCGTCTTTCCAGTCTGCCGGCAGTTCGGCGTAGCCGGGGCTGGTGCGGAAGGCCTCGCGCATCCAGGGGCCGATCGATGCCGCCGTGCCGCCCGGGCGCAAACGCGCGAATACACGGCCGTTGACCATGAAGATGGCCTGGCGGTCCCGCTCGTTCAATGCATTGGCCTGGCCGTCGAAGCCGGCCAGCAATTGGTACTCGGGCAGCGGGGTGCGGGCATCGGGGTCGGGAATGACGGCGGTGACCACGTAGCCCTTGCCGTCGGACACCAAGGTGCGACCCAGCGCCTGCTGCAGCGGTAGTTCGCCCCAGAGTCGACGCACGAGGCCGCGGGTCAGGGCCAGGGCGTCGCGCCGCTGCAAGGTGGCCTGCAGATCGCCCGCCAGCGCGCGCATGCCGAACAGGGTGACGAGTTCGGGATCCGCCACCACCAGGTTCAGCGGGCGCAGCTCGCCCTCCAGGCGCAGCTTGAAGCCGTCCTCGCTGACCCGGCTGATCAGGTCGAGCGGCACGCCCCGCGCCTTCAACAGCGCACCGAAGGCCACCGGCGAAGCGGCGAACCAGGGGCTCGGCTGGCCGGGCGGGTTGCCCTTGAAGTCCAGCATGACGATGCGCTCCGGTTCGGGAATGGTGGGGTCGCTGCTGGCGAGCGCCCAAGCCAGCAGGCTGACCAGCAAGGTGGCGGCCGGGGCCAGCATCAGACCGCCGGCTGCCACCGCGGTGGCGCCGGGGCGGCTGCGCAGCGCACGCAGGGCATCGAGCAGCAGCGCCTTCATGCCGCCAACTCCAGCGGCGCGTCCACCAGCACGCGGCCGTCGAGCAGGCGCAGGGTACGCGAGGCCTGTGCCGCATGCTCGGCGCTGTGCGTCACCATCACCAGGGTCGTGCCCTCGTCGTTGAGCTCGCGCAGCAGGCGCATCACGTCGTGGCCATGGGCGCTGTCCAGATTGCCGGTGGGTTCATCGGCCAGCAGCAGGGCCGGGCGGGCGGCAATGGCGCGGGCGATGGCCACGCGCTGCTGCTGACCGCCGCTGAGCTGGCTGGGGTGGTGGGCGGCGCGGTGCGCCAGGCCCAGGCGTTCGAGCACCTCGGCCACACGGGCACGCTGGGCCTTGCCGGGCAGCTCGCCGTAGCGCAGCGCCAGTTGCACGTTGTCGGCCACCGTCAGCTCGTCGACCAGGTTGAAGCTCTGGAACACGAAGCCGATGCGGCCGCGTCGGATCGCAGCGAGTTCGCGTTCGCTGCGCTGCGTCAGGTCTTCGCCCTGCAGCAGGTAGCGGCCGCTGCTGGGCCGGTCCAGCAGGCCCAGCAGGCCCAGCAGGGTGGATTTGCCGCAGCCCGAGGGGCCGGTGATGGCAAGGTACTCACCGGCCTCGATGTGCAGGTCGACGGCATCGAGTGCGGTGGTTTCGACATCACCGGCGCGGTGCCGCTTGCTGATGTGCTGAAGTTCGATCATGGCAAGGCGAGCCTTTCGGCCTCGGAGGGGGGTTGGGAGATCAGGACCTGCTCGCCGGCCCGCAGGCCGGCCAGCACTTCCACCTGGCCGGCCGCGCGGCGGCCGAGCTGCACGGTGCGGCGCAGCAGCTGCCCGTCCTGACGCACATAGAGCCGGCCTTGCACGCCCGGGCCATCGGGCAGCAGCAGGGCGGGGCTGGGCGGACTGAACTGCAGGCGCAGGTCCACCGCCTGGCCGGGGCGCAGGCGGGCCGCGGCAGGCGGCTGGAGCCAGCGCAGCAGCACGCGCGCCTTGCCACCTTGCACCTGAGGCAGGGTTTGGGTCAGCTGCAGGGGGCCCAGGTCGCTCAGCGCTTGCTGGCCGGCCTGCAAGCGTGGCAGGTAGTACTCGTCCAGCTCAGCCACCAGCTGCATGCCGGCGTCCGGGTCGTCGATGCGGCCCAGGCGTTCGCCGGGCCGCAGCGTGGCACCCAGTTGTGGCGTGAAGCCGCTGAGTCGGCCGCTCAAGGGCGCACGCAGCTGCAGTCGCTCTTGGGCACGCTGCAGCAGTTGAAGCCCCCCCTGCAAGCCCCTGACGGCGCGTGCCATCTCGTCGAGCGACTGTTGGCGCGTCAGGGCCTCCTGGGCTTGGTCTGCGCGGGCCTGTGCCAGCAGCTGTTCGGCCAGGCGCAGCTGGCGCTGCGATTGTTCGAGCGCCGCGGCGGATACAAAGCCCTGAGCGGCCAGCGTGGCCTGGCGCTCGTGTTCAGCCTCGGCCTGCTGCTGCGCGGCCTGCAGTTGCAGCAGCTCGCGCCGGCTCTGCGCCAGACTGGCGGCCTGGGCGCTGCGCTGCGCAGCCATATTGGCCAGCTGCTGCGCCACTTCGGCGCTGCGCTGCATCAAGAGCTGTTCCCGCTCTGGGCTGTGCAGGCGGTAGAGCGGGGCGCCGGCCTCGACCCAATCACCGTCCTGCACGAACACGGCCTCCACGCGGCCGCTCTCCTGTGCATCCAGCTGCACTGAGCGCAGCGGCTCGACGCGCGCGCGCAGGGCGAGCTCGTCGCGGAACTCGCCCTGCTGAACCGCGGCGAGCTGGGCATGGTAGGCCACAGGCTGGCGGGGCAGGGCCTGGGCCTTCCAGAGCGCCAGGCCAAGCAGGCTCAGCAGGGCCAGGCCCCCCAGCCCCCAGGGCGCGAGGCGGCGCAGCCGGCCGGTGGGCGGCAGGGTGCGGTCCATCGCGGCACCGGTTTGCGGTGCCGGCAGGGCCTGGGGGCGGGCAGCAGCAGACATGGCGTCACTGTCGTGGGCGGCTCCGGCCCTGACCATCCCCCTGTCCGAAAGCGGACAGCGACCTCGCCCGCCGCAGCCCGGGCGGCGAAGATGCAGGCCCTGATGAGCGCCCCGCCTTCGATCCTGCTGCTCGACGACGACCCCGACGTCGGCCTCGCCGCCCAGCTGCTGCTGCAGCGCCGGGTGGCCCCGGTGCATTGCATCCAACGCCCGGCTGAACTGCTGGCTGCGCTGGATCGGCTGCGCCCTGGCCTGCTGCTTCTGGACCTGAACTTCGGCCCTGGCCGCAGTGACGGTGCCCAGGGGCTGCGGCTGCTGGCTGAGGTGCAGGCCCGCGCGCAGCCGCCGGCCGTGGTGGTGATGACGGCCTACGCCGAGATCGACTTGGCGGTGCAGGCCGTCAAGCGCGGCGCCTTCGATTTCCTGACCAAACCCTGGGACAACCCGCGTCTGGTGGCCACTTGCCGCGAAGCGTTGCAGCTGGCGCAGCCCGATACCTCGGCGCCCACCCCTGCCGAAGCGCCACGCTCGCTGGCCGTGCAGGAGCGCGCTGCCGTGCTCGCCGCCATGGCCGAGGCCCAGGGCAATCTGAGCGCGGCGGCGCGGCTGCTGGGCCTTTCACGCGCGGCGCTGTACCGACGGCTGGACAAACATGGGCTTTGAGCAAGGGCGCGCCCTGGCGGCGCTGGTGCTGGCCGCGGCGGCGGGCGCGGCCGCCAGCCAGGGCACACCGCGCTGGTTTAGCGCCGCCGCGCTGCTGGCGCTGGCGGCGCTGCTGCTGGGCTGGCCGCGCCGGCCTGCTGAGCAATCTGCCGCCGAACCCCCGCCACCGCCCCCCGCGCCGGATGAACTGCTGCGCCTGCAGATCCAGCTGGAGCAACTGCCCGCCGCGGCCTGGCTGCTGAATGGCGCAGGCCGGCTGCTGCCCTTGAGCAACCGCGCCCGCCGCCTGCTGGCGCCCGGAGCGGTGCAGGACGCCGCTGCGCTGCAGACCCTGCTGAGCGAACGCGCGCGCGCCGGCCAGTCCGGCCAGCTGCAGCTGGAAACCGAACGCGGCAGCGAACGCTGGAGCCTGGCCCTGCAGCCCCTGCAGCTGGCGGGCGAGGCCCAGGTGCTGCTGGTGCTGCTGCCGCTCGAATCGGCACTGGAGAGCGAGCGCCTGCTGGCCTGGCAGCAGTTGGTGCAGGTGCTGACGCACGAGATCATGAACTCGCTCACACCCATCGCCAGCCTGAGCCAAGGCGCGCTGGAGTTGCTGGACGACCCCGAGGCGGGCGAGGAGCTGCGCCTGGCGCTGGACACCATCGCCCAGCGTGCCGCCGGCCTGCAGCGCTTTGTGGCCGACTACCGGCGCCTGAGCCAGCTGCCGCCGCCGCAACTGCAGCCGGTGGACCTGGGCGCGCTGCTGGCGCGCCTGCAGGCCGCCGCGGCGCCGGCCTGGGCCGCGCGTGGCGGCGCGGCGCACTTCGACCTGGCCCACCCCGGCTTGCGCCTGCAGGCCGACCCGGCGCAGCTGGAGCAGGCGCTGCTGAACCTGATCCGCAACGCCGAGAACGCGACCCATGGCACCGCGCAGCCGCAGCTCTGGGTCGAGCCGCGCCTGTCGCGCGGCGGGCGCCTGCGCATCAGCGTGCGCGACAACGGCCCCGGCGTGCCGCCCGGGTTGGAGCAGCAGATCTTTCTGCCCTTCTTCAGCGCCACGCCCGGAGGGCATGGCATCGGCCTGACACTGACGCGTCAGTTGCTGCACGGCATGGGCGGGCGCCTGCGCCACGCGCGGCCCCTGGAAGGCGGGGCGGCCTTTGTGCTGAGCTTCTGAGACCGCGTTTTGAGGGACAGTGCGGCCCCCGCAACCGAAGCGATGAGCGCCGTGATCACGATTTACCACAACCCCCGTTGCAGCAACTCCCGCGCCGCGCTGGAGCTGATACGCCAGGCCGGCCACGAACCCCGGGTGGTGGAGTACCTGCAGGCGCTGCCGGATCGGGCCACGCTGCAGGCGCTGGCACGCGCCAGCGGCCTGGGCCTGCGCGGCCTGCTGCGCAGCAAGGAAGCGGCCTATGCCGAACTGGGCCTGGACAACCCGGCGCTGGATGACGCGGCCCTGCTGGATGCGATCGCGCAGCACCCGGTGCTGCTGAACCGCCCCATCGTGGTGGGGCCACGCGGAGTGGGTCTTTGCAGGCCACCCGAGCGGGTGCTGGACCTGATATGAAGAAGGCCCGCAAAGCGGGCCTTCTTCTTGGGTCACGGAGCGCTCAGGCGCCCAGGTCGTTCCACTGCGGGTGGCGCTGCATGTACAGCGCCACATAGCTGCAAACCGGCACCACCTTGCAACCCTCGCTGCGCGCCCATTGCAGGCCGGCTTCCACCAGCTGCGCGGCCAAGCCCTGGCCGCGCAGCGCCGGTGGGGTGCCGGTGTGGGTGAAGGTCAGCACCTGGCCCTGGCGAACGTAGTCGAGTTCGCACACACCGCTGGGGTGGCGGCCCTCGAAGCGCTGTTGCTCGGGTAGGTGATGAATGTCCAGCTTCACTTGCCGCCCAACTGCATCCACAGGTAGCTGTACTCGATGGCCTGCCAGGTGGCGCGCTGCTCGTTGTCGGCTGCGCCGCCATGACCGCCTTCGATGTTTTCCCAGTACAGCGGGTTGTGACCCAGCTCGATCATGCGCGCAGCCATCTTGCGGGCATGGCCGGGGTGCACGCGGTCGTCCTTGGTGCTGGTGTTGATCAGCACGCGCGGCATCTTCACGCCGGCCTTGACGTTCTGGTAGGGGCTGTACTTCGAGATGAAAGCCCAGTCCTCGGCCTTGTCGGGGTCGCCGTACTCAGCCATCCAAGAAGCGCCGGCCAGCAGCTTGTGATAGCGCTTCATGTCCAGCAGCGGCACCTGACAGACCACGGCGTTGAACAGGTCGGGCCGCTGCGTGACGATGGCGCCCATCAGCAGTCCGCCATTGCTGCCGCCCATGATGCCGAGCTGCGCTGGGGTGGTGATCTTCTTGGCGATCAGGTCCTCGGCCACGGCGATGAAGTCGTCATACGAGCGCTGCTTGTTCTCGCGGATCGCGGCCTTGTGCCAGGTGGGGCCGAACTCACCGCCGCCGCGGATATTGGCCAGCACGAACACGCCCCCCTTGGCGAGCCAGCCGCGGCCACGGCTGCTGCTGTAGGCCGGCGTCATGCTGACTTCAAAGCCACCGTAGCCGTACAGCAGGGTGGGATTCTTGCCATCCGCTTGCGCGCCCTTGGGGTAAATGACGAAGTAGGGGATGGAGGTGCCGTCCTTGCTATTGACGAAGTGCTGTTCGGCCCGCATGCCTTCGGCATCGAACCAGGTGGTGCGGCTCTTCAGCGCCTGGCGCTCGTCGCTGCCGGCGCGCGCCAGCGAGAGCGTGTCCGGGGTCAGAAAGTCGGTGTAGCTGATCAGGTAGCGGTCGGCCAGCGCGTCCTTCTTCAGGTCGCTGTCGTACAGGCTGCTGATGGTCAGCGTGCCAGGGAAGGGAGCCTGCACGCTGCGCTTGGAGGGGGCCTTGCCACGGAAATCCCATTCCTCCAGTTTGGAGGCCACCTTGTCCGAGATGTTCAGCACCACATGCTGCTGGGTGGTGATGAAGCCCGCCAGCGAGCGGGTGCTGGTGGGCTCGAACAGGCTGCTGAACTTGGGCTTGCCAGCCAGGAAGTCCTTCCAGCTGCCGACCAGCAGGCTGCCGGCCTTGAAGCCCTGGCCGCCCACGGTCCAGTCGGAGCGCAGGCGCACCAGCAGGCGTTCGCCCCAGAGCTGGGGCTGGGCATCCAGCGGCAGGTCCAGCTTCTTCAGGCCCTTGGGGGTGACGAGACGGTACTCGGCACGGTAGAAGTCGAGCGCGCGCTGGATCAGGGCGCGCTGCTGGGCGCCATGGCCATCCACGCCCACGCCGACCCAGGTGTCCTTCTGCTCGCCTTCGAACAGGGTCTTGGCGCTGGCCAGCGGGGTGCCGCGCTGCCACAACTTGCTGACGCGCGGGTAGCCCGAATCCGTCATGCTGCCGGGACCGAAATCGGTGCCGACAAAGATGTGGTTCTGGTCTTGCCAGTCCACCTGGCTCTTGGCCTCGGGCAGCTCGAAGCCGCCTTTGACAAAGGCTTTGTCGCGGGTGTCGAACTCGCGCACGACAGAGGCGTCCGAGCCACCCGGTGAAAGCGAGAGCAGGCAGCGGCGGTAGTCGGGCGCCAGGCAGTTGGCGCCGGCAAACACCCAGCTCTTGCCCTCCGCCGCGCCCAGGGCGTCCAGGTCCAGCACGGTTTCCCAGGCCGGTTCGGCCTTGGCGTATTCGGCCAAGGTGGTGCGGCGCCAGATGCCGCGCTTGTGCTTGTCGTCCTGCCAGAGGTTGTAGACCCAGTCACCCATGCGCGTGAAGCGCGGGATGCGGTCCTTGGCATTCAGTCCTTCCAGGAGTTCGCTGCGCAGGGCCTCGAAGCCGGGGCGGCTCTTCAGCAGGGCTTCGGTCTCGGCATTGCGGGCCTTGACCCAGGCCATGGCCTTCTCGCCGCTGACCTCTTCGAGCCAGAGGTAGGGGTCTTCGTCAGGGGTCTGGGCGCCGGCGGTCAGCGCGGTGGCCAGCAGGCTGGCCAGCAGAACGGGTTTCATGGCGTGGGCTTGCGGCGGTGGGCGCCGGCGGGTCGAAAGGCTGGGATTATGGGGAGCCTTCCAACGCCCGACAGGGGTCATGGCATCATCGCCGGTTCGTCCAACTGACCCCGTTTCAGCCATGCGCGCACCCCTCCTGACCCTGGCATTGATCGCCGCCTTCAGCACCGCTGCGGTGCACGCGCAAACCCAGCCCAAGCAGCCGGCCAAGCCCGCCGCCAAGGCGCCAGCCAAGCCCGACGCCGCGCCGGCCAAGGCCAGGCCCAAGCTGATGACGCGCGACGAGCTGCGCGAGTGCCTGGCCCGCCGCGAAGCCAATGTCACCGAGAGCAAGGCCATCGAGGCGGAAGACAAGGAACTGCTGACGCATGCCGATGCCGTCAAGGCCGACAAGGCCGCTTTCGAGAACGAGCAGAAGGACTTCGTGGCCGCGCAAACCGTCCTGGTGGCCGACAACGAGGCCCTGCGCAAGCGCGGTGAAGAGCTGAGCAAGACCATCGGCGACATGAAGCCGGCCAAGCAGAAGGAAGTGAAGGCCGATTACGACAAGGCCGCCGCCGAGCTGAGCGCCCGCGTGGACGCCCACAACGCCCGGCTGAAGGCCCTGAAGGCCCGCGAGGAGGCGCTGATGCAGAAGATTGACGACTTCAACAAGCGCCAGTCGGAAGCGTCGACGCGCGTGGACAAGCTGGGCGAGCTCGAAGACAAATGGCGTGCCGAATGCGGCAACCGCCCCTACGACGAGCGCGACGAAGACGCCATCAAGAAGGAAATGGCCGCCAAGAAGGCGGCTGGCCAGTGAGCGAGATGCGCATGAACCCGCTGCTGCAGGACTGGACCGGCCCGGCCGGTTTGCCGCCCTTTGCCGAGATCGACCCCGCGCATTTCATGCCGGCCTTTGAGGCGGCAATGGCCGCTCATCGGCAGGAGATCGACGCCATCGCCGCGAATCCGGCGCCGGCCAGCTTTGACAACACCGTGGCCGCCTTCGACGCCAGCGGACGGCTGCTGAACCGCATCGAGGCCCTGTTCTACACGCTGGCCGCCTCGGCCACGAACGAGGCCCTGCAGGCTGTGCAGCGCGAGGTGGCCGCTCCCATGGCCGCGCACGCCAGCTGGGTGGCCATGCACCAGGGCCTGTTCCAGCGCCTGGATGCGCTGATGGCGCAGCGTGCCCAGCTGGGCTTGGCGGCCGACCAGCAGCGCCTGCTGGAACGCCTGCACCTGGAAGCCGTGCGCGCCGGCGCCAAGCTGGCCCCCGCAGCGCGTGAGCGCTACGCGGCCATCATGCAGCGCCTGGCTGAGCTGAACACCCAGTTCGCGCAGAACGTGCTGGCCGACGAGGCCGGTTACCGCCTGATCCTCAAGAGCGAGGCCGAGCTGGCCGGCCTGCCCGAGTTCGTGCGTGCCGTGATGAAGCAGGCCGCCGTGGAGCGTGGCTTGGAAGCAGGTGCGCACCTGGTGACGCTGTCGCGCTCGCATGTCGTGCCCTTCCTGACCTTCTCGGCCCGCCGCGATCTGCGCCAGCAGGCCTGGGCCGCCTGGGTCTCGCGCGGCGAGCACGAAGGTGAGACCGACAACCGTGCCATCGCCCAGGAGATCCTGACCCTGCGCAATGAGCAAGCGCGCCTGCATGGCTACACCAACTTCGCCGACTACCAGCTGGCCGACACCATGGCGCAAAACCAGGCCGCGGTGCAGGGCCTGCTCAAGCGCGTGTGGGATGCCGCGCTGAACGCCACCCAGCTGGAGCGCGAGGCCGTGCAGGCCGCGGCGCTCTCGCACGGCTTCATGGACAAGGTGGAGGCCTGGGACTGGCGCTTCTATGCCGAGAAGGTGCGCCAGGCGCGCTATGCGCTCGACGAGGCCGAGCTCAAGCCCTATTTCCCGCTTGAGGCCATGGTCGCGGCGATGTTCGATTGCGCCCAGCGCCTCTACGGCCTGCGCTTCGAACGGCGGGCCGACTGGCCGGTCTACCACCCCGATGTGGTGGCCTACGAGGTGTTCGATCAGAGCGGCACGCACCGCGCCGTCTTCCTGCACGACAACTTCGCCCGCGTGGGCAAGCGCAGTGGTGCCTGGATGAATGCGCTGCGCTGGGCGCACCGCAACGGCTTCGCGCAGTCGCCGGTCATCCTCAACAACAACAACTTCGCCAAGGGCGCGCCGGGTGAGCCCACCCTGCTGAGCCTGGACGACGTGCGCACGCTCTTCCACGAGTTCGGTCACGGCCTGCACGGCATGCTGAGCGAGACCCGCTACGAGCGCTTGAGCGGCACCCAGGTGCTGCGCGACTTCGTCGAGCTGCCCTCGCAGCTGATGGAGCACTGGATTGCCGACCCCACGGTGATGCAGCGCCACGCCAAGCATTACCAGACCGGCGCGGCCATACCGCACGAGCTGATCGAGCGCATCAAGGCGGCCGAGCTCTTCAACCAGGGCTACGAGACCGTGCGCTACACGGCTTCGGCCCTGGTCGACCTGGCCATCCATGCGCTGGAGGAAGAAGAGGCGCCGGACATCGTGGCCTTCGAGCAGCAGACCCTGGAGCGCCTGGGCGCCCCGGCCGACTGCGGCATGAACCACCGCCTGCCGCACTTCCAGCACCTGTTCGTGGGCGACAGCTATGCCTCTGGCTACTACGTCTACCTCTGGGCCGAGGTGCTGGATTGCGATGCCTTTGAGGCTTTCAAGGAAGCCGGCGACATCTTTGACGCCGCCACCGCGCAGCGCTACCGCGAGCAGATCCTGGCTGCCGGCAACAGCCAGGAACCGGGCGCGGCCTACCGGGCCTTCCGGGGGCGCGACGCGCAGATCGAGCCGATGCTCAAGGGTCGGGGCCTGATCCCGGTCTGAGCTTGGGTTGAACCACGAGTGAACAGGCCGGCCTTGCCGGCCTGTTCTGCTTCAGGCAGGGGGCAGGCGCTCGGCCAGGCCCTTCTGAAAAGCCTGGAAGTCGATCGGCTTGGTCCAGTAATCGGCAAAGCCAACCGCCAGTGCGGACTTGATGTCCTCGGGCATGGCGTTGGCCGATAGCGCGATGCAGGGGATGGCGGCGGTGTCCGGGTGCTCGGCCAGGGCCTGGCGCACCTGGAAGCCGTCCAAATCGGGCAACTGCATGTCCAGCAGCACCAGGTGGGGCCGCCAGTCGCGCGCGAGCGCCAGGCCGGAATGGCCGTCTTCGGCGCCGCGCAATTCGATGTCCGCCCTTCGGCTCACCAGCTCTTCGACCACCAGGGCGTTGACGGGGTTGTCCTCGATGTAGAGCAGGCGGTAGGCGGGCATGGGGCGAAATCTTCGCCCAGATTGCTTGCCTGGGCCTTGCGTCTGACGCGTGCTTGCGGGGGTGGGTTTGTCCGGGCTGTCTCCTCGCAAGGCGTGAGCCTCTGGCTGTCCTCACGAGTGGCTGGCCGCGCCACTCATGCTTGAATGCCGGCCGGGTGCCCCCATCTTGTCGGGGATCTTGCAAGGAGTTGCTGCTGTGTTGAATGCCGTGGTGCGGGCCGTGTTCGTGGTGGCGGCCGCCGTCTTGACCCTGGGTCTGCTGACCCTCGGTCTGCTGGTGGCGGCCGTGCTGCTGACCGTGTTCGGTTTGCGCCGCTTGCTGGCACGCTTGCTGGGCCGGCCGCAGCCGCGCCGGCCGGATTTCCGCTTCGCCACCCAGGCCTGGCCGCGGCGCCAGCAGGCACGCGGCCGCGCGGGCGAGGTGGTGGATGCGGAAGTACGCGAGGTGCGTGAATCCCCGGTGGTGCGCGAGCTGCGCTGAGGCCGATTGAACGCCCATTGGTTCCTGCTCGGCAGCGTGGCCATGGGCCTGGGCCAGCTGATCGACGCGCAGTTGCTGCGGCACGCGCAGGGGCGCATCGGGCTGACGGCGCTGTGCTTCTCGCTGGTCGAATGGATCTGGGCCGCGCTGGCGTTGCTGGCCTGGCGTGAAGAGGACAGCGCGGTACCGGGCTGGCTGCCGGCGCTCTTCATCGCCTATGTGGCCGGCTTTGCCCTCCATGCCGCGCGCCACGCCCGGCCGGAGGCGCCCGCGCTGCGCGACTTGACGCCGCGCGAGATCCAGGCCGGTGCGCTGTTTGGCGCCCTGTACCTGGGTCTTTCCGTGATGCTTGTGCTGGCGGGCCCGGCGAGCGAGATCAGTCCCTGAACTGTGGCGCCTGACCGCCGCGGCCTTTCATCAGCGCCGTCATCAGGTCCTCGGAAATCAGCATCGCCGCATTCCAGCTGGCGATCTGCTCCAGCCCGTCGGCCACGCTGTGGTCGCGCGCATAGTTCAGTGCCTGCTTGCTGCCGCGAACGGCCAGCGGCGACTTGGTGGCGATCTGCTGCGCGATGGCCAGCACGCCGGCGTCCAACTCCGCGCGGCCGGCGAACACGCGGTTCACCAGTCCGATGGACAGGGCCTCGGCGGCGTCCACCTTGCGACCGGTGTAGGCCAGCTCGCGCACCAGGCCCTGGTTGCCCACCAGCTTGGGCAGGCGCTGCAGGGTGCCCACGTCGGCCACCATGCCGATGTCGATTTCCTTGATCGCGAACTCGGCTTCGGCACTGCAGTAGCGCATGTCGGCGCAGCAGATCAGGTCGATGCCACCGCCCAGGCAAGCGCCATGCACGGCGGCCAGCACCGGCTTGCGGCAGCGCTCCAGGCTGGTGAGCGTGTCCTGCAGCTCCAGGATCAGCGCGCGCAGCTTCTCGCGCAGGCGGGCCTCGCAGTTGTCCTGGATCTGGCCCTGCAGGCCCATCATCATCCCGAGGTCGATGCCGGCCGTGAAATGCGGCCCTTCAGCGCGCAGCACCACGGCGCGCACCTCGGGCGTGCGGTCGGCCCATTGCATCGCCGCACGGATGTCCTGCCACATCACCCAGTTCATGGCGTTGGCCTTGTCCGGGCGGTTCAGGCTGATCACGGCAACGGCACCATCCAGCTGGGCCGTCAAGGTTTCGAATGCGGGCAGATTCATCGGGCTCTCCGGGTCGGGGCCCGCATCATGCAGGCTTCAGACAGGAGATGCCGATGAGCCACGCCTATGTCTATGTGTGGGAGTTTCAGGTCACGCCCGGGCGCAAGGCTGAGTTTCTGGCTGCCTACGGGCCGCAGGGGCGCTGGGCCCAGCTGTTCGCCCGGGCTGCGGGCTACCAGGGCACCCAGCTGCTGCAGGACCAGGAAGACGAAAACCGCTTCCTGACCGTGGACCGTTGGGCCAGTGCCGCCGCCCACGCCGCCTTTCGCGAGCGCTTCGAGGCCGAGTACCAGGCCCTGGACCGGGAATGCGAAGCCCTGACCGCGGCGGAGCGCAGCATGGGCTGCTACTGGGGGCTTTGAGCGCTGCCCGCACCACGGGGCGCTTTGCAAGCGGCGTCAATACAACTGACAGAAGCTCGCGCCGAGACAGCGGCAATAGCAGTGCCACCAGTGCGATGACGAACAGGGCAACCCGGAAGACATCGAAGTGCCACCTGCAGCCGCCGCAAGACGTCGCGATGCAAACCGCCCAGCATGGCGAACGCGGTGGGGGCCCGGTGCGCTGTCATTGCAGCGGACAGAGTGGCATCAGGCCGCGCCGCCGTCCGCAGCCACTTCCTCCAACCGCCGCAGCCAGCCAGCCTTGGCCTCGTCCGACGCAAAACTCGCCTCCAGGCTGTTGCGCGCCAGCTGAATCGCTTCGGCGCGGCCCAGCTGGGGCAGGGCCTCGAAGGTCTCGATGAAGTTCTGCAGCAGGTAGCCACCGAAGTACGCCGGGTCGTCGCTGTTGATCGTCACCTTCAGCCCGGCCGCGAGCAGCGCGGCCAGGTTGTGGTCGGCAAGCTGCTTGAACACACAAAGTTTGACGTTCGAGAGCGGGCAGACCGTCAGCGGCACCTGCTCGCGCGCCAGGCGCTGCACCAGGGCCGGGCTCTCGCCGCAGCGCACGCCGTGGTCGATGCGTTCGACCTGCAGCACATCCAGCGCGGTCTCGATGTAGGCCGGCGGCCCTTCCTCGCCGGCATGGGCGACGAGGTGCAGGCCGAGCTCGCGGCAGCGCGCGAACACGCGCGCGAATTTCTCCGGTGGGTGGCCGCGCTCGCTGCTGTCCAGCCCCACGCCGATGAAGTGCTGGCGGTAGGGCAGGGCCTGCTCCAGGGTTTCGAAGGCGGCCTCTTCGCTGAGGTGGCGCAGGAAGCACAGGATCAGCGCGCTGCTGATGCCCAGCTCCCGCTCGGCCCGCTGCCGGGCATTCGTGAGCCCGGCGATCACCGTGCCCATGGCCACGCCGCGCTCGGTGTGCGTCTGCGGGTCGAAGAACAGCTCGGCATGCACGATGCCATCGGCCGCCGCGCGCTCGAAATAGGCGTAGGCCATGTCCTCGAAGTCCTGCGCCTGGATCAGCACGCTGGCGCCGGCGTAATAGATGTCCAGAAAGCTTTGCAGATCCGTGAACGCATAGGCCGCGCGCAGGGCCTCGACACTGGGGTAGGGCAGGGTGACGCCGTTGCGCTGCGCGAGCTGGAAGATCAGCTCGGGCTCCAGCGTGCCTTCGATGTGCAGGTGGAGTTCGGCCTTGGGGAGGGC
>JBDHSJ010000081.1:0-16276 GCA_039808065.1 Burkholderiaceae bacterium | reverse complement strand
GTCGATATCGGCCAAGGTTTGGCGCCCGTAGACCTCGGGTTCCCGCGTGCCGAGCAGGTTGAGGTTGGGTCCGTGCAGTACCAGAAGGCTCACTAGAGCGGCTTCCCTAACGATGAAAAGGCCGGACTTTACGCGTTTTCGTTACAGATCCGGCCAATTTCGTCAGAAAAGGGCGCAGACTGCCTGGGTTAACCCTTGCTCTGGGGCAGCTCCGCCAGCTTCTCCAAATCGGCCGGGTGCGTAACACCCAGGCGTCGCCACACGATGCGGCCCTGCGGGTTCAAGGCCACGCTGAAGGGCAGGGCACCGGTCTTGTTGCCCAATTGGCGAGCCAGTTCGCTGCCGGACAGCCCGGCCAGCCCGATTGCGAAACTGACCGGGCGCTTGGCCAAGAACTCGCGCACCGGCGTGGGGCCGTCGACGGCCAGTCCGAGCACCGTCCATTGGGTCTGCGCGCGCGCGAAAGCGTCCAGGTCGGGCAGTTCGCGAATGCAGGGCGCGCACCAGGTGGCCCAGAAGTTGACGAACAGCCACCGGCCCTTCAGCTCCTGCAGCACCAGTTCGCCGCCCGCCGGGCGGGCGAAGCGGCTGGCCCAGAGCTTGTCTTCGGCGGCGGCCCAGGCCGGCCGGGTGGCGGCCAGGCTGGTGGGCAGACCGAGCAAGAGCTGGCGGCGCTTCATGAGGCGTCACTTTCCGCCAGGCGGCGGCGCAAGCCGGCGGCATCGCCCCGCCAGGTCTGGCCGCGCGCATCGGGCAGCAGGGCACCGCGGCGTTCGCGTGGGTCCAGCACGGCAAGGTGCAGGGCTACGGGCTGCTGAAAGCCGGGTGGCGGACGCAGCCAGATGACGAGGTTTTGCAGATCCTGACCGCGTGCGTCACGCCCCTGCGGGCCGGGCTCGGGGTTCTCGCCCAAATTCAGCAGCGCGATCTCGGGGGCCTTGGGGTCGTCGGCGAAGAGTTCCAGGTGCAGGTCGGAAAAGCGGTTGGCCGTACCGCGCCAGGCCGCACCCGCCAGCAGGGGCTCGAACTCGGCCAGACGCTCCAGCCAGCGCAGGGCCAATTCGCGCAGGGCGCGCAGCTCGGCCGGCTGGGTGTCGGCCTGGAACAGGCTGAGGTGCTCGCGCAGCGCCTCCTCCACCAGTTCATTGCCGGGCAGGGCGGTGCGTGGGGGCAGGCCCAGGTCGCGCAGCGCGCGCTGCTTGGCCGGGCCCCAGGGCAGGCCTTCTTCGGCGATCAGGCGCGCGCTGGCCTGGGCGATTTCCAGTTCGAGACTCATGGGATGGGGGTGGCCTGGTGAAAGCGCATCTGCCAGCCGGCCGCTCCATGCTGCCAGATTGAACTTCGCCAGGCCGGGCGGGCGCCCAGACTGCGCCAGCTCAAGAGCCAGCAATCGGGCGCCAGTTCGATGGCCTGCACGTCGCTGCGCAAGGGGGCTTCGCCTGCGCCGCTCAGCTCGGTGAGCACCTCGGCACGGCTCCAGCGCCGGCCGCTGCGGCCGAACTCGAAGAATTCGGGGTGCAGCAGGCGCTCGAAATCCCGGCCCTGGGCCAGACGGTCTTCCAGGGCGAGCAGGGTGTCCTTCATGGCAGCTCCACTGCAGGCATGCGGGCCTGGATGGTGGCGCTGCGCCCGCTCAGGTAGGGCGAGCCGGGGCGCTTTTCGAAGCGTTTTGGAGCCGGCAGCATCACTGCCAGGCGGGCCGCTTGGGCGCTGCCGAGCTGCTTGGCGGGGATGCGGAAGTAGTGGCGCGCGGCGGCCTCGGCACCGAACACGCCTTCGCCCCACTCCACATGGTTCAGATAGATCTCCAGGATGCGGGACTTGCTCAGGAAGAGCTCCAGCTCCAGGGTGATCAGCGCCTCCTGGGCCTTGCGGGCCAGATTGCGCTCGCCGCTCAGGAACAGGTTCTTGGCCAGTTGCTGGGTGATGGTGGAGCCGCCGACCACCTTGGCGGGCTTGGCTTGGGCGCGCTTGGCGGCGCGCGCCTCGGCCTTTTCATTGCGCTCCCAGGCCTTGTCCACGGCGTCCCAATCGATGCCGCCGTGGTCCGCGAAGCTCGCGTCCTCGGAGGCGATGACGGCGCGGGCCAGTTGGGGCGAGAGGGCGGAGAGGTCCTGCCATTCCTGGCGCCAGGGCAGTTCGCCCTTGGTCTTGAAGATGCGCAGGATCTCGCTGCGCTGGAAGGTGGTGGAGCCTGGGGCCACCCAGTTCATCAGCACGATGCGGCCCGCCAAGTAGAGCTGCAGGGCCAGCACGGCCAGGCCCAGCAGCAGCAGCCAGCGACCCAGCAGCCTCAGCATGCCTGGGGTACCTCGGCACGCAGGGCGGCGAACACAGGTTGGGTGTCCGGGTGCAGGCCCTGCCAGGCCTCGAAGGCCAGCGCGGCCTGCTCGACCAGCATGCCCAAGCCATCGCGCACCCGCGCCCCCTGCGCCTGCGCAGCCTGCAGGAAGCCGGCGGCAGCCGGGCCGTAGACCATGTCCAGCGCCCAGGCGCCCGGCGCGAACAGGCCCGCCGCCAGCTGCAGCTCGCCGCCGCCCAGCGCGGTGCTGGTGCCGTTGATCACGCCTTCGAAGGCTCGCGCCGGGGCGGTACCCCAGGGCAGGCTGATCAGGGGCACACCGAGATCGGCATGGCGCTCGATCAAGGCCTGCACCTTGTCGGCGCTGCGGTTGCTGAGGGTGATGGAGGCCGGGCCGGCAGCGATCAGCGGCGCCAGGCAGCCGGCCACCGCGCCGCCCGCCCCCAAGATCAGTAGGTGCCGGCCGGCCAGGTCGAAGCCGGCGCGCTCCAGCAGGTCGTTCACCAGACCCTGGCCATCGGTGTTGTCGGCCCAGAGCTGACCGGCGTCGTCCCAGCCCAGGGTGTTGGCGGCTCCGGCGCGGCGGGCGCGCTCACTGGCGCGCTGTGCCAGCGCCAGGGCTTCGGGCTTGAAGGGCAGGGTGATGTTGCAGCCGCGCAGGCCCTGGGCGCGCAGCTGCTGCAAGGTGGCGGCCAAGCCGTCGAGCGGCGCCTCAATGGCCTCATAGCGCAGCAGCCGGCCGGTCTGTGCGGCAAAGGCCGTGTGGATGCGTGGCGAGCGGCTGTGGGCAATTGGGTGCCCGAGCACCGCGTAGAAGGGCAGTTCGTTCATGGCGAGGCGGGCGCTTCGAGGGCCGTGTGCAGGCCCTTGTCGCGGTCAAAGCTGAAGCGGGCGCTGATGACCAGGATTTCGGCCTCCTGGCGCATCTCCTTGTTGAAGACGCCGAAGGGCCCGGCCGCGCGCACGATGGCCACGGCGCGCCGATCCAACAGGCTGTTGCCCGAGGGCTGCACGATCTCGGTACCGAGCAGGCGCCCCTCGGCATTGACGCTCAGGGTCATGGTCAGCTGGCCGTAGAGGCGCCTGCCCTGTTGGGTGGGGAAATCGGCCGTGCCGCGTGCTTCGATGCGACGGCGCAGGGCGTCGTAATAGCGGGCATACACCACCTCCTGGGTGGCGGGGCTGACGAAGCGCTGGCGCGGCCCGCTGTTGTCCTGGTTGACGCGGCGTTCGATCTCCGCCATCAGCGCCAGCAGCTGGCGACGCCGCTCGGCCAGCGCGCGGCCCTCGGGGCTCGCGGCCTCTTCTTGCGGGTCGGGAGGCGGCAGCTTGGCCAGTTCGCGGCGCGCCTCCACCAGCAACTGGCGCTGCTGCTGGCGCAGTTCCTGCACACGCTTTTTTTGGCTGGGATCGATGGCGTCGCCCAGTTCCATCTCGGTGGAGGGCGGCAGCGGGGACTGGGCGCGCTCGGGAGCGGGGGAGTCGCCGCCACCGCTGAGATTGGCCTGCGCCAGGGCCTGGGCCTTGGTCGGCGGGCGCTCGCCCTGGGTGTTGACGAGGATGACCTCCAGCCGTTCCTCAGCCCAGCTGCGCAGCGCGCTGCCGGGCGTGGCCAGCTGAACAAAGAGCAGGGCGATGTGCAGCAGCGCCGAAGCCGCCAAGGCGGCGTGCAAGGGCTGGGCCTGGGCGCGCTGCAGCAGCTTCATGCGCCGGCTGGGGCCTCACTCAGGGTTTCGGCCTGGGCATCGGCCAGGTCCACGGCGATGGCCAGCGGGGCGGCTGCGGCCTCTTCTTCGCCGTCATCCGCTTCTTCGGCAGCAGCCCCCGCCGTTTCCAGGCGCTCCAGCAAGTTGGCATGCAGCTCCAGTGTCAGCAGATCGATGCCGGTGACACGCACCTTGACGGCGGTGCCGCGCTCCAGGCTTTCGCAGCCCAGGGCCTTGAAGACCAGGGGCAGGGTATCGGCACGCACCAGACCATCTCGCAAGGTGCTGGCAGTGAGTTCACTGATGCCGTTCTGCTGCAAATAGCGCAACGTCCAGTAGCGCTCAATCTGGCTCTGGAAGCCGTTGTAGGCGCTGTAGGCGGCGTCGAAGCTGGAAAGAATCGCGAACAGGTTCGCGTCCTTGGGTTTGAAGGGGGCGACCAAGGGCGCCGTCTGGCCGTGGCGCACGGCGGCGATCAGCTGCCATTGGTTCACCAGGTCCACATAGCGGCGCAGCGGCGAGGTGCACCAGGCGTAGCAGGGCACGCCCATGCCCGCGTGCGGCAGGGGCTTGATGCCCATCCGCACCTTGATGCCCGGGGCGAGGCTGGCCTGGCTGCGGTAAAGGCCGGGCAGGCCGACCTCGGCCAGCCAGGCGCCCCAGCGGCTGTTCGCCAGGATCATGGCTTCGGCCACGATCAGATCGAGCGCCGTGCCGCGTGCACGCTGGCTGATGTGCACCGTCTCGTCGCCCTGCGGTGGCTCGTTGCGTTCGCCGGCCAGCTTGAAGCTGTAGTCGGGGCGGTTGAAGTTCTCGGGCTTGCCGCGCACCTGCTCGCGCCCGGCCTTCAAGTGCTTGGCCAAGCGGTGGGCAAAGGCCAGCTCGGTGGCGAACTCGTACGCGGCCGGGGCTTCGCCGGTCAGGCTGGCCTCGGTGATCACGCCGTCCAGCTGGTCGTGGCGCAGATTGCGCACGATGGGCACCGATTCGATGCGGGTCTCGGTGCTCTTGAGCTCCAGCGTCGATTCGTCGAACTGGCAGTACAGGCTCAGTGCCGGGCAGTCGCGCCCCTCGGTCAGCGTGTACACCTGCACCACGCTGTCAGGCAGCATGGTGATCTTCCAGCCCGGCATGTAGACGGTGGAAAGGCGCACGCGGGCCACGGCGTCGATGGCGGCGTCGGGCTGGATGGCCAGACCCGGCGCGGCGATGTGGATGCCGAAGGTGACCGTGCCGCTGCCCAGGCCTTGCACCGAGAGGGCGTCGTCGATCTCCGTGGTGCTGCTGTCGTCGATCGAGAAGGCCGCCACGGCCGCGCGCGGCAGCTCGCCGATGGCAGGCGCCTGCAACTCGGGAAAGCCGGTGCCCTTGGGGAACTGCTCGAACAAGAAGCGCTGCCAGTGGAACTGGTAAGGGTTGCCGATGGCGCCGGCCGCGGTCAGCAGTTCCAGTGGCGCCTTCTTGGCCAGCAGCGCAGCCTGCACCAGGGCCTTGTACTCAGGGCCGTTCTTGTCCGGCTTGAACAGCAGCTTGTAGATCTGTGCGGCGATGGGCTCGGGGCAGCGGCCGGCAGCCAATTCGGTGGCCCAGACCTCGATCTGCGCCTGCTGCTGCTTCTTGCGCTCGATGCCCAGTAGCGCGGCCTGCACCTGTTCCTGCGGCGCCTTCTTGAACTGGCCGCCCTTGCCGGCGCGGCGGAAGTAGTGCGGGGCCCCGCTCAGCGCCAGCCAGGCGGCGGCCTGCTCGGCAGCACTGGCCTTCTCAGAAAAGTAGTCACGTGCGAGATCGGCGAAGCCGAACTCGCCCTCGGGGGCGAACTCCCAGGCGAGGTCGAGGTCAATTTGCGCACTCAACTCGGCCGAGGCGCGCAGCAGCTCGGCGGGATTCGGGGCCGAAAACTTCAGCAGGCTCTGCTGGGCCTTGAGCTTGACGCGCTTGCCGCTGTCCAGCTCGACCTGCAGCGATGCATCGGCCTCGGAAAGGATGCGGCCGGCCTGAGCCTTGCCGCTGTCATCGAACAACACAAACATAGCGCCGGATTGTCTCCGATGGCCCCGAGCGGCCGGGCGGGCCCCGGCACATTCGGCGCCTACGGATTCCAACCTGGCCAGGCGCTCGGTTGGTGCGCGCTGAATGGGCGCGTCGACCGCGAGGCCTGGCCCCCGCGGGCAGCGGCTCGTGAGCCTGCTGTGTGACGGCTGGCGTTCCGAACTCAGCCCGCTCGGGCGGGAGCGGGTCAGGCGGCCTTCGTGGCCGTCAAGCTCAAGGCAACTGGTACTGCGCGCTGCCCATCAGGTCGATGCCGCAGGGCAGCTCGCGCACCCAGTCGATGAACTGCTGCACGGCTGGGCCCTCCAGCGGTGCGCCATGCTGAGGCACGATGAGGTCGATCGGCAATTGGCTGACCATGTCGGCCCACAGGCGCAGCACCTTGTTGGAGACCATGTAGCGGCGATGGAAGGCCTCCATATGGCGCAGATGCGGACCGAGTTCGCGCACCCGCTGAGTCGGGTCCACCGCGCCGCCCAGCGAGGCACCCAAATCGCCCGAGAACAGGATGCGACTGACCGGGTCGTAAAACTGGAAATTGCCCTCGGCGTGCAGGAAGTGCGCGGGCAGGGCCCAGAGCTCGAAGCGGTCTTCACCGCTGCCCAGCTGCAGGCGCGCGCCAGCGTCGTCCAGCCCCTGGATGCGGCCGCGGGTCTTGCCCGGCTTGCAGAAATGCGGAGCGAAACGCTCCCACAGCCGCGAGATGTAGACCGTGGCCTCGGTCGCCGTCATCCAGCGGTCCAGCGAAGCAATGATGTCCGGATCGGCATGCGAGGCCAGGATGGCGGCCAGGCGCTGCGGTGCAAAGTGCTCGGCCATGCCGAGGAAGAGTTCGTTATAGGCCAGGTTGCCGCCCGGGTCCAGGATGGCCCCCGTGCCGCCGTTGACGAGCAGAAACTGGTTCGACTGCACGCCCTCGCTGCCGCTGAGCTCGGAGAACATCAGGCACTGGTGCCTGCCCTGCTTGAAAAGAATCGTCGCCACATTCACCTCCCGGACCGCGGCGCACTGTAGGCAGGCGCGCGGAAAGAGGTGTTGATGGCGGTCAAGCCGCCGCGTCGGCCTTCATGCGTGGCTGCGTCGCAGGCGGAAGGCGGCGACGGTGTCCACCAGTGCCCGTGCCTGCACGCGCAGGCTCTCGGCCGCCGCGGCGCCTTCTTCCACCAGGGCGGCGTTCTGGTGGGTCACCTGGTCCATCTGGGTGATGGCCTGATCGATCTGCGCCACCCCGAGGCTCTGTTCCTGACTGGCGCTGCTGATCTCGCCGACGATGTCGGAGACGCGCCTGATGGCCGAGACCACCTCGCCCATGGTGCCGCCGGCCTGGCCTACCAGCTGCGAACCTTGTTCGACGCGCTCCACGCTGGTGCTGATCAGCGCCTTGATCTCCTTGGCGGCTTCGGCGCTGCGGCCGGCCAGGCTGCGCACCTCGCTGGCCACCACGGCAAAGCCGCGCCCTTGCTCACCGGCTCGGGCGGCCTCCACGGCGGCGTTCAGGGCCAGGATGTTGGTCTGGAAGGCGATGCCATCGATCACGCCAATGATGTCGGCGATCTTCTTGCTGCTCTCGTCGATGCCGCGCATGGTCTGGATCACCTGGTCCACCACCTGGCCGGCCTGCGCCGCCACTTGGGAAGCGCCCTGGGCCAGCTGGGTGGCTTGGCGGGCGCTCTCGGCGGTGAGCTGCACGGTGCTGGTCAGCTCTTCCATCGACGAGGCGGTTTCCTCCAGGCTGGCGGCTTGGCGCTCGGTGCGGTGGCTCAGGTCCTGGTTGCCGCTGGCGATCTGGGTGCTGGCACCGGCCACCGATTCAGATGAGTCACGCACCGTCGCCACCACCGCGGCCAGCTTGAGCTCCATGTCCTGCAGGGCGCGCATCAATTCAGCCAGCTCGTCGTCGCCTCGGGTATCGATGTCGGCGCTCAGGTCGCCTCCCGCCACGGTTTGGGCCACTTGGACGGCCTGCTGCAGCGGCCGGGTGATGGAGCGACTCAGGGCCAGGCCGGCCCAGACACCGACGGCACTGGCCACCCCCATCAGGATCAGGCTGATCTGGGTGGCACGCTGCCCGGCGGCCGCCGCTGCAGCGGCGGCCTCCTGGCTGTCGGCCTGGATCTTCTTGCCGACCTCCTCGATCAGCTTCGAGGGCTCGCGATCCATGCCGTGCACGGCCTTGTCGCCCACGGCGTGATCGAACTCAGCGGCCTTGAACTGCTCGAAGGCGGCGCGGTATTTCTGACCCATGGTGCCGTGGGCCTGGGCAAAGCGCTGCACCAGATCCTTGGCCTCACCGGCGGCCAGGCGCTCAGTCAACTGGCGCGCCAATTCGGCCACCTTCTTCTCCTGCTGGCCGAAGGCGCCCCAGTACTTGTCGAGCTGCTTGGGGTCCTTGCTGCGCAGCAAGGTGTTCTTCCACTCCTGCACCTGGGTCTTGAACTGGCTGGCCATGGCCGAGGCGATGCGTTCGTTCTCGGTGTGCCCGTAGACCTCGTTGGTGAAGGTGCTGACCGCACGGTTGAGCTGGTAGATGCCCAGCAGCGCGGCGACAAAGACCAGGGCCAAAACTGCAGCCACGACCAGGGGGAGCTTGCGTTTCAGTTTCATGGTGGGAACCCGTGCGAAGCGGAGCAAAGATCAGAAGCCAGCGTGCCGGCCTTGTCAATGACGCCAAAGTGGGATCGGGTTTGTACGCCCCCGCCGGGCCTTTCTACACTGCCCGGCTTCGACATCGCACCGGCGCCACCCACCATGAACCGTTCGACTCTTCTCGCACTGAGCTTGCTGGCCGCGGCCGCACAGGCCTTGGCTTCCTCCTACCCCGAGACCCCTGTGAAGCCGGTGCGCGATCGCTACCACGGCGTCACCGTGACCGATCCCTACCGCTGGATGGAGGACATGGCCTCGCCCCAGTTCCAGGCTTGGCTGAAGGCGCAGTCCGAGTTCAGTGCCGCAGGCCTGAAGACGCTGCCGGGCCGCCAGGCCCTGCGCGAGCGCCTGGGCCAGCTGGCCGACGCCGGCGTCACCACCGGTGGCTACACCCCCAGCGCCGGTCAGGTGCTGTACCTGAAGCGCGAGCCCGGCCAGAACCAGCGCCGTCTGTGGCTGCGCCAGGGTGTGGATGGCGCCGACCGTCAGCTGCTGGACCCACTGGCCGTGCCAGGGATGCCAGGCAAGCACTCGATCGACTTCTACAGCCCCTCGCCGGACGGCAAGAAGGTGGCCTTGGGCCTCTCGGCCGGGGGCAGTGAGAACAGCACCCTGGTGGTGATGGACGTGGCCAGCGGTGAGCTGCTGCCGGAGCGCATCCCCCACGCTGGCCTCAACCAGTACGGCGTGTCCTGGCTGGCCGATGGCAGCGGTTTTTTCTACAACCGCCACCCCGCCGAGGAGCGCTACAACAAGAGCGCCGTCTACTTCCACCGCCTGGGCAGCAGCGAGGCCGACCGCCTGGTCTTCGGCTGGGGTACGCCGAAGAGTAAGTGGCAGATCGCCGACCTGCCCTATGTGTACGTGAGCAAGCAGTCGAAATGGGCGCTGGCCGAGGTGCTGCACGGCGACGCCGTGGACCGCAGCTATTACGTGGCCCCGTTGGAGGCGGTGCTGAAGGACGGCGCCGCCGCGCCCTGGAAGCGCGTCGTTGGCCCCAAGGAACGCGTGACCAAGGCCGCGCTGGACGGCGACCGCTTGCTGGCCTTGAGCCAGGCCAAGGACCCGCGCCGCGAACTGCTCGCCTTCCCGGTGACCGGCGGGGCACCGCAAACCCTGTTGCCCGCCAGCGAGCAGGTGCTGCTGGAATTCGACAAGGGCGAGGGCGAGCTGCTGCTGCGGGGCCTGGATGCCGGCGTGAGCCGCCTGACGCGGGTGCCGCTGAAGGAAGGCGCCCAGCCCGAGCGCCTGCTGCTGCCCTTTGACGGCACCGTGCGTGAGATGGCGGCACTGGACGGCGGCGAGTGGCTGGTGCGTCTGGAAGGTTGGACGCAGCCGGCGCAGACCCTGGTGCTCAAGCCCGGCAGCATGCCGCGCAGCGTGAACCTGCAGCCGCCCAGCAGCCTGGATGTGACCGGCCTCAGTGCCGAGCGCGTGATGGTCAAGAGCCATGATGGCGTCGAGGTGCCGCTGTCCATCATCAGCCCCAAGGGCGCGATGGTGGCTCGGCCCACCATCCTGACCGGCTATGGCGCCTATGGCATCGTGATGGAACCAGGCTTCCGTGCCAGCCGCCTGGCCTGGGCGGAGCAGGGCGGCCGCTTTGCCGTCTGCCATGTGCGTGGCGGTGGCGAACTGGGTGAGGCCTGGCACCAGGGCGCCCACATCGTCAACAAGCAGAACACCGTGAGCGATTTCATCGCCTGCGCCAAGTACCTGATCGACAAGGGCTACACCAGCCCGCAGCTGCTGGCTGGCACCGGCGGCTCGGCCGGAGGCATCACCATCGGCGGCGCCATTAACCAGGCGCCGCAGCTGTTCGCCGCAGCACAGGCCGCGGTGGGGGTGAGCGACATGCTGCGCATGGAGCTGACGCCCAATGGCGCGCCCAACATCGCCGAGTTCGGCACGGTCAAGAACCCGCAGCACTTCAAGGCCATGTATGCGCTCAGCCCCTACCACCGCGTGAAGGATGGGCAGGCCTATCCGGCGGTGATCGTCACCACGGGCGCCAACGACCCGCGTGTGGACGCCTGGATGCCGAGCAAGTTCGCGGCCCGCCTGCAGGCGGCCACCGCCAAGAACGCCAACGCCAAGCCGGTGTGGCTGCGCGTGGACTACGAGGCTGGCCATGGCATGGGTTCTTCGGTCAGCTCGCAATTGGATGAGCAGGCCGATGTCTGGAGCTTCTTCCTCTGGCAGTTCGGCCATCCGGCCTATCAACCCGCCAAGTGATGGTTGCGCCCGTCGCCATCGATCTGGGCGCCGGCCCGCGGGCTCAGGCCTATGCCTTCTACCGCGCGGCCAAGCAGCCGCGCTGGGGCTTCACCACAAGGCTTGACGTGGGGCCGCTGCTGCGTGCCGTGCGCATCTGGCAAGAGGCGCAGCCGGGCCTGACGCCCATGCTGGCCTACCACCACGCGCTGCTGCAGGCCACGCTGGCGGTGCCGGCGCTGCGCCAGCGCCTCACGCCCGAAGGCGGCGCCGTGGAGTGGCCCAGTCTGGACGCCTCCATCACCTTGGCACGCAGCGACGACAGCTTTGCCATCGCCTACTTGCCTTGGGCGCCGAAGTTGCGTGACTTCGTGGCTCCGGCGCGCGCGGCCATCGAGGCGGCGCGCCAGCCCGGCACCGACTGGGGCCTGGGCCAGGCGCACCGGGGTTGTCTCTACACCACCACCGTGCCGTGGATGGACTTCACCCACTTCGAGCACGCCCACACGGCCGCGTTCGATGAAGGGACGCCGCGCGTCGCCTTTGGCCGCTTCTGCGCGGTTGACGACGCGCGCACCGAGATGGCCTTCAATTTGGAGATCCACCACGCGTTGGTGGACGGTGTGCACGCCGGCCGGCTGGTGCAGGCGCTTGAGGCCTTGCTGGCCGAGCCCGGCCAGCTGTATTGATCAGTGCTGGATCACATCGAGAGACCGCCGCTCACCTCCAGCACCGTGCCGGTGATGTAGGCGGCCTCGTCGCTGGCCAGGAAGGCGTAGGCGTTGGCGATGTCCTCGGGCGCACCCAGGCGCTGCAGGGGCACGGCGGCGGTCATCTTCTCGGTCACCTTGGCCGGGACGGCAGCCGTCATCGGCGTGGCGATGAAGCCCGGTGCGACCGCGTTGACACGGATGCCGCGCGGGCCGAACTCGCGCGCCCAGGTCTTGGTCATGCCGATGACACCGGCCTTGGCGGCGGCGTAATTGGTCTGGCCGAAATTGCCATGCAAGCCGACGACCGAGCTGGTGTTGACGATCACGCCGCGGCCGGCTGCCAGCATCGGTTGCAAAGCGGCCTGGGCGCCGTGGAAGACGCCGCGCAAATTGACGTCGATGACGGCATCGAACTGCTCCACGCCCATCTGCTCGAAGCGGGCGTCGCGCGTGATGCCAGCGTTGTTGATGAGGATGTCCAGGCGCCGCCAGCGCGCTGTTGCGCTGGCCACGGCGGCGTCCCAGGCGCTGCGTTCGGCCACGCTGCCGGGCTGGGCGATGACGTCGGCCCCCAGCGCGGCACAGCCTTCGGCCACGCGGGCCAGGCTCTCCGCGTGCAGGTCCAGCAGCACCAGGCGGGCGCCTTGCGCGGCAAACAGCAGGGCGGTGGCTTCGCCAATGCCTTGGGCGGCGCCGGAGATCAGGGCGACGCGGTCGGTGAATCGCTTCATGAGGATTGCAGGTGTCGGGTCAGTTCGGGGAGCCAGCACTCGAAGTCGCTGAGGGCGTGGTCGGAGGCCGAGAGCAGCAGCACCCGCCCCAGACCGTAGCGCGCCAGCATCTCACGCCAATCCAGCAGTTCATCGCCCTTGGCCACCAGGGCAAACCAGCGGCTGGGGTTGGGCAAGGCATCGGGCCGCAGGGCGCGCAACTCGTCCACGTACTCGGGCTGGAAGTAGAAGGCCTCTTCCGGCCGATGCCAGTAGCGCTGTTCGCCGATGTAGGCTGCCAGGTCGCGCGCCGGGTCCACGGCGGGGTTCAGCAGGCCGACCCGCCACTGCGCTCGCCGCGCCGCCAGGGCGGCGGCATAAAAGCCGCCCAGCGAGCTGCCCACCACGGCCGCGCCCAGGGCGGGCCAGTCGGCGGTGAGCTGTTCGACCAGGGCAAAGGCCGCGCGCGGGGAGGGCGGCAGGGCAGGGGCCAGGAACTGCAGACCGGCTTGCTGGGCGGCCCATTGCGCCATGCGCTGGGCCTTGGCGGATTGCGGGCTGGAGCGAAAGCCGTGCAGGTACAGCAGATGCGTGAGGATCATGACCAACCGCAGTGTAGGCAGGCAGAAATTACGCTTTGGCCCTGCGCGCGGAACATGACCATCCGCACTGCGGGTTGCCCGCCTTGACGCCCCTGGATGCCACTGGGACAGTGCCGCGCTTTTGGCCCCCGCCGATGAGGCGGGGCCGGTATGACCAAGGACACCCCCTCGATGAACACCAAGCTGAAGTCCGCCCCGCGTTGGGCTCTTTCGGCCCTGAGCCTGGCGCTGCTGAGCCTGGGCCAGGCCCAGGCGCAGACCCCGCCGGCTGCGCCGAATGGCGCCTCCGCCCCGGTCGCCGCCGCGGCGCCGCGCCCTCCGGCGGATCCGACCGCGCTCAAGCCTTTCGCCGAAATCGCCAAGGATTTCAAGAGCCAGGAGGGCCTCTTCAGCATCTGGAAGAAGGACGAGAAGGTCCTGCTCGAGATCCCGCGTGCGATGTTGAACAAGCCCTTCTTGTTCACCGTCAACATCGCCAACTCGATCGGCGAGCGTGGCATGTACGCCAGCCAGATGGGCCCGGACACCATGGCTGAGTTCCGTCTGGTCGGCCGTCAACTGCAACTGATCGCCGTCAACAACAAGTTCCGCGCCAAGGGCGAGGGCAAGGAATCGGTGGCGCAGGCGTTCTCGCCCAGCCTGATCGGCGCCACCAGCGTGGCCAGCGCCGACCACCCCGAGCGCAAGAGTTTCCTGGTCGACGCCAGCTTCCTGCTCTCTGACATCCCGGGCTACAGCACGCGCCTGGAGTACGCCTACCGCCTGCCCTACAGCCTGGACAAATCCAACTCCAGCTTCGCCGCCACGCGCGCCGAAGCCCAGCTGGCCACGCTGACCGGCCGCATGCACTTCGCCACCGCGCGCATCCCCGCCCCGCCGCTGATGCCCACGCCGGTGCCCATGCCCACGCCTCCGCAGTCCGTGCCGGATCCGCGCAGCTTCTTTGTGGACTACGTCTACAACTTCCGCGCCCTGCCGGATGAACCCGCTGCGATCCGTCACATCGACCCGCGCCTGGGTCACTTCATGGAGTCCTACGTCGATCTGGATTCGGATGTGAACCCGAACAACCGGGTGCACCTGCTGAACCGCTGGCGCCTGGAAAAGAAGGATCCGAGCGCGGCGCTGAGCGAGCCCAAGCAGCCGATCGTCTACTGGATGGACAAGAACATTCCGGCGCGCTACCGCAAGGCGGTCGAAGCCGGCATCCTGGAGTGGAACAAGGCCTTCGAGAAGATCGGCTTCAAGAACGCCGTCGTCGCCAAGCAGCAGCCTGACGACGCGGATTGGGACAACATGGACGCTGCCCACGCGTCGATCCGTTGGTTCGTCGGCGCCGACGTCGGCTTCGCCATCGGCCCCAGCCATACCGACCCGCGCACCGGCGAAATCCTCGATGCCGACATCGGCATGAGCGATGTGTTCGCCCGTGGCTCGCGCCGCTTCCTGGTGGAAGATGTGCTGACGCAGGGCCAGTCGAGCGAAAGCAAGCTGGCCGCGCTGACCCAGGGCTGGAAGGATGGCAACCGCTTTGCCGCGCAGTGCAACTACGCGCACGAGGCGAGCGCCGAGATGAACTTCGCGATGGACATCCTCGAGGCCCGCGGCGACATCGCCCCGGACAGCCCCGAGGCCGAGGCCTTTGTGAACTCGGTCATCAAGGACGTCATCATGCATGAGGTGGGTCACACCCTGGGCCTGAAGCACAACTTCAAGGCCTCGACGGTGGTGACGCGCGCCCAGCTGCAGGACAAGGCCTTCACCGAGACCAACGGCATCTCCGCCTCGGTGATGGACTACAACGCCTACAACGTGCCGCTGAAGGGCGAGAAGACCGGCTCCTTCAACAACACCACCCTGGGCCCCTACGACTACTGGGCGATCGAGTACGCCTACAAGCCGATCGACCCGGCGGCCGAAAAGGCTGAGCTGGCCAAGATCGCCGCCCGCTCGACCGAGCCGCAGCTGATCTACGCCGACGACATGGACGCCGGTGTGGGCGGCCCCTATGACGGCATGGACCCGCTGGCCAACCGCTTTGACCTGGGCGACGACCCGCTGGCCTACTTCACCAAGCGCCTGGCGCTGAGCAAGGAGCTGTGGGACCGCGTGCAGGAGCGCGGCTTCAAGCCCGGTGACGATCCGCTGCGCGCCCGCCGCGTGCTGCTCTCGGGCTTCCAGCAGCTTGGCCGGGGCGCCGAGTCCGCCGCCAAGTACGTGGGCGGCATGACGGCCCTGCGTGATCTGCCCGGCACCACCGGTCGCCCGGCCTTCCAGCCGATCGCACCCGCCAAGCAGCGCGAAGCCCTGAAGTCGCTGACCAGCGGCCTCTTCAGTGCCGACAGCTTCCGCTTCAAGCCCGAGTTCGTCAGCAACCTGCGCGTGGACTACAACGAGTGGGATCGGGGCGGGCTGGCCGACATCGGCGGCGCCGTGGCGCGGCTGCAACTCGGCGCGCTGGATCGCCTGATGAGCCCGGCCACGGCCAAGCGCCTGCTGGACCTGCCCGGCTACCTGGCCGAGAAGGACCGCAAGGGCGCCATCAGCCTGGCCGAGGTCTACGGCAGCGTCCAAGGCGCCATCTGGAGCGAACTCAAGACCGGCTCCGAGATCGAGCGCCTGCGCCGCAATCTGCAGCGCGAACACCTGAAGCGCCTGACCACGCTGCTGACCAAGGGCGGCCCGCTGCCGGCCGACGCCCTGGCGCTGGTGCGCTGGCATGCCACGCAGCTGCAGGCCGATCTGAAGGCCGCGTCCGCCAAGGGCGGCTCCGTCGAGACCCGCGCCCATGTGGCCGAGTCGCTGTCGGCGCTGACTGAGGCGCTGCGCGCTTCCATGTCACGCGTGTGATCGTGTGTGAGCCCCGCGTGAGCGGGGCCGCCAACGCAAAGGGCCGGCAATGCCGGCCCTTTTTCATTGGGGGTGCGTGATCAGAGCGGGGCCCTCAGGCCTTCAGGCCCGGGCGGCCAAGCTTTGCAATAGCTTGTCGTGAATGCCGCCAAAGCCGCCGTTGCTCATGCAGAGCAAGTGATCGCCCGGCCGCGCCACCTTCAGCACCTGGCGCACCAGGGAGTCGATGTCGTCGGCCACCAGCGCCTTGTCACCCAGCGGCGCCATGGCGGCGCGGGCGTCCCAGCTCAGGCCGCCCTGATGGCAGAAGCTCAGATCGGCCTCTTCGAGTGCCCACGGCAGCTGCGCCTTCATGGTGCCCAACTTCATGGTGTTCGAGCGCGGCTCGAAGATCGCCAGCAGGCGCTCATTCGGGGCGATGCGGCGGCGCAGACCTTCAACGGTGGTGCGGATGGCGGTCGGGTGATGGGCGAAGTCGTCATAG
>JBDHSJ010000080.1:0-16520 GCA_039808065.1 Burkholderiaceae bacterium | reverse complement strand
GAACTTCTTCGACAGAACGGTCGCAATCGCTGCCGTCAGCGTGGTCTTGCCATGGTCCACGTGACCGATGGTGCCCACGTTCACGTGCGGCTTGGTGCGTTCGAACTTACCTTTTGCCATTGCTTGCTCCAATAAAAGAACTGAGGCCCGTCTGGGGTTTTAGGTCTGTCGAGCCGCCCGAGATCCACCGGGACGGGCACCGGTGGCGAGCGGCCCGCAGACCAGGGGAATACTTACTTCGAGCGCGCGGTGATGATCGCGTCGGCCACGTTCTTCGGAGCTTCAGCGTAGTGCTTGAACTCCATCGTGTACGTGGCACGGCCTTGCGACATCGAGCGCAGCGTGGTCGAGTAGCCGAACATTTCGCTGAGCGGCACTTCGGCCTTGATGACCTTGCCGCCGCCCACCATATCGTCCATGCCCTGCACCATGCCGCGACGGCTGGACAGGTCGCCCATCACCGAGCCGGCATAGTCTTCCGGGGTCTCGACTTCCACGGCCATCATCGGCTCCAGGATCACCGGGCTGGCCTTGCGGCAAGCTTCCTTGAAGCCCATCGAGGCGGCCATCTTGAACGCGTTTTCGTTCGAGTCGACTTCGTGATACGAACCGAAGGTCAGGGTGACCTTCACGTCCACCACCGGGAAGCCGGCCAGCACGCCGTTCGGCAGGGTATCGATGATGCCCTTCTCGACCGCCGGAATGAACTCGCGCGGCACCACGCCACCCTTGATGGCGTCGACGAACTCGAAGCCCTTGCCGGGCTCCTGCGGCTCGATGGTCAGCACGACGTGGCCGTACTGGCCCTTACCGCCCGACTGGCGCACGAACTTGCCTTCCACATCAGTAGCCGATTTGCGGATGGTTTCGCGGTAGGCCACCTGCGGCTTGCCCACATTGGCTTCCACGCCGAACTCGCGCTTCATGCGGTCGACGATGATTTCCAGGTGCAACTCGCCCATGCCGGAAATGATGGTCTGGCCCGATTCCTCGTCGGTGCGGACGCGGAAGGACGGGTCTTCCTTGGCCAGGCGGCCCAGGGCGACACCCATCTTTTCCTGGTCGGCCTTGGTCTTGGGCTCGACGGCCTGCGAGATCACCGGCTCGGGGAAGACCATCTTTTCCAGTGTGATCAGGGCGTCCGGATCGCACAGGGTCTCACCCGTGGTCACTTCCTTCAGGCCCACACAGGCGGCGATATCGCCGGCCAGAATTTCCGAGATTTCTTCGCGCTGGTTGGCGTGCATCTGCAAGATACGGCCAATGCGCTCCTTCTTGCCCTTGATCGGGTTGAAGACGGAGTCGCCCGACTTCAGCACGCCCGAGTACACGCGCACGAAGGTCAGCTGACCGACGTACGGGTCAGTCATCAGCTTGAAAGCGAGGGCAGCGAACTTCTCGTTGTCGTCGGCCTTGCGGGTGACTTCCTTTTCGTCGTCATCGGTACCGGCCACGGGCGGGATGTCGACCGGCGAGGGCAGGAAGTCGATCACCGCGTCCAGCATGCGCTGCACGCCCTTGTTCTTGAAGGCGGTGCCGCACAGCATGGGCTGAATTTCGGTCGCGATCGTGCGCTGACGGATCGCCAGCTTGATCTCTTCCTCGCTCAAGTCACCCGTTTCCAGGTACTTGTTCATCAGCTCTTCGCTGGCCTCGGCGGCCGACTCGACCATCTTCTCGCGCCACTCCTTGGCCACCTCGACCAGCTCGGCCGGGATGTCGTGGTACTCGAACTTCATGCCCTGCGAGGCCTCATCCCAAATGATGGCCTTCATCTTGAGCAGGTCGACCACGCCCTTGAAGCCTTCTTCGGCACCAATGGGGATGACAATGGGCACCGGATTCGCCTTCAGGCGGGTGCGCATCTGGTCAACCACCTTGAAGAAGTTGGCACCGGTACGGTCCATCTTGTTCACGAAGGCCAGACGCGGCACCTTGTACTTGTTGGCCTGGCGCCAGACGGTTTCCGACTGCGGCTGCACGCCACCCACGGCGCAATAGACCATGCAGGCGCCGTCGAGCACGCGCATCGAACGCTCCACCTCGATGGTGAAGTCGACGTGACCCGGGGTGTCGATGATGTTGAAGCGATGCTCGGGGTAGGACAGGTCCATGCCCTTCCAGAAACAGGTGGTGGCAGCCGAGGTGATCGTGATGCCACGCTCCTGCTCCTGCTCCATCCAGTCCATCGTGGCGGCGCCATCGTGCACCTCACCGATCTTGTGGTTCACACCGGTGTAGTAAAGGATGCGCTCGGTCGTGGTGGTCTTGCCGGCGTCGATGTGCGCGCTGATGCCGATATTGCGATAGCGCTCGATGGGGGTCTTGCGGGCCATGGTTTGCTCCGAAATGCGTGAGCCGCCTGCGGGTTGGTAGTAACCCGAGGCGGCCGAAGGGGCTGAAGTTTAGAAGCGGAAGTGCGAGAACGCCTTGTTGGCGTCCGCCATGCGGTGAACCTCGTCACGCTTCTTCATGGCGCCGCCGCGGCCTTCTGCGGCCTCCAGCAGTTCATTGGCGAGGCGCTGGGCCATCGACTTCTCACCACGCTTGCGCGCCGATTCCTTCAACCAGCGCATGGCCAGGGCCACACGGCGGACCGGGCGAACTTCCACGGGAACTTGGTAGTTCGCACCGCCCACGCGGCGGGACTTCACTTCGACCATCGGCTTGACGTTGTTCAGCGCGGTGGTGAAGACCTCGAGCGGATCCTTGCCAGATTTCTTCTCGACCTGCTCCAGCGCACCGTAAATGATGCGTTCGGCAACGGCCTTCTTGCCCGATTCCATGACGACGTTCATGAACTTGGACAGGTCAACACTGTTGAACTTCGGATCCGGCAGGATCTCGCGCTTCGGTACTTCGCGACGACGTGGCATTTCTCTTCCTTTGTCTCTTCAGTTGGCTGCTTGCGCAACCGCGGATGGCCAGATTGGGGCCCTCCACTTACTCGGCGCACCCCAAGGTGCCGCCGCCATGGCTCGAATGGAGCCGACTTGATTACTTCTTCGGACGCTTGGCGCCGTACTTCGAGCGCGACTGCTTGCGGTCCTTGACGCCCTGCAGATCCAGGGAGCCGCGGACGATGTGGTAACGCACACCGGGCAGATCCTTGACACGACCGCCGCGCACCAGCACGACGCTGTGCTCTTGCAGGTTGTGGCCTTCACCGCCGATGTACGAGATGACCTCAAAGCCGTTGGTCAGGCGCACCTTGGCCACCTTACGCAGAGCCGAGTTCGGCTTCTTCGGGGTGGTGGTGTACACGCGGGTGCAGACGCCACGACGCTGCGGGCAGTTCTGCATCGCAGGAGATTTGGATTTCGTGACCTCGGCCTGGCGGCCTTGGCGCACGAGCTGATTGATGGTTGGCATGGTTTGACTTGTTCCCGTTTGAAGTCAACGACACTCCGCGTTTCACCGACGTGCGAGCGCACCTCGGCCAACCCGAAGAAAAGCCGGCGATTATAGCCAGCGAGTTTGGAGATGCAAGGCTTGAGTTCCGAACCCTTGCCAGCGGACGCTCACGAAACGCAGGCGACCCCTCAGCCGTGGCGGGTGCTGCTGGACACTCACGTGCTGCTGGAACTCTGGCTGTTCCAGCAGCCGGCGCTGCGGGAGCTGGCAGCGGCGCTGCAGCAGGGGCGCTTGCAGTGGTGGGCCAGCCAGCCCATGCTGGACGAACTTGCGCATGTGCGCGCCCGACCCTGGGATGCGCGCTGGATGCCGCAGCCCGAGCTGCATGCCCCCGAGCGCCTCTGCACCCTGCGCCCCATCCCCGCTAACCCGGCGCCCTGGCGCTGCCGCGATCCGGATGACCAGAAATTCCTGGACCTTGCCTGCGCCGAGGCGCCGATCCGGCTCTGGAGCCGCGACCGCGCGCTGCTGCACTGGCGCAAGCGGGCTCTGGCGCGCGGCATCCTGATCGAGACGCCAGAGGCGGGCTGGGCCGCCTGGCGCCAGGAGCACTCATAAAAAAGGGCGGCCGGCCCGCAGGCCGCCGCCCTTTTGCCCTGCGGCAGGCGCCGATTACTCGGCGTCGCCCGGATGCTGCGCGTCCAACGCCGCCAGCTGCACGGCGGCCAGTTCCTCGGCCTCCTGCAGAGCGATCGCCTTGCGCTCGGTCTCGTCCATCTCTTCCTTGGCCTTGCGGGCCTTGTGGTAGGCCATGCCGGTACCAGCCGGGATCAGTCGGCCGACGATGACGTTTTCCTTCAGGCCGCGCAGCTCGTCGCGCTTGCCCATGATGGCCGCTTCGGTCAGCACGCGTGTGGTTTCCTGGAAGGAAGCCGCCGAGATGAAGGAGTCGGTCGACAGCGAGGCCTTGGTGATGCCCAGCAGCACGTCGGTGTACGTCGGCGGCATCTTGCCCTCGGCGCGGAGCTTGTCGATGGTGCCGAGGATTTCGGAACGCTCGACCTGCTCACCCGAGATGTAGCTCGACTCGCCCGGATCGGCGATCTGCACACGACGCAGCATCTGACGCACGATCACTTCGATGTGCTTGTCGTTGATCTTCACGCCCTGGAGTCGATAGACGTCCTGGACCTCGTCAACGATGTAGCGGGCCAGCTCTTCGATACCCAGCAGACGCAGGATGTCCTGCGGATCGGCCGGACCATCGACGATCGGCTCGCCCTTGTTGACCACCTGGCCTTCGTGCACCAGGATGTTCTTGTCCTTGGGCACCAGCTCTTCCCAGACCTTGCCGTCCGGATCGGTGATCTGCAGGCGCACCTTGCCCTTGGTCTCCTTGCCGAACGAGATCGTGCCGGTCTGCTCGGCCAGCACGCCCTTGTCCTTGGGCGAGCGGGCTTCGAACAGCTCGGCCACGCGAGGTAGACCGCCGGTAATGTCGCGGGTCTTCTGACCTTCGACCGGGATGCGGGCCAGCACTTCGCCGGGCGCCAGATCCATGCCGTCACGCACCTGGATCAGCGCACCGACCTGGAAGCCGATCGTCACCGAGTGGTCGGTGCCGGGGATCTTCACTTCATTGCCCTGGGCATCGAGCAGCTTGATCTGCGGACGCACGACCTTGGCAGCGCCGCGGCGCTTCGGATCGATCACGACCAGGGTGGACAGGCCGGTGACTTCGTCCACCTGCTTGGCCACGGTCACGCCTTCCTCGATGTTCTCGAACTTCGCCTTGCCGGCGAATTCCGTGATGATCGGGCGGGTCAGCGGGTCCCAGTTGGCCAGCACGGCGCCGGCCTTGACGGGCTGGTCAGCCTTGACGTTCAGCGTGGCACCGTAAGGCACCTTGTGACGCTCGCGCTCGCGGCCATGCTGGTCGGAGATGACGATTTCGCCGGAACGCGAAATCACCACCAGCTCGCCCTTACCGTTCGTCACGTAGCGCATCGTGGCGTTGAAGCCGATCAGACCTTCGGACTTGGCTTCCACGCTGGAGGCCACGGCGGCGCGCGAAGCGGCACCACCGATGTGGAAGGTCCGCATGGTCAGCTGGGTACCCGGCTCGCCGATCGATTGCGCAGCGATCACGCCCACAGCCTCGCCGCCGTTCACCAGGCCACCACGGCCCAGGTCGCGGCCGTAGCACTTGGCGCACAGGCCGTAGCGGGTCGCGCAGGTCAGCGGAGTGCGGACCTTGACTTCGTCCACGCCCGCGGCCTCGACTGCATCCAGGGTGTCCTCGTCCAGCATCTGGCCGGCATGGACGATCACCGCCTGGGTCTCGGGGTGCAGCACATCGATGGCGGTCATTCGGCCGAGGATGCGGTCGCGCAGCGATTCGATCACTTCACCGCCTTCGACCAGGGCGCGCATGGCCATGCCGTTGTCGGTGCCGCAATCGTCTTCCGTGACGACCAGATCCTGGGTCACGTCCACCAGACGACGGGTCAGGTAACCCGAGTTCGCGGTCTTCAGCGCCGTATCCGCCAGGCCCTTACGGGCGCCGTGGGTGGAGATGAAGTACTGCAGCACGTTCAGGCCTTCACGGAAGTTCGCCGTGATGGGGGTTTCAATGATGGAGCCGTCCGGCTTGGCCATCAGGCCGCGCATGCCGGCCAGTTGGCGGATCTGGGCGGCGCTACCGCGGGCACCCGAGTCGGCCATCATGTAGATCGAGTTGAAGGACTCCTGCGGCACTTCTTTGCCGTTGCGGTCCTGCACCTTCTCGACCTTCAGGTGGTCCATCATCTTCTTGCCGATCTCGTCGCCGGCCTTGCCCCAGATGTCCACCACTTTGTTGTAGCGCTCACCGGCGGTCACCAGACCCGAGATGTACTGCTGCTCGATCTCCTTGACCTCCTTCTCGGCGGCCTCGATCAGGGTGTACTTCTCGGCCGGCACCAACATGTCATCGATGGCGATCGACAGACCGGCACGGGTGGCCAGGCGGAAACCGCTCTGCATCAGCTTGTCGGCCAGCACCACGGTCTCTTTCAGGCCGCAGCGGCGGAAGGAGGCATTGATCAGCTTGCTGATCTCCTTCTTCTTCAGCGCCTTGTTGATGTTGCTGAAGGGCAGGCCCTTGGGCAGGATTTCAGACAGCAGCGCGCGGCCAACGGTCGTCGCGACCATCTTGGGCTCGGGGATCCACTCGCCGTCGTCGCCCTTGCGGTACTCGACCAGTCGCACATTGATCTTGGCGGTGATCTCGACGACGCCGTTGTCCAGAGCGCGCAGCAGTTCGGGCAGGTCGGCAAAGACCATGCCTTCGCCCTTGCCATTGATGCGCTCGCGAGTGGCGTAGTACAGACCCAGCACCACGTCCTGCGAAGGCACGATGGAGGGCTCGCCCGAGGCCGGGAACAGCACGTTGTTGGAGGCCAGCATCAGCGTGCGGGCTTCCATCTGCGCTTCGATCGACAGCGGCACGTGAACGGCCATCTGGTCACCGTCGAAGTCGGCGTTGAAGGCCGCGCAAACCAGCGGATGCAGCTGGATGGCCTTGCCTTCGATCAGCACCGGCTCGAAGGCCTGGATGCCGAGACGGTGCAGCGTCGGGGCGCGGTTCAGCAGCACCGGGTGTTCCTTGATCACTTCCTCAAGGATGTCCCACACCACCGGGGTGCCGGATTCGACTTCCTTCTTGGCCGCCTTAATGGTGGTGGCGATACCCATCGCCTCCAGACGACTGAAGATGAAGGGCTTGAACAGCTCCAGCGCCATCAGCTTGGGCAGACCGCACTGGTGCAGCTTCAGGGTCGGGCCCACCACAATGACCGAACGGCCCGAGTAGTCGACACGCTTGCCCAGCAGGTTCTGACGGAAACGGCCGCCCTTGCCTTTGATCATGTCGGCCAGGGACTTCAGCGGGCGCTTGTTGGCGCCCGTCATGGCCTTGCCGCGACGACCGTTGTCGAGCAGCGAGTCCACCGACTCCTGCAGCATGCGCTTCTCGTTGCGCACGATGATCTCGGGCGCCTTCAGCTCCAGCAGGCGATCCAGGCGGTTGTTGCGGTTGATGACGCGGCGATACAGATCGTTCAGATCCGAGGTCGCGAATCGGCCGCCGTCCAGGGGCACCAGCGGACGCAGATCCGGCGGCAGCACCGGCAGCACCTGCATGACCATCCACTCGGGCTTCATGCCCGAGCGCTTGAAGGCCTCCATCACCTTGAGGCGCTTGGAGTTCTTCTTGATCTTCAGCTCGGAGCCGGTCATGTCGTTGCGGATCTTGTCGATCTCAACGTCCAGATCCATGTCGGCGAGCAGGCGCTGAATGCCTTCGGCACCCATCAGGGCGACGAACTCGTCGCCATGCTTCTCGCGCTCGACGTCGTACTGCTCCTCGGTGAGGATGCCGAACTTCTTCAGCGGGGTCATGCCGGGGTCGACCACGACATACGCTTCGAAGTACAGCACGCGCTCGATGTCGCGCAGCGTCATGTCCAGCACCAGTCCCAGACGCGAGGGCAGCGACTTCAGGAACCAGATGTGGGCGCAGGGTGCAGCCAGGTCGATATGACCCATGCGGTCGCGACGCACCTTGGTCTGGGTGACTTCAACGCCGCACTTCTCGCAGATCACGCCGCGGTGCTTCAGGCGCTTGTACTTGCCGCACAGGCACTCGTAGTCCTTGATCGGGCCGAAGATCTTGGCGCAGAACAGGCCGTCACGCTCCGGCTTGAAGGTGCGGTAGTTGATGGTCTCGGGCTTCTTCACTTCGCCGAAGGACCACGAGCGAATCTTTTCCGGCGAGGCAATGCCGATCTTGATCGCGTCGAAGTGTTCGTCGGGCGTGAACTGCTTGAACAGGTCCAGCAAACCTTTCATGTCTCTCTCCTGTCCTTGGCTTAGTTGCGCTCGAGCTCGATGTCGATGCCGAGCGAACGAATTTCCTTGACCAGCACGTTGAAGGACTCGGGCATGCCCGCGTCGATCGAGTGCTCACCCTTGACGATGCTCTCGTACACCTTGGTGCGTCCGTTCACGTCGTCAGACTTCACGGTCAGCATTTCCTGCAGCACGTACGAGGCGCCATAGGCTTCCAGCGCCCACACTTCCATCTCACCGAAGCGCTGACCACCGAACTGGGCCTTACCGCCCAGCGGCTGCTGGGTCACCAGCGAGTACGGGCCGGTCGAGCGGGCGTGCATCTTGTCGTCCACCAGGTGGTGCAGCTTCAGCACGTGCATGTAGCCCACGGTGACCGGCCGTTCGAACTGTTCACCGGTGCGGCCATCGCTCAACATGCACTGGGTGCGCGTCGCGGTCAGGCCCTTCTTCTGGGCGATCTCATCCGGATAGGCCAGATGCAGCATCGCGCGGATCTGCTCTTCCTTGGCGCCGTCGAACACCGGCGTCGCAAAGGTGACGCCGGACGACAGGTTCTGGGCCATGGCCTTGACCTCGTCATCCGTCAGCGCGCTCAGATCTTCCTTGCGGCCGCCGCTCTGGTTGTAGAGCTTGTCCAGGAATTGGCGGAGTTCGGCCACCTTGGCTTCGCGCTGCAGCATGTCGCCGATGCGCTGGCCAATGCCCTTGCCAGCCCAGCCCAGGTGAACTTCCAGCACCTGACCCACGTTCATGCGCGAGGGGACGCCCAGCGGGTTCAGAACGATGTCGCAAGGCGTGCCGTCGGCCATGTAGGGCATGTCCTCGACCGGAACGATCTTCGACACCACACCCTTGTTGCCGTGACGACCGGCCATCTTGTCGCCCGGCTGCAGGCGGCGCTTGACGGCCAGGTAGACCTTGACCATCTTCAGCACGCCGGCCGGCAGCTCGTCGCCTTGCGTCAGCTTCTTGCGCTTCTCTTCGAATGCCAGGTCGAAGCTGTGGCGGGTCTGCTCCAGGCTGTTCTTGATCGATTCGAGCTGGTTGGCCAGATCTTCGTCCGCCGGGCGGATGTCGAACCAATGGTGCTTCTCGACCTCAACCAGGTAGTCCTTGGTGATGACGGTGCCCTTGGCGATCTTCTTCGGGCCGCCATTGGCGGTCTTGCCGATCAGCAGCTTCTCGATACGGTCGAAGGCGTCGGCTTCGACGATGCGCATCTGGTCGTTCAGGTCCAGGCGGAAGCGCTTCAGCTCGTCGTCAATGATCTGCTGGGCGCGCTTGTCGCGCGGAATGCCTTCGCGGGTGAAGACCTGCACGTCGATGACGGTGCCCTGCGTGCCTTGGTCGACGCGCAGCGAGGTGTCCTTCACGTCGGAAGCCTTCTCGCCGAAGATCGCGCGCAGCAGCTTTTCTTCCGGCGTCAGCGTGGTCTCGCCCTTCGGCGTGACCTTGCCGACCAGCACGTCACCGGGGTTGACCTCGGCGCCGATGTAGACGATGCCGCTTTCATCCAGGCGGGCCAGTTGCTGCTCGCTCAGGTTCGGGATGTCGCGCGTGATTTCTTCGCTGCCCAGCTTGGTGTCGCGGGCCATCACCACCAGTTCCTCGATGTGGATCGAGGTGTAGCGGTCTTCGGCCACCACGCGTTCGGAGATCAGGATCGAATCTTCGAAGTTGTAGCCGTTCCAGGGCATGAAGGCGACCAGCATGTTCTGGCCCAGAGCCAGTTCACCCAGGTCGGTGGAAGCGCCGTCGGCAATGATGTCTTCGGCGGCCACCCGGTCTCCGCGCTTGACGATCGGGCGCTGGTGGATGTTGGTGTTCTGGTTGGAACGCTGGTACTTGATGAGGTTGTAGATGTCGACACCCACCTCACCGGCCACGGTCTCGGTGTCGTTCACGCGGATCACGATGCGGTTCGTGTCCACGTAATCGACCACGCCACCGCGGCGCGCGGCCACGACGGTGCCCGAGTCCTTGGCGGCCACGCGCTCCACGCCCGTGCCCACGAAGGCCTTCTCGGGCCGCAGGGTCGGCACGGCCTGGCGCTGCATGTTGGCGCCCATCAATGCGCGGTTCGCGTCATCGTGCTCCAGGAAGGGCACTAGCGAGGCCGCCACCGAGACGATCTGCGCCGGCGCCACGTCCATGTACTGCACGCGCTCAGGTGAAAGCAGCACGGATTCACCGGCTTCACGCGCGCTGACCAGCTCATCGGTCAGGCGACCGTTGGCGTCCAGCGAAGCGTTGGCCTGGGCGATGACGTACTTGCCTTCTTCGATGGCCGACAGGTAGTCGATCTGATCCGTCACCTGGCTGTCCACCACGCGGCGGTACGGGGTCTCCAGGAAGCCGTACTCGTTCAGGCGCGCAAACAGCGCCAGCGAGTTGATCAGGCCGATGTTCGGACCTTCCGGGGTCTCGATCGGGCAGACGCGGCCGTAGTGAGTCGGGTGCACGTCGCGCACCTCGAAGCCGGCACGCTCGCGGGTCAGACCGCCCGGGCCCAGGGCCGAGACGCGACGCTTGTGCGTGATCTCGGACAGCGGGTTGGTCTGGTCCATGAACTGCGAGAGCTGGCTCGCCCCGAAGAACTCCTTCAGCGCCGCGGAGATCGGCTTGGAGTTGATCAGGTCATGCGGCATCAGGCTTTCGGTCTCGGCCTGGCCCAGACGTTCCTTGACGGCCTTCTCGATACGCGCCAGACCCGAGCGGTACTGGTTCTCGGCCAGCTCGCCCACGCAACGCACGCGGCGGTTGCCGAGGTGGTCGATGTCATCCACCACACCGCGGCCATTGCGCAGCTCGACCAGGATCTTGACGACGTCGAGGATGTCCTCGTTCGACAGAGTCATCTCGCCCACGGTCGCATCGCGGCCCACGCGGGCGTTGAACTTCATGCGGCCGACGCGGCTCAGGTCGTAGGTGTCCGCGCTGTAGAACAGGCGGTTGAACAGGGCCTCGACCGCGTCCTCCGTCGGCGGCTCGCCGGGGCGCATCATGCGGTAGATGGCCACACGGGCGGCGAACTGGTCGGCGGTCTCGTCCAGGGCCAGGGTCTGGCTGATGTAGGCGCCTTCGCTCAGTTCATTCGTGAACAGGCACTGCAGTTCCTTGATGCCGGCGGCGCGCAGCTTCTTCAGCAGCGATTCGGTGAGCTCGTCGTTGGCCTTGGCGATGATCTCGCCGGTATCCGGGTCGACCATGTTCTTGGCGACCAGGCGGCCCACCAGGAAGTCTTCCGGCACCGAGATGTACTGCGTGCCCGAGCTTTCCAGCTGCTTGATGTGGCGGGCGGTGACGCGCTTGTCCTTCTCGACGATGACCTTGCCGTCCTTGTCGGTCAGGTCGAAGCGGGCCACTTCGCCCTTCAGGCGCTCGGCCACGAACTCCATCTGCGCGCCCGTATCCATCAGGCGGAAGTTGTCGAACGAGAAGAAGTGGGCCAGGATCTGCTCGGGGTTCAGGCCGATGGCCTTGAGCAGGATGGTGACCGGCATCTTGCGGCGGCGGTCGACGCGGAAGTACAGGATGTCCTTCGGGTCGAACTCGAAGTCCAGCCAGGAACCGCGGTAGGGAATGATGCGGCTGGAGAACAGCAGTTTGCCCGAGCTGTGGGTCTTGCCCTTGTCGTGCTCGAAGAACACGCCGGGCGAGCGGTGCAGCTGCGAGACGATGACGCGCTCGGTGCCATTGATGATGAAGGAGCCGTAGTCGGTCATCAGGGGCACTTCGCCCATGTAGACCTCTTGCTCCTTGATCTCGCGGACCTGCTTGTTCGACGGCGTCGAGGTCTCGCGGTCATAGATGATCATCTGCAGCTTCGCGCGCACGGCGGCGGCAAAGGTCAGACCACGCTGCTGGCACTCACGCTCGTCGAAGGTCGGACGCGCGATGTTGTATTCCAGGAAGCGCATCTCGACAAACTGGTTGTGCGAGACGATCGGAAAGGCCGCCAGAAAGGCGGCCTGCAGGCCCTCGGGCTTGCGTTGTGCGGGGGGAACGTCCTTTTGCAGGAAGGCCTTGTAGGAGTCCTTCTGCATCGTCAGCAGATAAGGGACGCCCAGCACGCTGTCGCGCTGGCCAAAGCTCTTACGGATGCGCTTGCGCTCCGTGTAGCTGTAGGGGGTTGCTTGCGCCATGAAAGCTCCGAGGGAGTTGGGCGGTGGAGGATCAGGCCACGCGCCGGACGACTGGCGTCTCGAACATTGCATTCGAGGTTCGGTGACGGGCCACTACCCGCCGCTGGCAGACAACTTGTGGCATTGCGCCACGAGCTCGACCAAACCCGTTCTCTGCAGTCGGATCAGAGAACCTTCGGAAAAACCCGCGATTGTAGGCACCGCGAGCCCTTTCGGAGGGACTCGTCAGAAAGGACACAAGGCCGAGTCCATTTGGACCCAGCCTTGCGGGAAGAAATTGGGGAGCGGCGTCGCGAGCGGCTTGAGGTCGGGTCCGAGGCGCGCAGCCGTACTGTCGTACGGCGAGCACCGCGGGCCCGAGATCAGGCCGCGCAGTAGCCGAGCACCAATTACTTCAGTTCGGCCTTGGCGCCGGCTTCGATCAGCTTCTTGACAGCAGCTTCGGCGTCGGCCTTGGGGGCGGCTTCCTTGACGGTCTTGGGGGCGCCGTCGACCAGGTCCTTGGCTTCCTTCAGACCCAGACCGGTCAGTTCGCGCACGGCCTTGATGACGCCGACCTTGTTGGCGCCAGCGTCGGTCAGCACGACGTTGAATTCGGTCTTCTCTTCAGCGGCCGGGGCAGCAGCGCCGCCGCCACCAGCGGCCGGGGCCGCCATCGAAGCGGCGGACACGCCGAACTTCTCTTCAATGGCCTTCACCAGGTCATTGAGTTCCATCACGGACATGCTGTCCAGGGCGGTCAGGAATGCGTCTTTATCGAATGCCATTTGGGGCTCCTACGAATCGATTGAAATTGAAAAAACGGATGCTGCTCAAGCGGCGGCGGCGGGCGCTTCGGCACCCTCGCCACGCTTGGCCGCCAGCGCCGCCAGGACGGCAGCGGTGCGCTGCACGGGCGACTTGAGCAAACCGGCGATCTGCGACAGCAGGACTTCCTTGCTGGGCACAGACGCCAGAGTCTTCAGGCTGTTCACGTCCAGGGCCTTGCCGTTGTAGGCACCGCCCTTCAGGACCAGCTTGTCGTTGCTCTTGGCGAAGTCGGCCACCACCTTGGCGGCGGCGACTGCATCTTCAGAAAAGCCGTAAATCAGCGGACCGACCATCAGGTCTCCCGCGGGCTCGAACGGGGTGCCGGCGACGGCGCGACGGGCCAGGGTGTTCTTCAGAACATGAAGGTACACGCCCTTGGCACGCGCATCGACGCGCAGCTTGTTCAGAGCTTCCACGGTGAGGCCACGGTACTCGGCGATCGCGAGCGTCTGGGACTTGGCAGCTTGCGCGGCCACTTCCGAGACGACGGCAGCCTTCTCGTTGCGATTCAGACTCAAGGTCTTCTCCTCACATCACGGTCTTCGGGCTCGCGCCCTCGGACCGCACCGGTTTCAGCGACCTTGCCGTCTTGGAGCCCCGATCTGTGCGGACACACATCGGAATTTCCTCGTCGGCGGGGTTCGCCATCTACGTTGGCGTCGGGCTTTGCAGCCCTGCTTTAGGCCCCGAGGGGCACCAACGGTCTTGGATGACCCAGCGCTCGACCTCAGGTCAGGCGCTGGCCCACCACTTCAAACTCAAGCCGAGGCTTGAGCATTGATCGATGCCACATCGACACGGGCGCCCACGCCCATGGTCGACGACAGCGCCACCTTGCGCAGGTAGACACCCTTGCTAGAGGCCGGCTTGGCCTTGTTCAGGGCGTCCAGCAGGGCGCGCAGGTTGCCGGCCAGCTTCTCGTCCTCGAACGAGCGGCGGCCCAAGGTGGCGTGAATGATGCCGCCCTTGTCGACGCGGAACTGCACCTGACCGGCCTTGGCGTTCTTCACCGCGGTGGCGACGTCGGGGGTGACGGTACCCACCTTCGGGTTCGGCATCAGGCCGCGCGGGCCCAGGATCTGACCCAGGGTACCGACGACGCGCATGGTGTCGGGCGAGGCGATGACGACGTCGAAGGGCATGTCACCCGCCTTGACGCGCTCGGCCAGGTCTTCCATGCCGACCACGTCGGCGCCAGCGGCCTTGGCTTCCTCAGCCTTGGCGCCTTGGGCGAACACGGCGACACGCTTGGTCTTGCCGATGCCGTTGGGCATCACGACAGCGCCGCGGACGACTTGGTCCGACTTCTTGGCGTCGACGCCGAGCTGGATGGCGACGTCGATCGACTCGTCGAACTTGGCGGTGGCCAGGCTCTTCACCAGGGCCAGGGCGTCAGCCAGCGGGTACAGCTTGGTCGTCTCGACCTTGCCGGCCAGCGCCTTTTGCTTCTTGGTCAACTTAGCCATGTCACACGCCCTCCACGATGATGCCCATCGAGCGAGCCGAGCCCGCGATGATGCGGACCGCGCCATCCAGATCGGCGGCGTTCATGTCCTTCATCTTGACCTTGGCAATCTCTTCCAACTGGGCACGGTTCAGCTTGCCAACCTTGTCCAGGTGGGGGCGCTGCGAACCCTTTTCGATCTTGGCGGCCTTCTTGATCAGCACGGTCGCGGGCGGCGACTTGATCTCGAAGGTGAAGCTCTTGTCGGCGAAGGCGGTGATGACCACCGGCAGCACCAGACCCGGCTCCACGCCCTGCGTCTTGGCGTTGAACGCCTTGCAGAACTCCATGATGTTCAGACCACGCTGACCCAGCGCGGGACCGATCGGGGGCGAAGGGTTCGCCTTGCCGGCCGGCACTTGCAGCTTGATAAAGCCGACAATTTTCTTTGCCATGTTTCACTCCTGAGGAATGGCCACCAAGGCCATCCCGAGTACAAACGCCAGCCCATACTGCGGCTGGCTCCTCATGCCCGCAAACGCGGCGGGCTCACACGAACCAAAAGCCGGCGCACCTTGTGGGCGCCGGCAGGCTTGGTCAGACCTTCTCAACCTGCGAGAAATCCAGCTCGACCGGGGTGGCACGACCAAAAATGGTCACCGACACGCGCACCTTGCTCTTGTCGTAGTTGACTTCTTCGATGGCGCCGTTGAAGTCCGCGAACGGGCCTTCCTTGACGCGGATGACTTCGCCGACCGTCCACTCGAACTTGGGACGCGGCTTCTCCACGCCCTCTTGCATCTGGTTGACGATCTTCATCACTTCGGCTTCCGAGATCGGAGCCGGGCGATTGCGCGCACCACCGACGAAACCGGTGACCTTGCTGGTGTGCTTGACCAGGTGCCAGCTCTCGTCGTCCATGATCATCTCCACCAGCACATAGCCGGGGAAGAAGCGACGCTCGGTGATGGCCTTCTTGCCGTTCTTCAGCTCGACGACCTCTTCGGTCGGCACCAGGATGCGGCCGAACTTGTCCTGCATGCCAGCGCGATCAATGCGCTCGCGCAAATTGCGCTCCACGGCCTTTTCCATGCCCGAATAGGCATGCACCACGTACCAGCGCTTCGGCGACTCGGCGGTAACTGCTTCGCTCATCTTGTCTTCCTTCTCAGCGCTTCCAGCCCAGGATCAGGTCGTACAGCACCCACTCCAGCGTCTTGTCGGTCAGCCACAGGAACAAGGCCATGACAATGATGAAGACGAACACATAGCCCGTCATCTGCAGGGATTCCTTGCGGGTCGGCCAGACCACCTTCTTCACTTCGCGCCAGCTGTCGCGGCCGTAGCCAATCAGGGACTTGCCGGTTTCGCTGGTGAAAAACAACACCACAGCAGCCGCCAGTAAAGCCAGCAGAGCCGACCACTGCACCAGCGCGCCCTTGGAGCCGAGCAGGTAGTAGGCCACCAGGCCCCCGAGCACCAGCAGCAGCGCTACGGCCAGCTTGGCCTTGTCAGCGCCCGAGGTGACGGTTTCGACTTGGGTCATGGACATCGACATTTGAATTTCGGAACTGCCGGGCTAACAGCAGCAAAGCCCGCCGGGTCAAAACCACAGCGGGCTGGCTGGCGACTCTTGCGAGTCTTCGGATCAATCAGTTTGCCGTGGCAGGGGCAGAGGGTCTCGAACCCCCAACCTTCGGTTTTGGAGACCGACGCTCTGCCAATTGAGCTATGCCCCTGCGGCGAAACTGACGATTACTCGATGATGGTCGCCACGACGCCCGAACCGACGGTGCGGCCACCCTCGCGGATGGCGAAGCGCAGGCCTTGCTCCATGGCGATCGGGGCGATCAGCTTGACGGTGATCGACACGT
>JBDHSJ010000079.1:0-16642 GCA_039808065.1 Burkholderiaceae bacterium | reverse complement strand
GTCAGCACGCGGTAGGTGTCTTCGCTGAAGTCCTGGTGGCCCGGGGTGTCGAGCAGGTTGATGACGCAGTCGCGGTACTCCATCTGCATCACCGAAGAGGCGACCGAGATGCCGCGCTGCTTCTCGATTTCCATCCAGTCGGACGTGGCGTGGCGCGCGGCCTTGCGCGCCTTGACCGAACCGGCGATCTGGATCGCGCCCGAGAACAGCAGCAGCTTCTCGGTCAGCGTGGTCTTGCCGGCGTCAGGGTGGGAAATGATGGCGAAGGTGCGGCGGCGGCGCACTTCGGCTTCGATGCGTTCGGTCATGGAGCTCGGGCGGAGTAATCGGCCCGGCGGCGGGCGGAACCGACGATTATCGACTCCGGGCTTTCCCCAGGCCGGCCGCCGCGCTGCGGGTAACTCGGCTGGCGCGCCTTCCGTCACGGCGGCAGACTGCCGCGCCGCCTCAGCTGACCCGACTCCATGACTGCGCTCGCCCTCGACCCCACCGACAACCGCCGCTGGGCCTGGCTGCCCCCCATCGGCACCCCGGCCTACTACACCCTGCTGGCCGCGGTGGGCATGCTGCTGCTGGGGCCGCTGGGCGGCATCGCGGCCAGCTACATGAACTTCTCGCTCGGCTTCTACGTGGGCGGGCAGGTGCTGGCGGGCATCCTGGGCTCCATCATCACCCTGGGCTACGGCCCGGCCGGGCGGCACGGCGCCAACTACATGCAGACCACCGCCGCCAGCGTGGCCGGCATGATGGCCATGAGCACCCTGCTTCAGGCCCGTGTGTGGATGGGCCTGCCGCCGGTGCCGACCTGGCAGCTGGTGGTCTACATGCTGTGCATCGGCATGCTGGGCGCGGGGGTGGGCATGCTCTACACGCCCATCCTGGTGGAGCGCATGAAGCTCACCTACCCCTCGGGCCTGGCGGTGGCCAACATCCTGCGCGCCCTCACCGACCCCGAGCTGCTGCGCCGCTCGGTGACCCGGCTGTTCGGCGGCATGGCAGCCGGCATCGGCGGCGGCGTGGCGGCGGCCAAGGTGGCGGCGCTGGGGGCCGTGGAGATGAGCCTCTCCACCTTTGGCGCCGGCCTGATCGTGGGCGCACGCATCACCATTCCGGCCATCACCTCGGGGCTGCTGTTCTGGTGGCTGACGCCAACCTTTGTGTCGGTGGGCTGGCTGAACGAGGGCGAGCCCTTCCGCAAGATCGCCTTCCTGATCGCGCTCGGTCTGATTCTGGGCGCCGCCCTCATCGACATCGGCCTGATCCTCTGGCAGGCGCAGCGCCGCCTGCGCGGGCTGGACCCGAGCACCGAAGAGGGCGCGGGCAGCGAAACCCGCGGGCCGCGCCACAGCGTGGGGCGCCTGCTGCTGTGGGTGGGCGCCTGGGCGCTGGCGGTGGTGGTGTGCGGCCAGGCCTTTTTCGGCGTGCCCACCAGCCTGATGCTGATCGCCCTGGGCCTGGTGGCCATCTTCGTGATGGTGAACGGCATCTCGGTCGGCATCAGCGACTCCAACCCGATTTCCTCGGCCTTCGTGGTGGGGGTGATCGTGTTCGCGCTCACCGGCCTGAAGGACCCGGCCCTGGGCCTGATGGCCGCCACCGTGCTGCTGGTGGCCACCAGCGTGGGCTGCGACATGCAGCAGGACCGCAGCACCGGCTGGCGCCTGGGCTCCAACCGCGCGCTGCAGTTCCGCTTCCAGGTTGGCGGCATCCTGGTGGGGGCGCTGCTGGCGGTGGGCATCGCCAACCTCTTCATGGCGGCCTACCCCATCCTGCGCCTGGACCAGACGGTGATGAGCGCCGACCAGCAGCCGGCGCAATGGTCCTCGGCCATGACCTACAAGTTTGTCGGCGTGCTGCGCGGTCTCTCCGAGCCCAACCCGCACCAGACGGCCGCCATCGTGCTGGGCATCGCCTGCGGGTTCGGCATCGAGCTGCTGCGCAAGCTGATCAAGCGCAGCCCGCGCTACCAGGCCTTCATCGCCCGCGGCAAGCTGGGCTTCGCCACCGACTTCAGCGTTGACGCCCTACTGCTGCCCAGCCCCTACGCGTTCAGCTTCGGCGGCTTCGTGAACCTGCCGACCTCGCTGTGGTTCGGCGCCGGCGGCGTGATCTCCAGCCTCATCAACACCTTTGCCAAGCGCAGCCAGGAAGACGAAACCCTGCCCAGCGACATGAGCGCCACCTCGCTGGTGGGTGGCGGGCTGATTGCCGGCGATGCGCTGGCGGCGCTGGGCCTGGGCGTGGTGGGGCTGATGAGCCTGCTGTAATCCGCGCATGAGCGCCCTGAGCCGCCGCCACAGCCTCTGCGCCCTGGTGGGGGGCGCGTGGCCGTTGATGGCCCGGGCCGAGGCCGTGTTGCGCATGCCGGGGCCGCCCGTGTTTGCCGGCAAACGGCCGTTCTTCCAGGGCGACCTGGCCCGCCTGGCGCTGCGCAAGGGCGGACGTCCGGAAGCCCTGCAGTTGCTGGCGATGCCCACCTGGCCGCGCCAGGTGCGCGAGCTGCGCGACGGTCACGTGGACTTCGCCCCCTTGCCTGCCCATGCCGAGGCCTACGCCGAGTACGGCCTGCGCCGGGTGGATTTCCCGATCCGACGGGGCCTGCTGGGTTTGCGGCGCCTGGTGTGCCGGCGCGATCGCCTGGCCGAGCTGGAGGCCCTGCCCGATCTGGGCGCGCTCAAGGCCCTGCGCCTGGGCTATGGCGCCGAGTGGGTGGACCGTCCCCTGCTTGAAGGCCTGAGCTTTCGCACGCTGCCCACGCGCAGCACCGACCACCTGTACGCCGCGCTGCTGGCCGGTGAGTGTGACTACCTGAGCCGCGGGGTCAATGAGCTCGACCAGGAGCTGGCGCATTACGACCCCGAGGGCCACCAACTGAGCGCGCCCGCCCAGCGCCTGCTGTGGTACCCCCTGGACGACTGCTACTTCGTGCCCCAGCGCAACCCCGCGCTGCACCAGGCCCTGACGCAAGGCTTGCAGCGCGCGCTGCAGGACGGCAGCTACCAGCGCCTGTTCCGCCAACACTACGCCGCAGTGATCGAGCTGCTGGCCAAGGCCAAAGTGTGGACGGTGGAGGGCTATCCGCCGCCTGAAGGTCTGCCCCGCGCCAGCTTCGACCTGCTGCGCCACTGGCCCGCAGCGTAGGATCGCCCCACCCCCTGCCCCAGGAGCTTTCATGAGCGACGCCAGCTTCAGCAAGTTCGTGCCCGGTTTCGAGTTTCTGCAAGGTCTGGTGAAGAACGCCGGCACGGCGCTGCCCGGCATCGGCCAGTGGGTGGCGCCGACGCTCAACCCGGAAGAGCTGGGCAAGCGCATCGAAGAGCTGCGCACCGTGCAGTTCTGGCTGGAGCAGAACGCCCGCATGCTGGCCGCCACCATTCAGGCGCTGGAAGTGCAGCGCATGACGCTTTCGACGCTCAAGACCATGAACGTGCCGCTGCACGAGCTCAAGGAAGTGCTGAAGGTGCCCACCCCCGACATTTCCGCCTTCCCCGGCGTGCCCGGCATGGAGCCGGCGCTGCAAGCTGCCACGGTGGGCAAGAAGGTGGCCAAGGCCGCGGTCAAGGGGGCTGTGAAAGGCGCCAGCAAGGTGGCCAAGGCCGCCACGGGCGAGAAGAAGGAAGCCCCAGCCCTGGGCGTGGACCCGATGCAGTGGTGGAACGCGCTCTCGCAGCAATTCAGCCAGGTGGCGGCCAACGCCATGAAAGACTCGGCCACCGAAGCCGCCAAGGGCCTGGCCAGCAGCCTGGTCAAGCAGAGCATCGACGCCGCCGGCGACACCCTGCGCAAGGCCGCCAGCGTGCCGCAGGCGGTGATGGATGCAGCCGGGGGCATGGCCAAGGCCAGCAAACCGGCCACCAAGCCAGCAGCCGCCCCGGCGCCCAAACCGGCGCCCGTCAAGCGCGCCGCCAAGAAGAGCCCGCGCAAATCCGCTTGATGGAGCGCGCCGAGCGCCAGCGCCGGTTGATCGAACGGCTGCGCCCCATCCTGGGCGAGGCCGGTCTGGTGGCGCGCAGTGCCGGCTTCGGCCCCTACGAAAGCGACGGCTTCACCGCCTACCGTGAACGCCCGCTGGCGGTGGCCATCCCCGAGGACGAGAAGCAGCTGCGCGCCGTGCTGCAGGTCTGCAAGGAGCTGGGCACGCCCATCGTGCCGCGCGGGGCCGGCACCGGGCTGTCGGGCGGGGCGATGCCGCACCCCGAAGGCCTGACGATCAGCCTGGCGCGCCTGAACCGCATCCTGGCCATCGACCCGGCCGCCCGCACGGCGCGCGTGCAGTGCGGCGTGCGCAACCTCGCCATCAGCGAAGCAGCTGCAGCGCACGGCCTCTATTACGCGCCGGACCCCAGCAGCCAGATCGCCTGCACCATCGGCGGCAATGTGGCCGAGAACGCCGGCGGCGTGCATTGCCTGAAGTACGGCCTGACCCTGCACAACGTGCTGGGCGTGCGCGGCTACACGGTCGATGGTGAGCCCATCGAGCTGGGCTCGATGCGCGGCGCGCTCGATTGCGCGGGCCCCGACCTGCTGGCGCTGGCGATCGGCAGCGAAGGCCTGCTGTGCCTCGTCACCGAGGTGCTGGTGCGCCTGACGCCCAAGCCGGAAACCGCGCGCTGCCTGCTGGCCAGCTTTGCCGACGTGGCCCAGGCCGGCGCCGCCGTGGCCGCGCTGATGGCCGGCGCCATCACCCCCGCCGGGTTGGAGCTGATGGACGGCCCGATGACCGCGGCGGTGGAAGACTTCGTGCACGCCGGCTACGACCTCAGCGCCGCGGCCATCCTGCTCTGCGAGGCCGACGGCACGCCCGAGGCGGTGGAGGCCGAGATCGCCACCATGCGCCAGACCTTGCAGGCCTGCGGCGCCACCCGCATTGACGAGAGCCGCGACGAAACCGAGCGCCTGCGCTTCTGGAGCGGGCGCAAGAACGCCTTCCCGGCCAGCGGGCGCGTCAGCCCCGACTACCTCTGCATGGATGCGTCCATCCCGCGCGCCCGCCTGGCGGAGATGCTCAACGCCATCGCCAGCCTGCAGCAACGCTGGCATCTGCGCTGCTTCAACGTCTTCCATGCCGGCGACGGCAATCTGCACCCGTTGATCCTGTTCGATGCCAAGGACCCCGACCAGATCCGCCGCGCCGAGGGCTTTGGCGCCGAGATCCTGGAGCGCGCCGTCACCATGGGCGGCAGCATCACCGGCGAGCATGGCGTGGGCATCGAGAAGCTCGGCGGCATGTGCGTGCAGTTCAGCCGTGCCGAGCTGGAAGCCTTTCACGCCATCAAGAGCGGCTGGGACGCCGAGGACCGCCTGAACCCCGGCAAGGCCATCCCGCAACTGCACCGCTGTGCCGAGGCCGGCCAGCTGTGGGTGCGCGGCGGCCGGCTGCCCCACCCCGACATCGAACGCTTCTGATGGCTCAGGACCCGCTGCTGAATCTGGCCGAGCGCGTGCGCGCCGCCGCATCGGAAGGTCATGCCCTGGAACTGGTCGGCATGGCCAGCAAGCGCTTCTACGGTGAGACGCCGCGCGGCACGCCCTGGGTGCTGACACGCGAACCCGAGCTGCGCGGCCTGCGCGCCTACGAACCGGCCGAGCGTGTCGTCACCGTCGGCGCGGCCACGCCCCTGGCCGAGCTGGAAGCCGTGCTGGCCAGCCAAGGCCAGCAGTTGGCCTGTGAGCCGCCGCGCTTTGGCGGCGAGGGCACAGTGGGGGGGCTCATCGCCACCGGCCTGGCCGGCCCAGCCCGCGCCTACGCGGGCGGCGTGCGCGACAGCCTGCTGGGCCTGACGCTGATCGACGGCCAGGGCCAGCTCTTGAAGTTCGGCGGCACGGTGATGAAGAACGTCGCCGGGTTCGACGCCGCGCGCCTGATGGTGGGCGCCATGGGCACGCTCGGGTTGATCGCCGAGGCCAGCTTCAAGCTCAGCCCCCTGCCCGCCGCCCACCTGACCCTGCGCTACGACCTGCCCCAGCAGGAGGACGGCCTGTACGCCATGCAGCAGGCGGCCTTGCAAGGCTTCCCCTTGAGCGCCAGCGCCTGGTGGAGCGGCCAGCTGCTGCTGCGCCTGTCCGGCGCGCCCGAGGCCTTGCAAGCCGCCGCACGGCGCCTGGGTGGCGACGCCCTGCCGTCGGAGCTGGCCGCGGCCTTCTGGTCCGGCCTGCGCCACCAGACGGACGAGTTCTTTGCCGGCGCCGTGCGCGCCCTGCAAGCCGGAAGCGGCATTTCGGTGTGGCGCCTGAGCCTGCCCGCCACCGCCCCCGAGCTGGCCGCGCCGGGCGAACAGCTGGTGGAATGGGGCGGCGCGCTGCGCTGGCTGGTGACCCCGCTGAAGCCCGCGGCCGTGCGCGAGCTCGCCGAGCGTGTGGGTGGGCAGGCCACCCTGTATGCCGCGCTGGACAAGAACTGCCCGGTCTTCACCCCCGCCGAAGGCGTGCAGCGGCAGATCCGCCAGCGCCTGAAGGCGCGCTTCGACCCGAAGGGCATCTTCAACCCCGGCCGCCTGGGCCCGGAATGATGGCCCACCCCCGAAGCGCCTTTGGCGCCTCCCCCTCAAGGGGGCGCCACCAGCGGCCCGGCAAAGCCGGTTCCGCGGTGGCACCTCATCGGCCGGACTGCATCGGCCTCGGGCGCAAAGCAGAGAGTCAAGCCGTCGAAAATCTGGCCCTATGCCCCATCGCAACAGCCTGCTGCTGACCGGCTTCGAGCCCTTCGGCGGCGACCCCATCAACAGCTCGTGGGAGACCGCGCGGGCCCTCGACGGCGCGGAGCTGCCGGGTGGCGTGAAGGTGCGGGCCTTGCAGCTGCCCTGCCGCTTCGGCAGTGCCCTGGGCGCGCTGCACGACGCCATCCAGAACCAGCAACCGCGCCTGGTGCTGGCGTTGGGCCAGGCCAGCAACCGCCGCGCCCTCTCGCTGGAGCGGGTGGCCGTCAACCTGATCGACGCCCGCATCCCTGACAACGACGCCGTGCAACCCATCGACGTGCCAGTGGTGCCCGGCGGCCCGGCCGCCTACTTCGCCACCCTGCCGCTCAAGCCCATGCTGCAGGCCCTGCTGGCGGCCGGTTACCCGGCCGAGCTGAGCTGCACGGCCGGCAGCTATGTCTGCAACCAGGTCTTTTACGGCCTGCAGCACCGCCTGCGCCGCACCGTGGTGCCGAGCGGCTTTCTGCACCTGCCCAGCCTCAGCGGGCCGGAACCCGCGTTGCCGCTGGAGCGCCTGGTCAGCGGCACGCAGCTGGCGCTGGAGGTGGCGCTGCGCCCGCCGATGGCGGCCGCGGCTGGCTTCAGCGCCGGGCAGATTTCCTGATCAGTTCAGCACTTCTGCCCAAAAGCGCTTCAGCGCCGCATGCCCCTCGGCCTGGGCCCGCGCGTTGGCGGCCGGCGTGCCACCGCTCTTCATCGGACCCTCGTTGTAGTGCGTGGTCGGGCTGGTGCCGGTGCCGCCCAGGTAGTGGCCCGCCTCGGGGTGGCGCAGCAGCACGGTCTTCAGGCCCGCCACCTGGGCGCGGCGCTCGGCAATGGCCTGGGCCATGTGGCCGCTGTCCCAGAGCTGGTCGTCGTCGCCCCCGAGCAGGAAAACCGGCGCGGCGATGCGCTCCACCGGGATGCGCGCCTTCTCGATCTGCTCGACCGTGGCCGCGGCGCGGCCCTTGTCGTGCGGCCGGCGGATGACGATGGGTTCACCCCGGGCCGCACCGGCGAACTCCTGCTGAAAGTCCTTGTAGGGCACGAAGTCCAGCGGCTGGCCCTGCCAGGCAAAGCTGGAGCGCTGGCCCGGTGCCACCCCCTCACCCCAGCCCTCCCACACCACATCGCTGGGCACGATGGCCGCAATGCCCTTGATCCAGGACAGCCGGGTGCCGGCGATCAGCGCGAACTCGGCGCCCTTGCTGGTGCCCTGCACCCCGATGCGCGCGGCATCGACCTCGGGCTGCTCGGCCAGCCAGGCGCGCGCCTGCTCCAGACGCTCGACCGGGATGTCGACGAAGTTCACCGGCAACTCGGGCAGCTCGGGCGGCTGCAGGCCGCTCGGGCTCCAACTGCGCGGCGAGTAGTAAGGCAGGGCCAGCACGGCATAGCCCTGCGAGGCCCAGAACGGCGCGTCGCGGGTGATGGCCGTGCCGCCCTCACTGCCGCCGAGCAGGATCAGCGCCGGACGCTTGGCGGCACCGGCCCGGTGGGCGAACAAGGCGCCGGGAAGGCCGGCCGGCTTGCGCGTCTGCACATCGGGCAGGGACTGGGTCAGACGCAGCTCAGCCTGGGCCAGCGAACGGCCTTCGCCATCCCGAAGTTGGAACTGGATGCGGTTGAAGACAGGCTCCTTCACCTCCCCGTCCTGCATGCGCATCGACCACAGCAGGCCGCGCACATCGGCCCCGCCGTAGCTGCCACCGGGCAGCGGCGCCTGGCGCGCCAGGTCGACGCGGCCCTGCGCATCAGCCTCGAAACGCGCCTCGGACACAAAGCGCCGCACCGGGCCGCCGAAGGTGCGCACCGTGCGCTCGGCACTTAGCGTTACGGTCTGGCCCGGTTGCAGGTCGGCCAGCGTCAGCTGCAGCGGCTCGCCCGCCAGCACCGGCTGCTGGGGGTTGGTGTCGATGCGCTGGGCGCACACGGGAACGGAAAGGACCAGCAGGCCTGCGGCCAACAAGGCACAACGCAGAAGGTTCATCGGAGTCTCCGGTTTGGAATGGGCGTGACTGTAGGAAGACCGGGCGTTGCGGTGGGCGCTGCCGCGACGATTCGCCAACGCGCGCGCCGAATCGCCAAAGCCACGGCCTAGGATGCGGGCCTCCCCGCCCCCAGCCCCGGCATGCACACCGAACTGGCCCCCGAACTCGCCCAGGTCCCGCAAGCGCAGCGCGCCCGTGAGCTGATCCAGTCCTGCGTGCACTGCGGCTTCTGCACCGCCACCTGCCCGAGCTACCAGGTGCTGGGCAACGAGCTGGACAGCCCGCGCGGCCGCATCGCCCTGGCGCGCCAGCTGCTGCAGGGCGAAGCCGCCAGCGTCGCCACGCAGCAGCACCTGGACCGCTGCCTGAGCTGCCGCGCCTGCGAGACCACCTGCCCCTCGGGCGTGCGCTACGGCGAGCTGATCGACCTGGGCCGCGGCCTGGCCGACGCGCAGGCACCAGCCCGCCCGCTGAGGATCCGCTTGCTGCGCACCTTGCTGGCGCGCTTCCTGCCTTCGCCGCTGTTCGGCCCCTCGCTGCGCCTGGGCCAATGGCTGCGCCCGCTGCTGCCCGGCCGCTTGCGCCGCGCCGTGCCGCGCCGCCAGCGCGTGCAGCACCCACCGCCGAAGGCGCAGCCGCGCCAGGTGCTGCTGCTGCGCGGCTGCGTGCAGCCGGCGCTGGCGCCCAATATCGAGGCCGCCACGCAGCGCGTGCTGGCGGTACTGGGCGTGCAGGGCGTGCCCGTCAGCGGCTGCTGCGGCGCGCTGCGCGAACACCTGGGCGCGCATGAAGGCGCCAAGCGTGACATGCAGGCCCTGGTCGCGGCCTGCGCGGGGCGCAGCGAGCCCATCGTGTCGAACGCCAGCGGCTGCGGGCTGATGGTGAAGGAGTACGGCCGCCACTTGCCCGGCGACCCCGCGGCCGCCGCGGTGGCCGAGCGCACCCTGGACCTCGGCGAGTGGCTGCTCAGCCCTGCTCATCTGCCGCGCCTGCGCGCGGCCCTCAAGCCCGGCAGCCTGCCCACCCTGGCTTGGCACCCACCCTGCACCCTGCAGCATGGTCAGCGCCGCGCCGACCCGGTCGAGCACGGCCTGCGCCAGCTGGGTTTCCAGTTGCAGCGCCCGCGCGATGCCCATCTCTGCTGCGGCTCGGCCGGCACCTACTCGATCCTGCAGCCCGCCGTGGCGCAGGAGCTGCGCGCGCGCAAGCTCGCCGCCCTGGAAGCACTGGGCGCCGAGCAGATCGTCAGCGCCAACATCGGGTGCATCAGCCACCTCAGCGACGCGAAACCCGTGCGGCATTGGGTCGAGGTACTGGCCGAGCACTTGAACGATTGAATCCATGCTCAAACTGCCCACCCCCTGCTACGCCGTCATCTTCACCAGCCAGCGCCGCCCCGGCGACGAGGGCTATGGCGAGGCTGCCGCACGCATGGTCGAGCTCGTCGGCCGGCAGCCCGGCTTCATCGATGTGCGCAGCGTGCGCGATGTCGATGGCCTGGGCATCACCGTCTCCTACTGGGACAGCCTGGAGGCCATCGCCGCCTGGCGCGCGCAGGCCGAGCACGCCGCCACACGCGAGCGCGGTCGCGCGCAGTGGTATGCGCACTACGAGCTGCAGGTGGTGAAGGTGGAGCGCGCCTACGACTGGCAAGCCGAGGTCGCCGGCCCGGGCTCCTAAAATTCCGGGTTCTCCCCCAGCTCCTACCCGCCATGAGCCAAGCCGTCATCGAAGTCAGCGCCAAAGACCTGCAGGGCCCCGGCGTGGTTGCCTGCCCCAATCCCAAGATGGCACTGTGGAGCAGCCACCCCAAGGTCTACATCGACCTCACGCATGGGGATCACAGCGGCCGCTGCCCCTACTGCGGCACCGAATACAAGCTCAAGGCCGGAGAAGTCCTCTCCCACGGCCATTGATTCGGGCGCCACAGACATGCCCCGCCGCGCGCCCTTGGCCGTGCTGATGGCCAGCCCGGAAGACATCGAGAACCAGTTCTACGAGGCCCTGCAGAGCGCCGACCTGGAGCGCTTGGTGTCCCTCTGGGTGGGCGACGAAGAAGTGCGCTGCCTGCACCCCGGCGGCCCGCTGCTGGTGGGCATCACCGCCATTCGCGCCAATTTCGAGGCCCTGTTCGCGCGCGGCCCGGTGGCCGTGCAGCCCACCGAGGTGCGCAAGCTGCAGACCGAGCAACTGGCCGTGCACCAGGTGCGCGAGCGCGTGCTCGTGCCCGGCCCCGAAGGCATGCAGGTGGCCTGGGTGTGGGCCAGCAATGTCTACCTGAAGACCGCCGAAGGCTGGCGCATGGTGCTGCACCACGCCAGCCCGGGCCAGCCCAACGACCAGCCAGAGCTGGCGCCGGGCAGCGGCGTGCTGCATTGAACCGGCTGCGCCGGCCGGCGCGCATCGCGGCCCCGCGCTGGTTGCCCGGCGGCCACGCGCAGACCATCTGGCCCAAGCTGTTCGCGCGCCTGCACCATGCGGCGCCGCCCCTGCTGCGCCGCGAGCGCTGGGACACGCCGGACGGTGACTTCATCGACTGCGATTGGGTCGATGGCCCCAACCCAGAGTTGCCGACGCGTCCGCTGCTGGTGCTCTTCCACGGCCTGGAAGGCAGTTCGGCCAGCCACTACGCGCAAGCCTTCGCCAGCCATGCCCAGCAGCTCGGCTGGGCCTGCGCGCTGCCGCATTTCCGCGGCTGCTCGGGCGAACTGAATCGCGCGCCGCGCGCCTACCACTCGGGCGATTTCACCGAAATCGGTTGGATGCTGGCCCAGCTGCGGGCGCGCCATGCCGGGCCGATCCTGGCGGTGGGCGTCAGCCTGGGCGGGAACGCGCTGCTGCGCTGGGCGCAGGAGGCGGGCGAGCAGGCCGGTCAGACGGTGCGCGCCCTGGCCGCCATCTCCGCGCCACTGGACCTGGCCGCCGCCAGCCAGGCCATCCACCAGGGCCTGAACCGGGTCATCTACACGCGCTACTTCCTGCGCAGCATGATCCCCAAGGCCCTGCGCCAGCTGCAGCAGCACCCCGGCCTGTTCGACGGCGCGGCCCTGGCGCGCGCGCGCAGCCTGGTCGAGTTCGACGAACTTGTCACCGCACCGCTGCATGGCTTTCGCAATGCCGCCGACTACTACGCCCGCGCCAGCGCCGGTCCGCAACTGGCGCGCCTGCGCGTGCCCAGCCTGGTGCTGAACGCCCGCAACGACCCCTTCGTGCCTTTCCACAGCCTGCCGCCCCCACGCCGCCACGAGCAGGCCCCTCTCACGCTGTGGCAGCCCGCGCATGGCGGCCATGTCGGCTTCCCCACTGGGCGCTGGCCCGGTTCGGCCTTGGGCCTGCCGGGCAGCGTCTGCGCCTGGCTGGAGCAACACCTTGGATGAGATCGTCAAGGCCGCGCTGGCCAAATGGCCCAACGTGCCCGATTGCCGTGGCTGGCTGGCACTGGACGCACGCGGCGACTGGTACATGCGCGACGACGCCTGCCAGCGCGCCGGCGCCTTTCCCCACCCCAAGGGCAGCGTGGTGCGACACGACAAGCTGCGCGAGTTCATCCAACGCAATTACGAGTCCGACGCGGCGGGGGCCTGGTTCTTCCAGAACGGCCCGCAGCGCGTCTACGTGGAGCTTGAAGCCGCGCCCCTGGTGCTGCGCCTGCTGGACGATGGGCGCATCCAGGCCCATACCGGCGAGGTACTGCAGGCCTTGAGCTGCTGGCTGGACGAACAGGGCTGGCTGTACCTGCACACGCCGCGCGGCCTGGGCCTGGTGCACAGCCAGGACATGGGTCTGGCGGCCGACCGCATCGAGCGCGGCGAGTGGCTGCCGCAGGAGCTGCTGCGCGCCGAGCTGCCGCAGCGTTTCGGCTTCAAGCTGCGGCCGTAAACGAAAAAGCCGCCCGGTGGGGCGGCTTTCATCTGCAGGCCGAATGCTTACTGAGCGGCCGAAGCGGGGGCCGCCGGGGCCTTGGGCTCGTCAAACTTGCCACCACCCTGGTTGGCCATGTAGACCACGGCGCGCGCGATCTCGAAATCGGAGAAGTCGCCGCCGCCCTGGGCACCCATGGCGCCCTTGCCCTTCAGGGCCGAGTTGACGAGGGCCTCAAAGCCCGTCTTCACGCGCGGGCCCCAGGCGGCCGCATCGGCCAGCTTGGGTGCGCCGGCCGCACCGGTGCCGTGGCAGGCTGCGCACTGCGCTTGGTAGACCTGCTCGCCGGTCTTCATGGCGGCCATGTCACCCGCGGCCTTCACTTCCACATGACCGATGGGCTTGAGGCGCTCGGCGACGCGCTCAGCTTCCAGGCTGTCGCTGCCGGCAGCCGGCTTGAACTGGCCGGACACGTAATTGGCCAGCAAGATGATCACGACGATGGGCACCACAAAAGCGAAGAACACGGCCCAGGCCAGTTGCTTCGGGGTCTTGATGGGGCCTTCGTGGGAATCGTGGGCTTCGTGGGTGTCGTGGCTCATGCCGTCCTCTTGTGGCTCTTGTGTTTCGGACCCTCGAAAAGGGCGCGGAAGTATAGCGGCGCGCTTTAGCCCCTAGAATGGCCGGCTTCGCTGCGACCGTGGTGAAGTGGATATCATGCGGCCCTCCGAAGGCCGCGTCGCAAGTTCGATTCTTGCCGGTCGCGCCACCTCTGCCGCTGGTTGAGCCAGCCTTCGCACCCGAGCCCGCCCTTGCCGCGGGCTCTTTGCTTCATGCGTCCTGCGCATGGAGGCCCGCATGGGCTTCCGCTACGCTGCAGCGATGCACGACGACACCCAACACCTGCCGCGCGAAGCCGAAGCCGCACTGCGCGAAGCCGCCCTCGATTACCACCGCCTGCCCACGCGCGGCAAGATCGCCGTCACACCGACCAAGGCCTTGGCGAACCAGCGCGATCTGTCGCTGGCCTATTCGCCCGGGGTCGCCTACCCCTGCCTGGCCATCGAGGCCGACCCGAACTGTGCGGCCGAATACACCTCGCGCGGCAACCTGGTCGGCGTGGTCACCAACGGCACCGCCGTGCTGGGCCTGGGCGATATCGGCCCGCTGGCGGCCAAGCCGGTGATGGAAGGCAAGGGCTGCCTGTTCAAGAAGTTCGCCGGCATCGATGTGTTCGACATCGAACTGAACGAGAAGGACCCGGACAAGCTGGTCGAGCACATCGCCGCGCTCGAGCCGACGCTGGGCGGCATCAACCTCGAAGACATCAAGGCGCCCGAGTGCTTCTATGTCGAGAGAAAGCTCAAGGAACGCCTGAGCATTCCGGTCTTCCACGACGACCAGCACGGCACCGCCATCATCAGTGGCGCCGCGCTCTTGAACGCGCTGGAGCTGGTGGGCAAGCCGATCGGCTCGATCAAGCTGGTGGTCAGTGGCGCCGGCGCGGCGGCCATCGCCTGTCTGGACGTGATGGTGGGCCTGGGCGTGCAGCGCGAGCACATTTATGTGATCGACTCCAAGGGGGTGATCCAGAGCGAGCGCCCCGATGCCGCCAAACTGGACGAGAGCAAGCAGCGCTATTGCCAGCGGACGGCGGCCCGTACCCTGGCCGACGCCATGCACGGCGCCGACGTGTTCCTCGGCTGCTCCGCCGCTGGCGTGCTCAAGCCCGAGATGGTGGCCACGATGGCCGCGCGTCCGGTGATCCTGGCCCTGGCCAACCCCGAGCCGGAGATCCGCCCCGAGTTGGTCAAGCAGGTGCGCGACGACGCCATCATGGCCACCGGCCGCAGCGACTATCCGAACCAGGTCAACAACGTCCTCTGCTTCCCCTACATCTTCCGCGGCGCGCTGGATTGCGGCGCCACCCGCATCACCGAAGAAATGAAGCTGGCCTGTGTGCGCGAGATCGCCGCACTGGCCAAGGCCGAGATCAGCGACGAGGTGGCTGCCGCCTATGCCGGCCAGGAGCTGCACTTCGGGCCCGAGTACATCATTCCCAAGCCCTTTGACGCACGGCTGATCCTGCGCATCGCGCCGGCCGTGGCCGAGGCGGCCGCCGCCAGCGGCGTGGCCACGCGCCCGATCAAGGACCTGGATGCCTACCGCCAGTCCCTCAGCCGCTTCGTCTACCAGACCGGTCTGGTGATGCGCCCGGTGTTTGCCGCCGCCAAGGCGCGCAAGGGCCGCGTGATCTACGCCGAGGGCGAGGACGAACGCGCCCTGCGCGCCGCCCAGGTGGTGGTGGACGAAGGCCTGGCCCGGCCGATCCTGATCGGCCGCCCGGCCGTGATCGAGGCGCGCATCGAGCGCGCCGGCCTGCGGCTGCAGATCGGCCGCGACATCGAACTCGTCAACCCCGAGGACGACGCGCGCTACCGCGAATGTTGGGAGGACTACCAGCGCCTGATGGGCCGCGAGGGCGTCACGCCCAGCATGGCCAAGGCCGCGTTGCGCCGTTCGCACACCCTGATCGGCAGCATGCTGCTGCGCCGCGGCGATGCCGACGCGCTGCTCTGCGGCCTGGTGGGTCGCTTCGAGCAGCACCTCGACCATGTGCGCGACGTCATTGGCCTGCGCGAGGGTGCGCATTGCTTTGCCACCGTCAACGCCCTGCTGCTGGACGAGCGCACACTGTTCCTCGCCGACACCTTCGTCAACGAGGAACCCAGCGCCGAACAGTTGGCCGAGATCGCCGCGATGGCGGTGGACGAACTGCGCCGCTTCGGCATTCCGCCCAAGGTGGCCTTCGTCTCGCACTCGATGTTCGGCAGCTCCACGCGGCCCTCGGCCCGGCGCATGCGCGAGGCCGCGACGCGCTTCAAGGCCCTGCGCCCCGGCGTGCCCTGCGACGGCGAGATGCACGGCGATGCCGCCCTGAGCGAAGAGATCCGCCGCAACTTCCTGCCCGAGACCACGCTCAGCGGCGAGGCCAATCTGCTCTTGCTGCCCAATCTGGACGCCGCCAACATCCTCTTCAATGTGCTGAAGATGACCGGCGGCCATGGCGTCACCGTCGGCCCGGTGCTGCTGGGCGCAGCCCAGCCGGTGCACATCCTCACGCCTTCAAGCACGGTGCGGCGGGTGGTCAACATGACGGCCCTGGCCGCCGCCGGCGCGCGCTGAGGCAGCGGCGCGGGCTGCGGCCCTGAGCACCCCAACCAACGCCTTCAGGCCGGTGCAGCCCGCGCTGGCGCCCCCGCCGAGCTCGAACCCTGCAGCCAGCCCTGCAGGGTCCGCGTCCAGCGCTCGCTGGCGAACTGCTGTGCGGCCAGCGCGCCGTAGCGCGCCACCAGGTCGGCATCGACATGGCGGGCAAAGGCGGGAAACAACGCGCGCCGCGCCACGTCCAGCGGGCGCAGTTGCAGCGGGATGCCCAGCTGCTGCGCGCTCCAGCGCGGCGACTCCGGGTTGCTGAAGTAGCCGGCATCCAGCTGCCCCAGGGCCACGCGGGTCAGGATGGCGCGGTCCGCCTCGGTAGCGGACACCACGTCCCAACGGATCGGCAGGCCTTCCAGATCGGGCGGCAGCAACAGGCCCAGCGCGGTCCCCACATGCAGGCCTTGCAGATCGGCGGCCTGCAGGCGCTCGCGCCGCAGCAAGGGATGCTCGGGCCTGAGCGCCACAAAGCTGTCCATGAAGAGCGAGGCCTCCGCCGCGAACTGCAGCTCACGCAGGCCGGACACGGACAGGGTCAGCAGCGGCGCCAGCTCGGCGCTGCCATCCAGCAGGCTGCGCTGCACGCGCAGGGCGGTCATCACCGGCAGCCAGTCAAAGCGCACACCGAGCACAGGGGCCAGCTCGGCGTCCATGAACTCGCGCAACGCACCTTGCGGTCCCGCGCCGCGTTGTGCGATGACGTAGGGCGGCAGCGAATGGGTGGCGACCCGCAGCCGCATCACGGGGCCCGCCGCCGCTGCGGCAGCACATGGGCCCAACAGACTGAGCAGGCCGCCAGCCCCACTCCGCAGAGCCTCACGGCGCGTGCATGCGCGGGGCATGGGCGCGGCGCGCGGAGCCGGATGCCGAGCAGGGCGATCAGGCCGAGGAGGC